>JAEXPS010000197.1 GCA_023438885.1 Actinomycetes bacterium
GGGGCTGCGGGGGGCGCGCGCCTCGGTCGCCGAGGCGGGCGGCATCGCCACCGGCTGGGTGGGCCTGGTGCTGGAGGAGGCCGCCGAGCCCGTCCGGCCGCTGGTGACCGAGCTGGCCGTCGCGCCCCTGCCGGAGGATCGGCCCGAGGCCCTGGGTGACTACGTGCGGGGGGTGATCCGCCGCCTCGTCGAGATCGGGTACACGCGGCAGATCGCCGAGATCCGGGGCAGGCTTCAGCGGATGGCCGACGACGACCCCGCCTACACGGCGACGTTCGCCGAGCTCGTGGCTCTGGAGGGGCGCCGGCGCACACTGCGCGAAAATGCGTAGTGCCGGCATCGGTGGCGGCGCCTAGCGTGAGGATCGACCGCCATCGAGAGGGAGCAGCATGACCACGTTGAAGGACCGGCCCAACACAGCACTGCTCGTCGTCGACGTGCAGAACGGGGTCGTCGCGGACGCGTACGAGCGGGACGCCGTGGTCGGCAGGATCGGGGCGCTCGTCGACAAGGCCCGCGCCCACGCGACGCCGGTGGTCTGGGTCCAGGACTCGGACGGAGAACGCCAGCCGGGCAGCGAGGCATGGCAGATCGTGCCGGAGCTGACGCCCGCGCAGGGCGAGCCGCGTGTGGACAAGCACTACGGCGACTCGTTCGAGGAGACCGACCTGGAGCAGGTGCTCGCCGGGCTGGGAGTCGGCCGGCTCGTCGTCGCGGGTGCGCAGACCGACGCCTGCATCCGGTCCACGATCCACGGCGCGGTGACGCGCGGGTACGACGTGACGCTGGTCTCGGACGCGCACACCACCGAGGACCTCACCGCATGGGGTGCGCCCAGCCCGGACCTGGTGATCGCGCACACCAACGTGTACTGGGAGGACCACACGGCGCCGGGCCGCACGGCCGCGGTCGCCACCGTCGACGAGGTGGAGTTCGGTCCGGCAGCCTGACGGTCGTCGGCTCCGTCTTGAGGTCGCCTGGTCGCGGGCCCTACCGGCGCATCACGCGCCTGGCCAGAGAGTTCCCGAGCAGCTGGGCGAGCTGCACGATCGCCACGATCACCGCGACCGCGACCCAGGTGACGGCGTAGTCGTACTGCTGGTAGCCGTACGTCAGCGCGAACTGCCCGAGTCCGCCGCCGTTGATGACGCCGACCACGGCCGACATGTCGACGATCGCGACGAACAGGAACGTGTAGCCGAGGATCAGCGGGCCCAACGCCTCCGGGATCACCACGGTCAGGATGATCCGCAACGGCCCCGCACCCATCGCTCGAGCCGCCTCGACGACTCCCGGATCGAGCGCGACGAGGTTCTGCTCGACGATGCGCGACGTGCCGAAGGTCGCCATCAGCGCCATCGCGACGATCGCGTAGTTGGTGCCGTAGCTCTTGCCGCTGATCGCGATCGCGACGGGCTGGATCGCCGTCACCCAGATGATGAACGGGATCGGCCGGATGGTGTTGACCAGCACGTTGAGGCCGGTGGACACCGCCTGGTTCGGCAGCAGGTTGCCCGGCCTCGTCACGTAGAGGGTGATGCCGAGCACCAGCCCGAGCAGGCCACCGATCACGAGCGTGGCGCTGGTCATGTAGAGGGTCTCGCGGAACGCCTGCCACAGCAGCGGCCCGAGCTTCTCCCAGTCCATCAGCGCTCGCCTGCCTTCGGCCGGGCGGCGCTGCCGTGGTCGACCAACTCGGTGCGCGCCCGGACCTCGCTCAGCGCCGCATCGACCGCGGCAGGCTCGCCGACGAGCTCGAAGGTCAGCGATCCCAGCGGTCTCGAGTCCACCTCGGTCACGCCGCCGTAGACGATCTCCGAGCGCAGCCCGTGCGCCTGCCACCGGTCGGCGACGAACGTCGTCGACGCCCGGCCCTCCGCGACGGCCACAGTGACGATCCGCCCGGCGTGCCGCTCCCGGAGGCGCTCGACGACGTCGGGCCGCGGCCGGTCGTGCAGTGCGGTCGAGATGAACCGCCGGGTGACCCCCTGCCGGGGGTCGGCGAAGATGTCGTAGACGTCGCCGAGCTCGACGACGCGCCCGGCCTCCATCACGGCGACCCGCCGGGCGAGGTAGCTGACCACGGACATCTCGTGGGTGATGAGCACGATCGTCACGCCGAGCTCGCGGTTGACTCGACGCAGCAGGTCCAGCACGTCCTTGGTGGTCTCGGGGTCCAGCGCGCTCGTGGCTTCGTCGGCCAGCAGCAGCGCGGGGCTGGTGGCCAGAGCCCGGGCGATGCCGACCCGCTGCTTCTGCCCGCCGGAGAGCTGGCTGGGCCGCTGGTCGGCCTTGTCGGCGAGGCCGACGAAGTCGAGCAGCTCGGCGACGCGCGCCGCGCGGTCCGGCCGGGACCATCCGGCCACCGCCAGCGGGTACGCGACGTTGCCGGCCACCGACCGCGACGACATGAGGTTGAACTGCTGGAAGATGAACCCGATTCCGGCCCGGACGTCCCGGAGCCGCCGCTCGGGGAGCGCCGTGATCTCGGTTCCGCCGACCGTGACGGTCCCCGCGCTCGGCCGCTCCAGCGCGTTGACCAGCCGCACCAGCGTGCTCTTGCCGGCCCCGGAGTGGCCGATCACGCCGAACACCTCGCCGTGGGCGACGTCCAGCGAGACGTCCTCGACCGCTCGCACGGTCCGCTTGCCGTCGACGAAGTCCTTCGTCACCCCGCGCAGCTCCACCATCGCCGCCACCGCGGCACCACCCTTTCGCCCGACGAGCCGCGGCCCCGGGACGCGAACGCCCCGGGGC
>JAEXPS010000056.1 GCA_023438885.1 Actinomycetes bacterium
GGGGCTCCGGGGGGGGGGGGGGGGGGGGGGGGGGGGGGGGTTGCGGGAGATGGTGGAGGGGGCGGCGCGGGTGCTCGACGAGGCCGGGGTGCCCTCCGCGCGCCACGACGCGCTGGCGCTGGCGGCCTTCGCGCTCGGCCGCGAGCGGGTGGACCTCGTCGTGCCCCCGCAGGTGCCCGACGACTTCGCCGGCACCTATGCCGCGCTCGTCGACCGCCGGCGGCGGCGCGAGCCGCTGCAGCACATCGTCGGCAGCACCGGGTTCCGGTACCTGACGCTGGCGGTGGAACCAGGCGTCTTCGTGCCGCGTCCCGAGACCGAGGTGGTCGCCGGGCTGGCGATCGAGGAGGCGGCGGCGCGCGTGGCGACCGGGGCCGACCCCCTCGTGGTGGACCTGTGCACCGGCACGGGTGCGATCGCCGTGGCGGTGGCCACCGAGGTGCCGGCCGCGCGCGTGGTCGCCGTGGACCTGTCCGAGCAGGCGGTCGCCCTGGCGGCCCGCAACGCGGCGGCGGCCGGCGCCCGGGTGCGTGCCCAGCAGGGGGACGTCCGTGACCCGGCGCTGCTCGCCGAGCTGACCGGCGCCGTGGACGTGCTGGTCGCGAACCCGCCGTACATCCCGCCCGACGCCGAGCCCACCGAGCCCGAGGTGCGCGACCACGACCCGGACCTCGCCCTGTACGGCGGCGGCGCGGACGGCCTCGACGTGCCGCGGGCGGTGCTCGCCGCGGCGGTGCGGCTGCTGCGGGCCGGTGGCCTGCTGGTCGTCGAGCACGCGGAGGTCCAGGCGGACGCGTTGCTGGCTGCTGCGCAGGCCACCGGGGCGTTCGCCGAGGCGCGCACGGTCGACGACCTCGCCGGGCGGCCCCGTGCCCTCGTCGCGCGCCGCACGGCCGCGGTGTCGACGTGGGAGACTGCCTGCCCGTGACACACATCCTCGACGCCACCGACCCGCAGACGTGGGGGCCGGCGATCGACGAGGCGGTCAACGCGGTGGCGCGGGGCCAGCTCGTCGTGCTGCCCACCGACACGGTGTACGGGATCGGGGCCGACGCCTTCTCGCCGGCGGCCGTGCAGGCGCTGCTGGCCGCCAAGGGCCGCGGCAAGCAGATGCCGCCGCCGGTGCTGATCCCCGACCTGGCGACGCTCGACGGGCTGGCGATCGACGTGCCGGCCGACGTGCGCACCCTGGCAACGACGTTCTGGCCCGGCGGCCTGACGATCATCGTGAGGTCCGCACCCTCGTTGAGGTGGGACCTCGGCGAGACGCATGGCACGGTGGCGCTGCGCGTCCCGGACCAGGCGGCGGCGCTCGCGCTGCTGCGACGCACCGGCCCGCTCGCCGTCTCGAGCGCCAACCGGACGGGGCAGCCGTCGGCGACGTCCGCCGCCGCGGCGGTCGAGCAGCTCGGGGAGTCGGTTGCCGTCTACCTCGACGGCGGCCCGACGCCGGGCCCCACGCCGTCGACGATCCTCGACGCCACCGGAGATCGGCTCCGGCTGGTGCGCGCCGGTGCGATCGGCCTCGCTCGGCTCTCCGAGCTCGCCGACGTCGAGGCGCCGGCTCCGCCGGAGGCGGACGAGCCGTGAGGGCCTACCTGCTCCTGATCGTCGTCGCCGCAGCGGCGACCTACCTGCTGGTGCCTGTCGCCCGGCGGCTCGCGGTCGCCTGGGGCGCGGTGACGGCGGTCCGCGCGCGCGACGTCCACACGGAGCCGACGCCCCGGCTCGGCGGGCTGGCGATGCTCGGCGGGCTGGTCATCTGCGTGGCGGTGGCGAGCCAGATGCCGTTCCTCTCCTCGGTGTTCGAGAACCCTCGGCCCGTCGTCGGGATCGTCGGCGGGGCCGCGATCGTCTGCGCCCTCGGGGTGGCCGACGACATCTGGGACCTCGACTGGCTGACCAAGCTGACCGGCCAGGTGCTGGCCGCGCTGTTCCTCGCGTGGCAGGGCGTGGTGCTGTACCAGATGCCGCTGTTCGGGGTGACCGCGTGGTCGAGCCGCGTGTCGGTCTTCGTCACCGTGGTCTCGGTGGTGGTGGCGATCAACGCGGTGAACTTCGTCGACGGCCTCGACGGCCTCGCTGCGGGGATGCTGGCGATCGGGGGCACCGCGTTCCTCGTCTACAGCTACCTGCTGACAATGACCACCACCGAGCAGTACGCCAGCACGGCGACGTACGCCAGCCTCGCCACCCTGGTGCTCGCGGCCCTCGTCGGCGTGTGCGTCGGGTTCCTGCCTCACAACTTCTTCCCGTCGCGGATCTTCATGGGCGACTCCGGGGCGATGCTGCTCGGGTTCCTCATCGCGGGGGCGGGCATCGTCGTCACCGGGCAGATCGATCTCAGCGCGGTGTCCGCCCGGGCCTCGTTCCCCGCGTACCTGCCGATGCTTCTGCCCATCGCGGTGCTGCTGCTGCCGCTGCTGGACATGACGTGGGCGGTGGTCCGCCGGGTGGGAGCGGGCAAGTCGCCGTTCCACCCCGACTCCCGCCACCTGCACCACCGGCTGCTCGCCCTGGGGCACTCCCACCGGCGGGCGGTGGCGATCATGTACCTGTGGACCGCCGTGTTCGCATTCGGCGCGGCGGGCCTGGTGCGGTGGTCGACCACCACCGTGCTGATCGCCGTCGGTGCCGGCATCGTCGTCGCCACCGCACTGACCCTCGGCCCTCTGCGGGGCCGTTCCCTTCGACGCCAGGACGTGTGATGACCCTCCCGCCGCCCGACGCCTCGCCCGCGCGGCCGATCTTCCGCCGCGCGCTGCGCGACTGCCTGCTCCTGCTCGCCGTGCTCCTGGTGACCACGCCGGTGATCGGCTGGTTCGTCTCGGGGTGGCCAGGGGTCTGGGGCGCTCTGGTCGGCGTGGCGCTGGCCGCCGTCTTCTCGCTGTCGACGCCGCTGGTGATGCTGCGGACCCTGCGCTCGCCGATGATGCAGGTCACCGGCGTGGTGATGGGCACGTGGCTGGTCAAGGTGGTGCTGGTCATCGTCGTGCTGGCGCTCGTGCGCAACGCCGACTGGCTCGACCCCCAGGTGCTCGGGATCGTGCTGCTGGTCGGTGTCCTGGGTTCACTGGCGCTCGATCTGCGTGCCGTGACGGACACCCGGCTGCCGTACGTCTCGCCCCAGTCCGGGCCTGCGAACGCTGCCGAGGACCAGCCGGACGAATAGGTTAGGCTTCGTCCAATCCACGGCCAGGGCACGCCCTCGAGGGGTGCCCGCACGGCGGATCCAGGTGCCTTTCGACCACGGGAGCTCGCGCTGTTCAGTCTTGTGACGACCGCGATGGCCGCGGCGACCGAGGACTCCGGCGGCGGCTTCCACGTCCCGGGGGTCGAGGAGTTCTTCCCGCCGGTGATCGCGTTCGAGGGCTCGCCCTTCGAGATCAACCGCATCATGCTGATCCGCCTGCTGGCGACCTTCGGGCTGTGCCTGTGGCTCTGGCTGGCGTCGCGCAAGCTGACGCTGGTGCCGGGCCGTGCCCAGAACGTCGCCGAGATGGTGCTGGACTTCGTGCGGGTCCAGATCGCCGAGGAGATCATCGGCAAGGAGAAGGCCCGCAGGTACGTCCCCGTGCTGACGGTGATCTTCCTCGGGGTGTTCGTCATGAACATCACCGGGGTGATCCCGCTGCTCAACATCTCGGGGTCGTCGGTGATCGGCTTCCCGCTGGTGATGGCGGTGATCGCGTACGTCGCGTTCGTCGTGGCCGGCATCAGGACGCACGGCGCGTTCGGCTACCTGCGGTCGTCGCTCTTCCCGTCCGGCGTGCCGTGGCCGGTGTACATCATCCTGGCGCCCATCGAGTTCATCTCGACGTTCGTCCTGCGCCCGGCGACGCTGACGATCCGACTCCTGGTGAACATGGTCTCGGGTCACCTGCTGCTGGTGCTGTGCTTCTCGGCGACCAGCTACCTGTTCTTCGAGGCGGCGGCGGCCGTCAAGGCGGTCGGGGCGCTGACGCTCGCCGCCGGCCTGGCGTTCACGATCTTCGAGATCTTCATCGCCGCGCTGCAGGCGTACATCTTCGCCCTGCTGACCGCGGCCTACATCGGCACGTCCCTGGAGCACCACTGATCCACCCCGCGGCCCGGCCGGGCCGGCGGAGCACAGAACGAAGCAGGACGCCCCACCGGGGCGACGACGGAAGGAAGTCACGTGGCTGTTGACAGCTCGAGCGCGATCGTCGGCAACATCGCCACCATCGGGTATGGCCTGGCGACCCTGGGCCCGGGCCTCGGCCTCGGCATCATGGTCGGCAAGACTCAGGAGGCGACCGCTCGCCAGCCCGAGGTGGCCGGCCTGCTGCGCGGCAACATGTTCATCGCGGCGGCACTGATCGAGGCGCTCGGCCTCATCGGTCTCGTCGCCGGGTTCATCTTCTGATCCCATGCTGACCGCCACCGTTCTGGCAGCCGGGGAGGAGACGCCCTCGGTGCTCCTGCCGACGCTTCCCGACATCGTCTGGTCCACCGTCTGCGCGGTGATCATCGGCGTGGTCGTGTGGCGGCTGCTGCCCAAGTTCACCGCGATCCTCGACGCGCGCACCGAGCGCATCGAGGGCGGGCTGGCGAAGGCGGAGGCGGCTCAGGAGGAGGCGCAGCAGCTGCTCGCCGAGTACCGCGAGCAGCTCGCCGACGCCCGAGCCGAGGCCGCCCGCATCCGCGAGCAGGCGCGAGGGGAGGGGCAGCAGATCGTCGCCGAGCTGAAGAAGACGGCGAACGACGAGGCCGCCCGCATCCTCGAGACCGCCCAGCGCCAGATCGAGGCCGAGCGCCAGCAGGCGATGACGTCCCTGCGTGGCGAGGTGGGCACGCTGGCGACCGCGCTGGCCGAGCGCATCGTCGGTGAGTCGCTCGAGGACGAGGTGCGCCGCACGCGCGTCGTCGACCGGTTCCTCGACGAGCTCGAGGCGGGCGTCCGCTGATGCAGGGAACGAGCCGGGCATCGCTGGCGGCAGCCGAGGACCGGTGGGAGCCGGTCGTCGCCGCTGCCGGTGCCGACGCGCTGACGCTGGCGAACGAGATGTTCGCGCTCGTCGACGCCCTCGACGCCTCCGGCTCGCTGCGCCGCATCCTCGCCGACCCGTCGGCCGCGTCCGCGGGCAAGGAGGCGGTCGTCGCGCAGCTGTTGGGGCGGGCGGACGAGCGCACGCTCGCGGCGGCGAAGGGGCTGGCCGCCGCGCGGTGGTCGAACGAGCGTGACGTCGCGGCGGCCGCGCACCGGCTGGGTGTCGACGCCGCGCTGGCG
>JAEXPS010000068.1 GCA_023438885.1 Actinomycetes bacterium
GGACTTGCCGGCCAGGGACTCGCGGCGGGTGAACAGCTTCGCCGCGATGTCGTTGAGGGCCTTGCCCGCGCCGGACTCCGGCTCCGACAGGACGATGGGGGTGCCCTCGTCGCCGCCTTCGCGCAGGCGCGTGTCCAGCGGCACCTGGCCCAGCAGCGGAACCGGCTGGCCGGTCAGCTGCGTCAGGGAGTCGGCGACGCGGGCGCCGCCGCCGGAGCCGAACAGCTCCAGGCGCGAGCCGTCGGGCTGCGGCAGCCACGACATGTTCTCCACCACGCCGGCGATCCGCTGGTGCGTCTGCAGGGCGACGGCCCCGGAGCGCTCCGCGACCTCCGCCGCAGCCAGCTGGGGGGTCGTGACCACGAGGAGCGACGAGCCCGGCAGCAGCTGCGCCACCGAGATCGCCACGTCGCCCGTCCCCGGCGGCAGGTCCAGCAGCAGCACGTCGAGGTCGCCCCAGAACACGTCCGCCAGGAACTGCTGGAGCGCCCGGTGCAGCATCGGCCCGCGCCACACCACCGGCTGGCCCGGCTGCACGAACATGCCGATGGAGATCACCTTCACGCCGTGCGACACGGGCGGCAGCAGCATGTCGTCCACCTGCGTGGGAAGCTGCTGGGTGCCGAGCATGCGCGGCAGCGAGAACCCGTAGATGTCGGCGTCCACCACGCCGACCGCGAGCCCCTGCTGGGCCATCGCCACGGCGAGGTTCGCGGTGACCGACGACTTGCCGACCCCGCCCTTGCCCGACGACACGGCGATCACCTTGGTCAGCGACCCGGGCTGGGCGAAGGGGATCACCGGCTCGGGCGCGCCGCCGCGCAGCTGCTCGCGCAGCGCCTGGCGCTGCTCGGCGCTCATGGTGCCGAGCTCCACGGTGACGCCGGCCACGCCCTCGATGGGCTCGACCGCCGCGGTGACGTCCTTGACCAGCGTGTCCTTGAGCGGGCACCCGGCCACCGTCAGGTCGACCTTGACCGTGACGTGGCCCTCGTCGACCAGGATCGAACGCACCATGCCGAGGTCGGTGATCGGCCGGCGGATCTCGGGGTCGAGCACTCCGGCCAGGGCGGTGCGGATGGTGGCGGCGAGCCCGTCGGGCGCGGTGCTGGTGGGCATGCGGCCATCGTAGGTGGTCCTTACCAAGGCCCCGTGGGCCCGTACCGGGACCCGGTCAGGGCGACGTCCGCTCCGCGAGCAGATAGCCGTCCGCGATCAGGAGCACCTGGTAGGTCGCCTCGGGATGGTCCCGCTCGACCCAGTCCTGGAATGAGTCCTCGTCACCGGGAGCCGTGCCCCACCGCGAGTCGAAGACGACGTAGTCGGCCGCGGGGTTGCCCTGGTTCCCGTACCAGTACACGGTGCGCCCGGGCACCAGGTACGCCATCAGCCCGACGTCCGTCTCCACCGAGGCACCCGCGGGCACCGCGTCCAGCACCCGGTGCGCCGCCTCCCCTCGCGGGTTCGCCTGCCAGAACTCGTCGTCCCCGAACCGGCCCAGCGGCAGCCGGGGCGTCAGCACCACCGCGGCGGTCAGCGAGATCGCCACTGCGGACGCGCCCAGCGCGCGCACCCACTCCGTTCGCGACTGCCGGCTGCGCTCGATCCCGTCGACCAGCGCGACGAACGCGACCGGCATCAGCACCGCGCTGTAGTGCCAGGTGTAGCCCCAGAACCCGTAGTTGCCGCTCCAGAACCGCCACAGCAGGGTCGGTACCGCGACGAACGCCACGGGCGAGCGCAGCCCGACGATCCCCGTGGCCAGCACCAGCAGCGCGAGGGTCGCAAGCTTGCGTTCGTCGTCGGCCAGGTGGACGACGAGGAGCCACGGCTGGCGCAGCAGCCCGGCGACGTCGAGCCGGTCGGCGTACGCGAACTCGCCGTCCGGGTTCAGCGCAGGCAGGATCACGCGCTGCGTCAGCACGAGCCACACGGCGCCCCAGGCCGACAGGCCCAGTCCGAGCCACCTGCCTCGCCGTGCGTCGTCGTACGGCTTGCCTGCCCCCGAGCGCGACGAGACGTACGCGCGCCACGCGACCACGGCCCCGAGCGCCACCACGGTGGCCCCGAGGTCCTCCTTGACGAACACCAGCGGCGCGCCCCACAGCACCGCCGCCAGCCACCGCTCGCGCAGCAGCGCGACGAGGGAGAGCGCCAGCAGCGGCACCGCGAAGGCGATCTCGTGGAACTGGACGCCCACGGCCCCGACGATGCCGAAGCTCAGCGCGTAGGCGACGCCGATCAGCGTGCCGGTCAGCGGGGAGAGTCGCCGCGCCGCCTCGCGGGCGATCACCCACACCGAGAACGCGAGCAGCACGTCCTGCACCACGAGAACGGTCAGGCCGCTCGGCGCGAACCGGTACGGCACTCCCAGCAGCACCAGGATCGGGTGGAAGTGGTCGCCCAGCAGGTTGTAGCCGGCGCCCTTGACGTCCACGATCGGCGCCTCGAAGGCCGCGTACCGCTGGGCCAGCTGCGTGAAGATGCCGAGGTCCCACGACGGCGCCTCGAGGCGCGCCCACTGCCGCACGGAGTACGTGACGCAGGCGGCGAGGGCGAGCAGGGAGACAGCGAGAGGGCCGGCGAGCGAGCCGGGCCGTGATCGAGTGGTCAGGTCGCGGCCCTGCCCTCGTCACGCTCGTCGGCGTCCGTGGCCGCGGCGCGCTCCTCCGCGAGGTCGTCGAGCAGGGCGCGCAGCTCCGAGCGCACGAAGTCCCGGGTGGCCACCTCCGAGAGCGCGATCCGCATCGCGGCGATCTCGCGGGCGAGGTACTCGGTGTCGGCGAGGTTCCGCTCGGCGCGCTGGCGGTCCTGCTCGGCCTGGACGCGGTCGCGGTCGGTCTGCCGGTTCTGCGCGAGCAGGATCAGGGGTGCGGCGTAGGAGGCCTGGAGCGACAGCACCAGCGTCAGTGCGGTGAACCCCAGGCTCGCCTTGTCGAACTGGAGGTGCTCGGGCGCGAGGGTGTTCCACGCGATCCAGGCGATGCAGAACACCGTGAGCCAGAGGATGAACCGGGGCGTGCCGAGGAACCGGGCGATCGACTCGGAGATCTTGCCCCACGCGTCCTGCTCCATCTGGACCCGCGGCAGCAGCGTGCGCCGGCTCTCGCGCGGCTGGTCCAGCCGGCTAGCCACGGCTCACCCCCTCGTCCTCCGACTCGCGCCAGTCCTCGGGGAGCAGGTGGTCCAGCACGTCGTCGACCGAGACCGCGCCCAGCAGGCGGCGGTCCTCGTCGATCACCGGGAGCACCAGGAGGTTGTAGGTGGCCAGCTCTCGGGTGACGGTCTGGAGCGGGGTGTCCGGGCGCACGGGCTCGATGTCGGTGTCGACGATCGAGCCGATCGAGTCGTGCGGCGGGTGGCGCAGCATCCGCTGGAGGTGCACCACGCCGATGAACCGGCCCGTGGGGGTCTCGAGCGGCGGGCGCACCACGAAGACCGTCGAGGCCAGCGCGGGGTTGAGGTCCGCCCGGCGCACGTGGGCCAACGCGGCGGCGATCGGGGTCTCCGGGCCCAGGATCACCGGCTCGGTGGTCATCAGGCCGCCGGCGGAGCGGTCCTCGTACAGCAGCAGCCGGCGCACGTCGGCCGCCTCCTCGGGCTCCATCGCCGCGAGGAGCAGGTTCTGCGTCTCGTCGGGCAGCTCGCGCAGCAGGTCGGTGGCGTCGTCGGGCTGCATCTCCTCCAGGACGTCCGCGGCGCGGTCGCGGCCCAGGCCGCCGAGGATCGCCACCTGATCGTCCTCGGGGAGCTCCTCGAGGACGTCGGCGAGCCGCTCGTCGGGCAGGGCGGAGGCGACCTCGAGGCGGCGGGTGCGGTCCATGTCGTGCAGCAGCTCGGCGAGGTCGGCGGGCTTGAGGTCCTCGTACTGCGCCAGCAGGAGCGCCGCGCCCTGGGCCTGGCCGCGCTGGTACAGCCCGCTCACCTCGTCGAGCCCGACGAGCTGCGTGGTGCCGCGCCTGCGCAGCAGGCTGGTCTTGCCGCCCTTGTGGCGCACGAACAGCTTGGTGGCCAGCCAGTCGCCGCCGCGCTGCAGCTCGATGGCGACGTCCTCGACCACCGCCTGGCCCTCGCCGTCGGCCAGGTCGACCGTGCGGTCCAGCAGCTCGCCGACGGCGAGCGTCTCGGCCGAGCGCTGCTCGAAGCGCCGCATGTTGAGCAGTCCGGTGGTGATCACCTGGCCGGGGTCGATCGAGGTGACCCGGGTCATCGGCAGGAAGATGCGGCGGCGGCCCGGCACCTCGACCACGAGGCCGACCGCCCGCGGCGCCGTGGTGGAACCGCCGACGAGCACCACGTCCCGCACCCGGCCCACAGGGTCGCCGATGGGGTCGAAGACGGCCGTGCCGGCCAGCCGCGCCACGAAGACCCTCGTCCCGACGGAGCTCACGATCGAAGCGTACGGTGCGCCGTTGCGCCTGGCAGCGACCCACCGGGTGCGGGAGGATCGAGCCCATGAGCATGAGCAGCGCGAACCGCGTCCCGCGAGTCCCCACCCTGCCCCAGGGCGAGACCGTGGCCACCTACCGCACCTACCTCGAGGCGCAGAAGGCGGTCGACCACCTCGCGGACAACGAGTTCCCGGTGCAGCACGTGACGATCGTCGGCACCGACCTCAAGACGGTGGAGCGCGTGCTGCGGCGGCTCTCCTACCCGTCGGTGGCGCTCGGCGGGTTCGCGTCCGGAGCGTGGTTCGGTCTGTTCGTCGGCCTGATCTTCACGCTGTTCTCGCCCACCGACGGGCTCAAGCTGATGATCCCCGCGATCCTCTTCGGCGGCGCCTTCGGCCTGCTGTTCTCCGTGATCACGTACTCGTTCTCGCGTGGTCGGCGCGACTTCACGTCGTCGAGCCAGATCGTCGCGTCGTCGTACTCCGTGCTGTGCGCCGGGGAGCACGCCGCCAAGGCGCGCACGATGCTCTCGGCAGTGGGCGGGGTGGTGTCCGGCTGGCCGGCCGCGGTGCCGACGCCGCCGATCCCGCCGACGCCCGCCGCCGGCACGCCCGTGGTCCCGCCGGCCGACTCGCCGG
>JAEXPS010000230.1 GCA_023438885.1 Actinomycetes bacterium
GGGACGGCGTGGACCCGCACGACGCGCGGGTGGCGGCCCGGGCGGCTTCGAGCCAGGGGGGCGGCGCGCGCCGGCTGGCGCGCGACCCGCAGGCCCGCGAGCGCCGGGCGAGGGTGCTCTCGCTGGCAGGCCGGGTGCGCGGGGTCGGGGACGCGGTGCTGGCCGCCGGCGAGCTCGTCGAGACCGCGCAGGCCGACGCCAAGGCGGCCACCGGCGAGCGGGACGCCACGGAGCGGGCCGCGCTGCTGCACTCCCTCGGCGCGGGCGACCTGGCCACGCTGCCGCCGGCCGTGCGCGCACAGGTGCGCCAGCTCGAGGAGGAGCAGAAGCGCCGCGCCACCCGCGCGCAGCGTGACGTGCTGGACCGCGCGATGGTGGACCTGCTGTCGCTGTACCGGGACGTGCTCGTGGTGCAGCTCGGAGCGGACGTCGAGCTGGTCAACGCCGAGCAGGAGGCTCTGGTGCGTGAGCTGGCCGCGGGCTCGTCGGCGGACCAGACGCTGCGCCGCATGGACGCGGTGGGTGTGGCGCGCACACGGCTTGCCGGAAACGTCGCGCCGCTGCTCGCCGTCGAGGCGATGGCGATCGCGCTGCGGCCGCAGGGGTAGGGCTCGGCTCAGGGGCGCTCGGGGAACACGCCCTGCAGCGCGATGATGAAGCTCACCACGAGGTACGGCGGCAGGTTGTTGTGCGGCACGCCGTCGCCCGTGACCCCGAGCGCGCCGGGTGACATCGCCACCTCGTTCCCGGTGCCGTACAGCTTCTCGGTCGCCCGCCCCTGCCGGGACACCGCCCAGACCGCGCCGGACGGGTTTCCGGTGGTGCCGTAGGCCGTGCTGCCCCGCGCGGTGTGGGTGTGGGACGGAATCTGTTCGGCAGTGAGTCCCACCGTCTCGGCGCCGAGGTGCTCGCCGAGAAGGACGTCGGAGAGGCCGGGGCCCTGGCCGTGGCCGATCGGCGTGACGCCCTGGAGGTCGGGGAGGGCGAACGTCGACTTGCCGTCGCCGCCGTACGTGGTGCCGAGCAGGGAGAAGAGCGCGGTGTTCTGCCGGATCGGCAGGAGCTGGCCGTCGCAGAAGGCCCAGCCCGTGGGGGCGAAGTTCCCGGCGAACATCCGGATCTCGGCGATGAAGGGATCAGACACGGGACGCCTCAGTTCTGCGAGGGGAAGATGCCCGCGAGGGCGATGGCGAACGAGATCACCAGGTACGGACCTCGGTTCTCGTGCGACTGGTTGCCGCCGCTGGGCCCGACGGCCGCGGCGTGCATCGCCACCTGGCTGGCCGGCCCGTAGTGGGAGACGGTGGTGGCGGCCCAGCGGGCGCCCGCGGGGGAGGTGGCCGTCCCGGGGCCGTCGGACGCCGTCAGGGGGTGGGTGTGCGGCGGCAGCTCCCTGGCCATCAGGGTGTGCACCACCTCGCCGCCTTTCTGGGCGAGGTAGAAGTCCGGCCCGACGTGGATCGGCAGCCGGTTCCTCAGGTCCGGCAGCGCGAAGTTCACCCGGCCGTCGCCGCCGTACATGGTGCCCAAGAGGGAGAACAGGGCCTGGTTCTGGTTGATCGGCAGCAGCTGGCCGTCGCAGAGCGCCCAGCCCTTCGGGGCATGGCCGAAGGACATCATCCGGATCTCGCCAAGGAAGGGTTCGGACACGGGTGCTCCTCAGACCGGTGAAGGGAAGACGCCGACGGTGGCGATGATGAAGTTGACGCCCAGCGACGGGGACCGGTTCTCGTGCGGCAGACTGCCGCCGGACGGGCCTACGGACCCGATCGCGAGGTCGGTGTCCGGCGCGGTGGTCGCGAACGCGGCGGTCGCCCCTGCCGCCCACGTGGCGGCCCCGGGCTCGCCGCTCGTCGCCGCGGCCACCGAGGCGAGCGGGGTGTGGCCGTGCGCGGGCAGCTGCGGCAGGGTCAGCGTCACCTCCTCGACGCCACCGGCTTCGCCGATGATCGCCCCGCTGCCCTGATGCACCGGCGCGCGCCCGCGCAGGTCGGGCAGCGCGAAGTTCGTCTCCCCGTCGCCGCCGTAGGTGGTGCCGATGAGCTGGAACAGCGACTCGTACTCGGTGATCGGCAGCAGCGACCCGTCGCAGAACAGCCAACCGAGGGGGGCGAAGTTCCCCCCGAAGATCCGGATCTCGCCGATGTAGCCGACGGACATCAGTCGCCTCCAGGGTCGGGTACGACGAAGGTCGCCGTCAGCCGGGTGCCGCCGGCGGTGGCCGCCTCCGGCACGACGAAGACCGCCACGGGCTCGGCATCGGGCAGGTGCACCAGCACCGATCCCTGGGGGAGGGCGCCGGGCGCCTCGAACGTCACGTGCCAGGTGAGCCAGCCACCCGCCGTGACCGGCTCGCTGTAGGCGGCGCAGCGCCACGTCGACGCGGCGCTGCCGGCCTCGACCAGCAGGTCCAGGCCCACCGCGGCCCGCCAGGCAGCCGAGGACGCCTCCACGCTCATCGGGCCGCCTCGAGCACCAGGTCGAGCCCGTCGTCCGCGACGGCGACGAAGCCCAGCCGCTCGTAGAGCCGGCAGGCGGGGTTGTCGCGCCGCACGGTCAGCCGCACCGGGCCGCCGGCCTCGTCGAGCAGCGCGCGCAGCACCGCGGTGCCGATGCCGCGGCCCTGACGGCTCGGCGCCACCGCGATGTCGACGACGTACGTGATGCCGGCCTGCCGGTGCGTCAGCAGCCGGCCCACCGGTTCGCCGTCCGCCACGAGCACCTGCGCGCGGGCGCCGGGGAAGGCCGCGGCGTACCAGCGCTCACGGGCCGCGCGCTGCTGCGCGCAGAAGGCGGCGACCGTGGCGGCGTCCCAGCCGGTGACGGCCAGCTCGTCGGCGCGCGTGGCCGCGTACAGCTCGGCGAGGAACGCGTCGTCCTCGGGCGTCTGGCTGCGGCGCGCCACGGCCACTGCGGTCGGCATCGCTCAGACGGTCCGGTTGACGACGGCCTCGAGCAGATCGCCGTCGGGCCCCACCGGCCCGAGGTGGAGGGTCAGCGCGCGGTCGCCGTGCACCAGCGTGCGGATGGCGCTCGGCAGTTCGTCGGTCGTGGCGGTGCGGAACGTCAGGGTGAAGGCGTCCTCGTGCGCGGCGCCACCCGGCCCGCTCACGTCGTCGAGACGGATGCTCGCCCCGGTCTCGTCGTCCCGGAAGCTCTGGCCGACGAGGCCGCGCATGCTCGCCAGCGTCAGGGGGATCGGCCGGCGCGTCACTTCGACGCCGACGGCGGCGGCCACCGCGCCGGCCGCGGCGATGCCGGCGGTCGAGGCGAGGAAGGTGCGTCGCGTGATCACTGCAGGTGCTCCGGGGGGTGCGGCGGACGGGTGATCATAAGCAGAATCACCCGTTCTCCGAGGTCAGAAGGCCGAACGGCGGCGGGTGAAACCTCCTAGGCTCCGGTGGTGCCTCGCGCCCACCGCACTTCGCGCCCCCTGTTCTCGTTCGGAGCCGTCGCCGCGCTGGTGGTCGCCGGAGCGCTGGTGCCGACCGGCGCGACCGCCGCCGCGACGCTCGTCGTGACCACCGTGGGCGACGCCGCGCTGGTCTCCGGATGCTCGGACGGCGTCGCGGAGACCACGCTGCGCGAGGCGCTCTGCCTCGCCACGGCCCCGGGCGCCTCGCCCGCGACGGTCACCGTGCCGGCCGGGACCATCCAGCTGAGCGGCCCCCTGTCGGTGTCGCCGGATCTCGCTGGGTCCGTGGTCAGGGTCACCGGCGCGGGCGCGGGGGCGACGACGATCAAGGCGGCCGCGGGCACGCGCGCCTTCGACCTCGACCCCTTCCTCGTCGGCGGCCTCGACCTGACGCTCGAGCAACTGACGGTCACCGGCGGCACGGGTCCGGCCGCGGACCTCGGCGGCGGCGCGATCCTGGCCGGCAGCGGGGACCCCGGTGCCCCCGACGCGTTGACGCTGCGCGAGTGTGCGGTGACCGGCAACGCCAACGTGCCGTCCGCTGCACCCTTCGCAGCGGCCGCCGGCGGCGCGGTCTCGATGACCGGCGGGTCGCTGACGATCGACGGGTGCACGTTCAGCGGGAACGCCGCCTACGGAGCCTCCGGCGGGGCGGTGGCGTTCATCGCCGTCGACTCCTCCGACACCGTGACGATCACCGGGTCGACCTTCGCCGGGAACAGCGTGGACGCAACGTCTGTTGCCGGCGTGGTCGGCGGCGGTGCGGTGTACGTCCAGTCGTTCGCCGGGCAGCCGACGACGACGATCAGCCGCACCACGTTCGACGGCAACACCGTGACGTCCGCTTCGCCGTCGGAGGCCTTCGGGTCCGCGGTGTGGTCCCCTGCGGGCACGACGACGATCGAGGAGAGCTCGGTCGCCGGAGGGACGGTCACGGGCGCCGCCGGCTCCGGCGGCGCCCTGCACCTCGGCGCCGGCTCGGTGACGGGCTCCCGGCTGGTGGGCAACGCCACCGTGATCGGCGCGACGACCACGCGCGACGCCGTGCGCGGCACCGGCGTCACCGTCACCGGCAACTGGTGGGGCTGCGCCAACCCTCCCGCCGAGGCCGGTTGCCAGACCGCGCCGGACGCGACGACGGTGCTGCCGGCCGTGGTGCTGACCGGGACGGCGGCCCCCGCGGCGGTCCGCGCCGGCGAGACCTCGACGATCACGGCCACGATCGCGATGTCGGACGGCACGGACGTGGCCGACTCGATCGTGGCGGCGCTGGCCGTCGCCCCGGTGCAGTGGTCGGCGGGTGGCGTGGGGAGCGTCGCGGGCGACGCGACGCTGGGCGCCGACCTGACCGGCTCCGGCACGCTCACGATGGGTGGAGCCCCGGCGACGGTCACGGTCTCGGTGGACGGCGCGTCGGTCCCGGTGAGCGTCGGGCTCCTCGTGCCGCCGACGGTCGGCAACCCCGCGGACCAGACCGTCCTGGAGAACGGCAGCGCGGTGTTCACCGTCACGGCGTCGGGTTCGCCCGCGCCGTCCGTGACGTGGGAGTCGGCCGCGCCCGGTTCGTCGACGTGGGCCCCGGTCCCCGGAGCGACCGGGAGCACGCTGACGGTGGCGTCGGTGACGCGAGCCCTCGACGGGACGCGGTACCGCGCGGTGGCGTCGAACGACGTCGGCTCGGCGGCCACGTCCGCGGCGGCGACGCTCACGGTCACGTGGGGGCCGGAGGTCGCCACGGCGCCGACCCCGGTCACCGTGGTGGCCGGGCAGGTGGCCGGGTTCAGCGTGGTGGCGGCCGGCAACCCGGCGCCCGCCTACCAGTGGCAGACGTCGACCGACGGCTCGACGTGGACCGACGTCGCCGGCGCCTCGTCGGCCACCTACCACCGGACGACGACCGCGGGCGACGACGGCCTCCTGGTCCGGGCGCACCTGACCGGAGCCGGGGCCGGCGACACCACGCCGGTGGTGCTCACGGTGCAGTACACGGGCACCCTCAGCGGGCCGGCGAGCACGACGGTCGCCGAGGGCGTCACGGCGACCTTCTCCGCGACACCCGTGGGGTTCAAGCCCGCACCGGCGATCCGCTGGCAGCGGTGGACCGGGGGCGCCTGGGTGGACGTCCCGGCGGCGAGCGGCCCGACGTTCGAGGTGGTCGGAGCCGCGGCGCTGGACGGCAGCCAGTACCGCGCGGTGGCGACCAGCACGTTCGTCGACTCCACCACCGTCGAGACGCCCAGCCCCGCTGCGGTGCTGACCGTCACGTACGGCCCGGTGGTGGGCGCCGACCCGACGAGCGTCAGCGGCGTGATCGGTGAGGCGGTGACGTTCGCGGCCTCTGCCCACGGAAACCCGGTTCCGACCGTTCGATGGCAGTACGCGGCGCCCGGTGAGGCCTGGTCCTACGTGCCGGGCGCGACCGGGACCACCTACACCCGCACGCTCACCGCCGCCGACGACGGCATGCTGGTCCGCGCGGAGTTCACCGGCGCGGGCGTGGCCACGACCGCGTCGGCGCGGATCACCGTCGCCGCCGCGCCGCTGGTCACCGCCGAGCCCGCGCCGGCGACGGTCGACGCCGGCGGCGTCGCAACGTTCACCGTCGGCGTCTTCGGCGTGCCGGCGCCCGTGCTGCAGTGGCAGTCCGACGCGAGCGGCACCTGGGCGGACCTCCTCGGCCAGACCGGGCCCACGCTGAGCGTCATCGGGTCCTCGGCGCTGGACGGCGTCCAGTACCGCGCCGTGGCGACCAACGCGCACGGCACGGCCGCCAGCGCACCGGCGCTGCTCACGGTCCTCTCGGCACCGACCGTCACCACCCCGGCGGACGTGACGACGCGGCCCGGGGTGGCGGTGACGTTCAGCACCACGGCGTCCGGACGCCCGGCTCCGGCTCTGACGTGGCAGACCTCCACCGACGGCGTCGCCTGGACGGACGCGGGCACGGGTCCGCAGCTGACGCTGACGCCGACGCTCGCCGACGACGGGCTGCGCGTGCGGGTGGTGGCCGCCTCGACGATCGGCTCCGGGCCGGTCCAGGCGATCGGCGGGCCGGCGACGCTGACGGTGATCGAGCCGCCGTCGTTCGTCGGCGCGCCGCCGGCGATCACGGCTGCGACCGCGGGCACGCCGGTGTCGATGAGCTGGGTGGTGCTCTCGTCGGGCGGCACGCCGACATGGCAGGTCTCCCGTGACGGCGGTCACACCTGGACGGCTCCGCCGGCCGGGTTCACCACGAGCACCGTCACCGGGGTCGCGCTGGTCCAGCGGCTGCTCGGGGCTCCGGCGGTTCGCACGGGGTACCTCGCGGCGTACACGCCCACCGCGGCCGACGACGGGCTGATGGTGGGGTTCACGCTGACGAACGCCGTGGGCGGCACGGCCCGTAGCACCACGACGCTCGACGTCACCGTCCCGGTCACCGAGCCGCCCGGCGGCACGGGGCAGCAGGGCGGCTCGGGGCTCTCGTCGACCGGCTTCGCCGCGACTCCCCTGCTCGCGGCGGCGCTCGTGGTGCTGGCACTCGGTGGGCTGGCCGTCGCCTGGAGTCGGAGGCTGGCGCGCCGCTGAACTTCGGTGCTGGGCGCGGGCCGGACCACACACAACGGGGCAGTACCGTGGGGGCCGTGTCACGCCTCGCCCGGCGCCTAACGCCGCCCCTCGTCGCGCTGCTGGCAGCCGGACTGCTGGCGGGCTGCGTCGCGCCGGTGCACCAGGTGACGCCGACGGCGGGCGCGAGCGTCACGCCCGAGCCGCCGGTGTCGGCGCCGCCCGGCGCGGAGCGGTTCTACTCCCAGCAGGTCGACTGGTCGGACTGCCAGGAGGCCGACGAGTGCGCCCAGGTCGAGGTGCCTCTGGACTGGGCGGCGCCTGACGGCCCGACGGTGAAGATCGCGGTTGCCCGCGTGAGGGCGACGGACGACGACCCGGCGGGCTCGATCCTCGTCAACCCCGGCGGCCCCGGCGCCTCCGCGGTCGACTTCCTGTCCTCCGCCCGGCTCATCGTCAGCCCCGAGGTGCGCGACGAGTTCGACCTGGTCGCCTTCGACCCCCGCGGCGTGCAGCGCAGCACCCCGGTGACGTGCCTGGACGGCCCGGGCACCGACGCCCTCTTCGCCGCCGACTTCGACATGGGCACCGACGCGGGCATCGCGCGCGCGGAGGAGGCGTGGGGCGACTTCGGCGCGGCGTGCGCGCAGAACACCGGCGAGGCGCTGGGCCACATCGACACCGTGACGGCCGCGCGGGACATGGACCTGATCCGTGCCCTCGTCGGCGACCAGTCCCTGAACTACCTGGGGTACTCGTACGGCACCAAGCTGGGCGCCACCTACGCTGCGCTGTTCCCCGAGCGCGTGGGTCGCCTGGTGCTGGACTCCGCCCTCGATCCCACCCTCGACGGCGACGAGGTGTCCGCCGGGCAGGCCGTCGGGTTCGAGAGCGCGCTGCGCGCCTACGTCACCGACTGCCTCGACGGCGACGACTGCCCGCTGACCGGCACGGTCGACGACGCGCTCGGCCAGATCTCCGACCTGCTCGAGACCGCGCGCGCCAACCCTCTGCCGACGACCGGCGACATGCGCGTCACCGCCCAGGTGGCGTTCACCGGCATCGCGTACCCGCTGTACTCGCAGGCGCTGTGGCCGGACCTCACGGCCGCGCTGCGGGCGGGGTTCCGCGGCGACGGCACGGTGCTCCTCGCCCTCGCGTACGCCTACGCCGACCGAGCCCCTGACGGCACCTACACGACCAACCAGCTGGTGGCGTTCCCCGCCATCAACTGCGTCGACGATCGCGCAACCTCCGACGTGGCGGAGATGCGGGCGAAGGCGGCGGAGATCGAGCGCTCCGCCCCCACGCTCGGCCGGTTCTTCGCCTACTCGGGCGTGCAGTGCGCGCGCTGGCCGGTGCCGCCCGTGGGCGGGCTCGACGACTACAGCGCCTCCGGTGCGGCTCCGATCCTGGTGATCGGCACGACGAACGACCCGGCCACCCCGTACGTCTGGGCGCAGAGCCTGGCGAAGACCCTGGAGTCCGGCGTGCTGCTCACCCACGAGGGCGAGGGCCACGGGGTCTACGGCATCGGCAACGCCTGTGCGACGGACGTGGTCGACGACTACTTCCTGGACGGCACCGTGCCGGACGAGGGCACCCGCTGCTGACCCACCTCCGTTGTGTCCGAGCAAGTGGTCGCCAGAACCACCACTTCCTCGGACGTCCTCCGGCTTTTGGCCGGGCCGCGGGGTCCGGGTACAGTTGCTGCGCTCGCCGCGCGTGCGCGACGACGCCGCCTTAGCTCAGTCGGCAGAGCGGTTCACTCGTAATGAACAGGTCAAGAGTTCGATTCTCTTAGGCGGCTCCACGCAACGCCCTCGACTCCGGTCGGGGGCGTTCTGCTGTGCCGCGCCGTCCGCCCCTCCGAGACCCGGCCTCCCGCGCCCCCACCCCACTCCAGCCGAATGCCCACCCGCACGCCCCCACTAGCACGCCCCACCCCCCCGCCCCCACTCCCACGCCCCATCTCCGTCGAGCGCAGAACTCGTCATCGCGGTGGTGGGTTCCGGCCGCCGAAACACCCGGGTACGGCGACGAGTTCTGCGCGCGGGGATCAGTTCTGCGCTCGGGGCGGCAGGTGGGGCGCGAAGGGGGGGCGCGTGAGGGGGCGCGTGAGGGGGCGCGAAGGGGGGCGCGAGAGGGGGCGCGAAGGGGCGCGCGTGAGGGGCGCGAGTGGGGGGA
>JAEXPS010000113.1 GCA_023438885.1 Actinomycetes bacterium
CAGTCGGTCGCCCTCTCGCACGCCCCACCAGCCGGCCACGTGGGGGCCGGCGCGGACTGGGTGTCACTGGGCGTCTGGGCCCACAACGCCGCCGCCATCCGGATCTACGAGCGGCTCGGTTTCCGCACGGACCAGCGCAACCGCAGCTACCGCCCACCGGCCTCCGCGTAGGCCCGTCACCAGCGCTGGGGCGGGGAGATCTCGCCGCCGAGCGAGAGGTGGGGGTGCGGCTCCTCGACACGCTGGAGCGGCTCCGGTGGGCGTGCCGCCCGGTGCTGGCCCAGCAGGTGGCGCCACCAGAGCCACAGCACGGGGGTCGCGAGGGCCGTGAGAAGCAGCTGGGTGGTCCAGCCGAGCATGTCCTGGGCAGGGTGCGCGCTCTGGAAGGCCACCACGATCAGGGTCGCCACCGAGGCCAGCCAGAGGAGGGTCGCGAAGCACGCGCTGCCCCACTCCAGGTAGGTCACCGGTGGGGCCCCTGCGCGCGACGGCCCGCCGCCGGCGCTCACCTCGCGGCCTTGCTCCCGCGGGCGATCGGAAGGCGGCTCAACGGCCACGGCGCCCACCAGTTCCATCGCCCGAGCACGGTCATCGTCGCCGGCACCAGCAGGCAGCGCACCAGCGTGGCGTCGATGAACACCGCGACGGCCAGCGCGAAACCGACCTCCTTGATGACGATCAGCCGTCCGGCGACGAACCCGGCGAAGACCACGATGATGATGGCCGCGGCCGAGGTGATCACCCGCCCCGAACGCTGCAGACCCAACCGCACCGCCTCGTCGGTGGGCACGCCTTCGTCGTGCAGCTCCTTGACCCGGGACAGCAGGAACACCTCGTAGTCCATCGCCAGCCCGAAGGCGAAGGCGAGCACCAGTGCGACGACATAGGTCTCGATGCCCCCGACCACCAGGAAGTCCAGCGCCCCGGCGAGGTGCCCCTCCTGGAAGCCCCAGACGAGCACGCCCAGCGCCGCGGCGAGTGACAGGGCGTTCGTCAGGAGCGCCTTGACGGGGATGACCACCGACCCCGTCATGAGGAACAGCAGCACCAACGTCGCCGCCGCGACGATCCCGACCACCCACCACAGCCGATCGGTCAGCGCCGTGGTGAAGTCGAGGTTGTGGGCTGCCTGGCCGGTGACCCAGGTGGGGAAGCCGGGGTCGTGCCCCCGGATCTGCTGCACCACGGAGCGAGCAGCCTGGCCCCCCGCGTCCTGAGAGTCGGGGCGAACCCCGATCACCACGTACGACCCCGCCACCCGCGGCGGGTCGACCGAGGCGACGTCGGCGAGGCCGGCGAGGTCGTTCTCGGCCCAGCGGACCGCGTCGTCAAGCGGGGCGGCCGCGAGCACGGTGACGGACGCGCCCTGGGCGTCCGGGTAGTTCACGGCGATCGCCTCGAGGAACTCCCGCTGGCTGCTGCCTTCCGGGAGCAGCTCGACCCCGGAGTTGCGCAGGTCCAGGTGTCGCACAGGCAGCGCGAGGAGGCCCAGTACGACGACGCACCCGGCGATCACCCACCACGGGTGCTTCTGGACGCGGCCCGCCAGGCGTGAGAAGAAGCCCTCCGACGACTGCACGTCCGACGTGTGCCGCAGCAGCGAGCGCAGGGCGGGCACCCGCGCCAGCGCTCCGGGACGGGCGAGGCGGCGGCCCGCCATCACGAGGAGGGCCGGCACGAGGGTCAAGGCCGTGGCGAAGGCGACCGCCACGAGGGCGACCGACGCGGCCCCGATCGCCCGCAGGATCGGTGGGCTGAACACCAGGAGCGCGGCGATGGCGATCGCCACGGTGAGCGCCGAGAACGTCACGGTGCGGCCCGCCGTGGCGAGGGTTCGCTCGATCGCGTGAGCCACCGCGCCGTCGCCCCTGCGGCGCCGGCTGCCGGCGCCGCCGTCCGCGTCGACCACCCGGTGCAGCTCCTCGCGGAACCTCGACACCACCAGCAGTCCGTAGTCGATGGACAGGCCGATCCCGAGGGCCGTGACCACGTTGATGGTCGAGGCGTCGACCTCCATCACGTAGGTGAGGGCGAGCACGCCGGCCAGGCCGACTCCGATCGACGCCAGCGCGCCGGCCAGCGGCATGCCGGCGGCGAGGAACCCACCGAACACGAACACCATCGCCAGCAGCGCGATCGGCAGCGCGACGACCTCGCCCGTGCGCAGGTCGGCCTCGGCCTGGCTCGTGATGTCGTCGACGATGAGGGTCGAGCCGCCGACCAGGCCCGTCGCACCGGGTGCGGCGTCGGCGAGGCGAGCCGGCGTCTCCTCCAGCAGCGCCTGGACGGCGCTGAGCGACTGCTGCACGTCTGCGGCCTCCGGCTCGAGCGTCACCACGACGAGGAATCCGTTGCCGTCACGCGCGACCAGGGGTGCCACTGCCGGACTGTCGGGACCGTCCGGCAGCGCCAGCGGGTCGAGCACCGAGGCGACGTCGGGCACCGCCGCCAGGTCCCGCCGGACGTCCGCGAGAACCGCGCCGACGGCAGGATCGGCGGCGTCGACGCCGTCGAGCACCAGCGTCAGCGACTCACCGGTGAGGTTCACCTCCGCGAGGATCTCGTCGGCCTGGAGGCTCTCGGAGCCGGGCACGTTCGGGGCGCCGGTCACCACCCTGCTGAACACGGACTCCCCGTGGACTCCGAACACGGCGGTGGCGAAACCGGCAACCGCGATGGCGAGCCACACCAGCACGGCGACCCGGGGGTGCCGGGCGATCAGCCGGCCGAGACGCGCGAACACGGCGGTCATCGTTCCAGGCTTTCACGTCTCCGCCCAGCACCTCCGGCGGGGCGTGACGCCGGGGCTGCGTAGGCTCGGCCCCGTGGACCTCTTCGACGCCGTCTCCTCGACGGCCGAGGGCCTGCCCCAGGTCGGGCCGGGCGCGCCGCTCGCGGTGCGGATGCGGCCCCGCACGCTCGCCGAGGTGGCAGGTCAGGACCACCTTCTGGAGCCGGGGTCGCCGCTGCGCCGGCTCGTCGAGCCGGCCGACGCCGCCGCGGCCCGCACGGCACCGAGCTCGGTGATCCTCTGGGGTCCGCCGGGCACGGGCAAGACGACCCTGGCCTACCTCATCGCCTCCTCCTCCGGCCGCCGGTTCGTCGAGATGTCGGCCGTGACGGCGGGCGTGAAGGACGTCCGCGAGGTGATCGAGGACGCACGTCGCCGGTTGGCCGTCGGCGGCGCCGAGACGGTGCTGTTCATCGACGAGGTGCACCGCTTCACCAAGGCCCAGCAGGACGCGCTGCTGCCGAGCGTGGAGAACCGCTGGGTGACCCTGGTGGCGGCCACCACGGAGAACCCGTCGTTCTCGGTGAACTCGCCGCTGCTGTCGCGGTCGCTGCTGCTGACGCTGCGACCGCTCGGCACGGACGACGTCCGGTCGCTGCTGCGCCGGGCCGTGGTCGACGAGCGCGGGCTCGGTGGGACCGTGGAGCTGGACGAGGACGCCGAGGACCACCTGCTGCGCCTGGCCGGCGGGGACGCGCGCAAGGCGCTGACGATCCTCGAGGCGGCTGCCGGCGCGGCGCTGTCGGACAGCCGCGCCCTCGACGCCCCGGCCCGGATCGACCTCGCGACGATGGAGAAGGCGATCGACGTCGCCGCCGTTCGGTACGACCGGGCCGGCGACCAGCACTACGACGTCATCAGCGCCTTCATCAAGTCGGTGCGCGGCAGCGATGTCGATGCCGCGCTGCACTACCTCGCCCGCATGCTCGCCGCGGGGGAGGACCCCCGGTTCGTCGCGCGCCGCATCGTCATCTCGGCGGCCGAGGACGTCGGCATGGCCGACCCGAGCGCGTTGCAAACCGCCGTGGCTGCGGCTCAGGCGGTCCAGCTGATCGGCATGCCGGAGGCGAGGATCGTGCTGGCGGAGGCCGTGGTGCACCTGGCGACCGCGCCGAAGTCGAACGCCGCCTACGTGGCCATCGACTCGGCGCTGGCGGACGTGCGGGCAGGCCGCCTCGGCACGGTGCCGGCCCACCTGCGCGACGCGCACTACCCCGGCGCGGAGCGCCTCGGACATGGGACGGCCTACGTGTACGCGCACGACGAGCCGCACGCGGTCGCCGCCCAGCAGTACCTGCCGGACGAGCTGGCGGGCACCCACTACTACGAGCCCAGCGACCGGGGCTTCGAGCGCCAGGTCGCCGAACGGCTGGCACGCATCCGCCAGATCCTCGAGGACCACCCCCACCCCCCGGTCTCCTGAGCTCTCGGGGGTGATAGACCCCCCAGGGTTCAGGAAAGCGTCGGGATTCGGCGGGACGCGGCGAGTCCGGTAGAGTTCCCGGGTTCGCCGTGCGCTCGTCGTGCGACGAACCACCTGGGGTCTTAGCCGGAGCGCCCGCCGCTCACCACATGGTCGGCCCCACGCCACCTGGCAATCCCGCCAGCGAGGCGTGACGTCAACAACGACAGGAACGAACAACCGCATGACGAACGTGAACCGCTCGCGCCGCCAGGTCCGCCTGAGCCGCGCCCTCGGCCTGGCCCTGACGCCGAAGGCCGTCAAGCACTTCGAGAAGCGCCCCTACCCGCCCGGCGAGCACGGCGGGGCCCGCCGGCGCACCGAGTCCGACTACGCAGTGCGGCTGCGCGAGAAGCAGCGCCTGCGCGCCCAGTACGCGCTGCGGGAGAAGCAGCTCGCGAAGGCGTACGAGAACGCCCGCAAGGCCCCGGGCCTGACCGGTGAGGCCCTCGTCGAGGACCTCGAGACGCGGCTCGACGCGCTCGTTCTGCGCGCCGGCTTCGCCCGCACCATCCTGCAGGCCCGCCAGGTGGTCACCCACCGGCACGTGCTCGTCGACGGCAAGATCGTCGACCGCCCGAGCCAGCGGATCAAGGAGGGTCAGACCATCCAGATCAAGCCCAAGAGCCAGCCGACGACGCCGTTCCAGATCGCCGCCGCCGGCGCTCACCGGGACGTGCTGCCGGCGGTCCCGGGCTACCTGGACGTCCAGCTCGAGAAGCTGACCGCGGTGCTGGTGCGCCGGCCGAAGCGGGCCGAGGTGCCGATCACCTGCGAGGTCCAGCTGGTCGTCGAGTACTACGCCCGCTGACCCGCACTGCTCCGCGACGCCCCGCACTGCCCTCGGC
>JAEXPS010000160.1 GCA_023438885.1 Actinomycetes bacterium
CCCCTCGGCGGCCCGGTCGAGCGCCTCGCCCCACGACGCCGGGCGCAGCTCGCCCCGCGCGCCGTCGGCGGCGACATCGCGCACCAGGGGCACGGTCAGCCGGTCGGCGAGGCCCTGCCAGGCGTAGGCGAAGCGGTCCTTGTCGGAGATCCACTCCTCGTTGACCGCGGGGTCGTCGCCCGCCAGTCGCCGCAGCACCACGCCGCGCCGGTGGTCGACGCGGATCGCGGCGCCGTTGGCGTCGTGCTCCGCGACGCCGGGCGTGGAGACGAGGTCGAACGGCCGCGCGCGGAACCGGTACGCGGCGTTGGTCAGGGCGCCCACCGGGCAGATCTGGATCGTGTTGCCGGAGAAGTACGACGCGAAGGGTCGGCCGGAGGTGTCGAGCGTGGACCGGCCGACCGGTCCCGCCGGTCCCGTGGTGCCGTCGCTCTCGGGGAAGCCGACGGCCACCTCGATCGGGGTGCCGTCCGGCTGCACGCCGCGGTACGTCTCGACCGGCTCCGCCCCGGCCCAGTCGAGCACGCCGGGGTCGAAGCGGCCGATCTGCTGGGCGTGCGGGCCGTGCACCTCGTAGCCGGGGGTGCCCCCGCCCCGCCCCTGCAGGTCGATGAACGCGTCGCCCGCGATCTCCTCCGAGAAGCGGGTGCACCGCTGGCACAGGACGCACCGGTCCCGGTCGAGGAGGATCTCGGTGGAGATCGCCACCGGCTTGGGGAACGTCCGCTTGACGTCGACGAAGCGCGACGTCCCGTACCCGTTGCTCATCGCCTGGTTCTGCAGCGGGCACTCGCCGCCCTTGTCGCACGTCGGGCAGTCGAGCGGGTGGTTGATGAGCAGGAACTCCAGGATCCCGTGCTGCGCCTTGTCGGCCACCGCCGAGGTGCGCTGGGTCCGGACCACCATCCCGGGCGTCGCCTCGGTCGTGCAGGAGGCCTGCGGCTTGGGCATCGGCCGCACGTTGCCCTCGCGGTCCGGCACCGCGACCTCGACGAGGCACTGCCGGCACGCGCCCACCGGCTCCAGGAGCGGGTGGTCGCAGAAGCGCGGGATGGCGATGCCCAGCTGCTCGGCGGCGCGGATGACCAGGGTGCCCTTGGGCACCGTCACCTCGACGTCGTCGATCGTGAAGGTCACCTCGTCCGCGGGGCGCGCGGCGGGCTTGTCCGCCCCGCCCGTGGCGGGGTTGGCCGCCGGCGCACCGCCGGCGGCCTGGGTCGGCGTCCTCGTCATGCGTGCACCCCTACCTGCGTCCCGGCCGTGCCCTGCGGCGTGTACTCGAAGCGCGCCGCCGCGACCGGGTCGAACGGGCAGCCGCCGCCGCTGACGTGCGCCTCGTACTCGGCGCGGAAGTACTGCAGGCTCGACGTGACGGGCGAGGTCGCGCCGTCGCCGAGCGCGCAGAACGCGCGGCCCAGGATGTTGTCGCAGACGTCCAGGAGCGTCGCGAGGTCCTCCGCGGTGCCCTGGCCCGACTCGAGCCGGTGGTAGATGAGCTTCATCCAGTAGGTCCCCTCGCGGCAGGGGGTGCACTTGCCGCAGGACTCGTGGGCGTAGAAGTCGGTCCAGCGCGACACGGCGCGCACCACGCACGTCGTCTCGTCGAAGATCTGCAGCGCCCGCGTGCCGAGCATCGATCCGGCGGCGCCGACGGACTCGTAGTCGAGCGGGACGTCGAGGTGCTCGTCCGTGAACAGCGGTGTCGAGGAGCCGCCCGGCGTCCAGAACTTCAGCGTGTGGCCCTCGCGCACGCCGCCGGCCATGTCGAGCAGTTCGCGCAGCGTGATGCCCAGCGGCGCCTCGTACTGGCCGGGCCGCGTGACGTGACCCGAGAGGGAGAAGATGCCGAACCCGGTCGAGCGCTCGGTGCCCATCGACCGGAACCAGTCGGCACCGTGGGCGACGACGGACGGGACGCTCGCGATGGTCTCCACGTTGTTGACCACCGTCGGGCGCCCGTACAGGCCCGCCACGGCGGGGAACGGCGGCTTCAGGCGCGGCTGCCCGCGCCGGCCCTCGAGGGAGTCGAGCAGCGCCGTCTCCTCGCCGCAGATGTACGCACCGGCGCCCGCGTGCACGGTGATCTCCAGGTCGTAGCCGGAGCCCAGCACGTCGGGGCCGAGCAGCCCGGCCTCCCGCGCCTGCGCCACCGCGGCGAGCAGCCGCCGGTACACGTGCACGACCTCGCCGCGCACGTAGATGAAGGCGTGGTGGCAGCCGATGGCGTACGAGGTGATGATCGCGCCCTCCACCAGCAGGTGGGGGTCGGCCATCATCAGCGGGATGTCCTTGCAGGTGCCGGGCTCGGACTCGTCGGCGTTGACGACGAGGTAGCGCGGCCCGCCGTCGGGCGCGGGCAGGAAGCCCCACTTCATGCCGGTCGGGAAGCCGGCGCCGCCGCGGCCGCGCAGGCCCGAGTCCTTGATCGCCCCCAGCACGTCGGCCGGCGCCATGGCCAGGGCCGTCCGCAGCGCGGAGTACCCGCCCGCCTTGCGGTACGCGTCCAGGGTCCACGACCGTGGCGCGTCCCAGCGGTCGGTGAGGACCGGGGTCAGGCTCGCCATCACGCCTCCTCGCTCGGCTTGCGGCCCGACTCGGTGTCGGCCGTGCCGCCCGACGGCGGCTGGGTCGGCGTGTCCACGCTGGAGTCGCGACCGGGGGCCAGGCCCGCCGTCGACTCGGCGGCCGCCGAGGCCTGCGTGCGCTCGTCACCCGCGCCCGCGGCGCCCGCC
>JAEXPS010000229.1 GCA_023438885.1 Actinomycetes bacterium
CCCCCGCCGAGCGCCAGATCTTCCGCCGAGCGCCAGGTCTTCCGCCGAGCGCGGGCGTTCTCGGCGCGAAGACCCGCGCGCTCGGCGCAGAAGGTGGCGCTCGGCGGAAGGAGCCTGCGCTGAGCGCAGTCACCAGGCTGGGTTCCGCCCGCCGAGCGGCGGGCGGTTCTAGCGTGGGCGCATGCTGCTCGCCGAGGATCTGCTGCTGCTGCTGACCGACGACGACACCGGCCGCAACGCCGTGGACACGGAGCGACTCGACCTCGCGCTCGGCGGCGCGGTGCTGCTCGAGCTCCTGGAGCGCGGTGCGGTCGGCGTCACGGGTCCTGGCGACTCCGCGAAGCCCGGCAGGGTCGTGGTGCGCAATCCGACGGCCACTGGGTCGTCCGTCCTGGACGGCGCCCTGGCGATCCTCACCGCCCGCCAGGGCGACAGGCCGAAGTCCGTGGTGCCGAAGCTGGCCAAGGGCCTGCGCGCCCGGCTGCTCGCCGACCTCGTCGCCGCCGGGATGCTGCGCGCCGAGCAGGGCCGGGTGCTCGGCATCTTCCCGGTCGGCCGCTGGCCGGCGGTCGAGCGCGCCCACGAGGCCGGGGTGCGTCAGGGGTTGCACGAGGTGCTCGTCGCCGGGCGAACGCCGACGGCCCGCGAGGTGGAGCTCGTCGGCCTGCTGTCCGCGGTGGACGCCGTGCCGGCCGTACTGCGGGGGGTTTCACTGCCGAAGGGTGAGCTGCGCGCCCGCGCCAAGGCGCTCGCTCAGGGAAACATCGCTGGTGAGGCCGTGCGTCAGGCGCTCGCGGAGGTCCAGGCGGCTGTGATGGCGGTGATCATCGCGACGACGGTCGCCGCGGGGTCCTGACCGGCGGGACCGGCTTCGCCTCCACGCCGGGCGCCTTGCCGGCCTCCTCGCCGGGCGCCTCGCCGGCCTCCTCGTCGGGCGCTGTGCCGGCCTCCTCGTCAGGCGCCGTGCCGGGCTCCTCCTCCAGCGGCGGGTCCGCGGTCCACGCGGCCGCCGTCAGCACGATCCGGGCCATGAGGTTCACCCACGCCAGCAGCACCACGACCACGGCGAACGGGGCCAGGATCGGGTTGGCCCTGATGCTTCCGGACACCACGGACGTGCCCAGCACACGCAGGACCCCCAGGCCGAGGCCAGCGAGCATCGCCCCGCTCAGCAGGTCGCGACGCGGCGGGGAGACACCCGCCAGAAGCCGCACGACGAGCATGAACGTCGCCATGTCGACGACGAACGCCACCAGCACGCCGAGTATCCGCGTCGTCAGGCCGGCCGCATCGGTCCAGCCGAGCGCGCCGAGCAGCCAGTCCGCCGCCGTGGTCGTGGCGATCGTCAGCACGGCCGAGACGAGGACGGCCAGCGCGATCCCGGCCAGCCCGGCCAGCTCCCGGAGCTTGCGAAGGCCGAGGTTCGGCTTGTCGGTCGCCACGAACATCGCCCGCACCGCGGTCCGGAGCGCTGCGGCGGCGGAGATGGCCGAGACCACCAGTGTCACCAGGGCGATCGCGGAGGCGACCGAGAGCCCCGTCGACAGCCGCAGCTGCTCGGGGTCGATGAGACCCGGCTCGTCCCCGCTCGCGACGAGACCCGGCAAGGCGTCCGCCAGCGCGTCGAGGAGCCGTGCCCGCAGCTCGTCGTACTGCCCGAGGACTGCCATGAAGGCCGAGTAGCCCAAGGTCAGCGTGGCGAAGATGGAGAACAGGGCGGCGTAGGCGATGCCGCCGGTGAGCACGCCGCCGCCGGCGGCGCCGAAGCGAGCCAGCGCCCGCGCCAGGCGCGTCGCACGCCACCAGGCGCCCGCCGCGTCGAACCGCGCCCGCAGTCCCTTCATCCAGCGAATCTAACGGGGACGGGCCGCCGGCACGTCCTGGGCTGCGCCCAGCGCAAAGCTCCGCACGGGCCGCCACACCCCGTCGCCGTCGAAGACGTAGCGGTCGATGCCGCTCACCTCGAAGGTCTCGTCGAACCCGGCGAGCCGCGCCTCGACGGCGTCCAGCGCCGCCTCGTCGATGTCCTGCGCCACGGTGACGTGCGGGTGGTACGGGAACCGCACCGGCACATCCAGCGGCCCGGTGCGGATGGCGCGCTCGAGCTGCTCGCAGCTGGCGATGCCTCGCGCCAGTGCGACGAACACCACCGGCGAGACCGGGCGAAAGCTGCCGGTGCCCCGCAGGTGCACGACGAACGGCGCGTGGCCGGCCGCCACCCGCGTCAGGTGCTCGTCCACCAAGGGAAGATCCCCCACCGCGACCAGCGCGGGCCCGACGAGCGTCACGTGGGGCGCGATCGACGCCGCGTCCGGGTCTCCGCTGGCCAGGCGCGCCGCCGCCAGCACGCCCGCATGCGGCGCGGGGACGGTGACCGCGATCCCGACGACCACCTCGTCGGGGCCGGGGGCCGGGAGGATCACCTGCCCGACCGACGGGGCAGCAGGCCGGACCGCGCGTAGACACGGTCCAGCGTGGCGGCCGCGATGTCGCTCGCGCGGCGCGCGCCGTCGGCCAGCACGTCGTCGAGCGCGTCCGGGTCGGCGAGGAAGTGGTGCACCCGCTCCTGGAAGGGGGCGAGGGCGTCCAGCACCACCTCGGCGAGATCCTTCTTGAGGTCTCCGTAGCCGCGGCCGGCGTAGTCCGCCTCGAGGTCGGGGATCGGCCGGCCGGACAGCGCCGAGTGGATCGTCAGCAGGTTGGAGACACCGGGCTTGTGCTCCGGGTCGAACCGGATCTCGCGCTCGGCGTCCGTCACCGCCGACTTGATCCGCTTCGCGATCACCTTGGGGTCGTCGAGCAGCTCGATGAGGCCGTTCGGGCTCTCGGCCGACTTGCTCATCTTCGCCGACGGGTCCTGCAGGTCGAAGATCTTCGCGGTGTCCTTGACGATGTGCGGCTCGGGCACGACGAAGGTGCCGGCGCCCAGCCGCGCGTTGACCCGCTGGGCCAGGTTCCGACTCAGCTCGAGGTGCTGGCGCTGGTCCTCGCCGACCGGAACGAAGGCGGTGTCGTACAGCAGGATGTCCGCGGCCATGAGGATCGGGTACGTGAACAGGCCGACGTTCTGCGCCTCCGACCCGTAACGGGCGGACTTGTCCTTGAACTGCGTCATCCGCGCGGCCTCGCCGAAACCGGTGTGGCAGCTCAGCAGCCAGGCCAGCTCCGCGTGCTGAGGGACGTGCGACTGGACGAAGAGGATCGACCGCTCCGGGTCGACCCCGGCCGCCAGGTACTGCGCCGCCGTGCGGCGCGTGCGCTCACGCAGCACCGTCGGGTCGGGCTGGGCCGTCAGCGCGTGCAGGTCGACCACGCAGTAGACCGCCTCGTTGCCCTCCTGAAGCGCGACCCAGTGGACCAGCGCGCCGAGGTAGTTGCCCAGGTGGAGCGAGTCCGAGGTCGGCTGCATGCCCGAGAACACGCGGTTCCGGGGGGCGGCGGTGGGCATCGTCGTGGGTTCCTCTCCTCAGGTCGCCTCGTCGTCGAACGGCGCCGGCCCCGCTGACGCCGTCTCCGCAGCCTTGTCTGCGGCCGGGCCCGTCGCCGGCGGCGGGGTGTACCGGCGCGGGACGTTGCGTGGCTTGGCCTTCACCGGTTCGTCGAGCAGCGCCTCGCGGACGATGCGCCGGGGATCGTACCGGCGCGGGTCCAGCGCTTCCCAATCGACGTCGTCGGTGCCGAGCTCGGCGGCGACACGATCCTTGGCCCCGGCCATGTAGGCGCGCATGCCGCGGACCCAGCGGCCGAGCTGCTCCGCGTAGGCAGGAAGACGCTCGGGGCCGACCACGATCGCGATGACGACGAGGATGAGGATGAGCTCGCCGCCGTTGATCCCGAACACCGGGCCAGGCTAGTGCACGTTCCTCAGCCCGAAGACGTCTCGTCGAGCACGACCGGCACGTCCCGCTCCGACGTGCCGGTACGTACCCGCAGCACCACGGTGTCGCCGGGAGTCCGCGCGCGGATCGCCACGATCAGCTCCTCGGGGATCGTCACGGGCCGGCCGTCGATCGCCAGGATCACGTCGCCCCGCCGGATGCCGGCCCGGTCGGCCGGGCCACCCGCGGCCACCGCTTCCTGACCCTCGGGGTCCTCCCGGAACACCCGGACGCCCTCCCCGACGTACGACTCGTCCAGGAGCACCCCGATGATCGGGTAGGTCGCCTGGCCGGTCTCGATCAGCTGGGTCGCCGTACGCCGCGCCTGGTTGGCCGGGATGGCGAAGCCGAGGCCGATGCTGCCCGCGTTGTCCGCCGTGGTGCCGGGGGGTTGGGCGATCGCCGACGTGATGCCCACCACCGTGCCCGTCGCGTCGACCAGGGGGCCGCCGGAGTTGCCGGGGTTGATCGCGGCGTCGGTCTGGAGCGCGTCGATGAACGAGGTGCCCTCCGTGCCGCCCGCCCGCACCGGGCGGTGCGTCGCGCTGATGATGCCGGTCGTCACCGTGCCCGCCAGGCCCAGGGGCGCACCGACGGCGATCACCGGGTCGCCGACCGCGACCGCGTCGGAGTCGCCGAGCGCGAGCGGGGTCAGGCCGTCGATGTCGATCTTGACGACCGCCAGGTCGTAGTCGACCGTCGCGCCGACGACCCGGCCGTCCGCCTCCCGGCCGTCCGAGAGCGTGACGCGCACCGTGCCGTCCGCATCCGCGACCACGTGGTTGTTCGTCAGCAGATAGCCGTCGGCACGCAGCACGAAGCCCGAGCCGGTCGCGGTTCCGAGCTCGCCGGTCGTCTCGATGAGCACCACGGACGGCAGCACAGCCGCCGCGACGGCGGCCGTCGCGACGCTCTGCGTCGGGCCCGACGTCGGAGCCACGGGCAGCCCGGCATTGCCGAGCTTGTCGCCCCGGTCGAGCTTCGCGCCGAGGAACCCGCCGAGCAGCCCGGCGACGAGCGAGAGCACGACGAGCGGCACCACCCACGCCACCGACATGGTGCGGCGACGCTTGCGGACGGCCGGGATCGGGTGGGCCGGCCAGGGCGCCGTCTGGGGAGCCGGGTACGGGCGGGGGGCCGGTGGGGTCGTCGCACCCCACTGTGCGGGCGCGGGCGCCACCGGCGCGGGCCGCAGCTCGGCGGGCTGGTGCGGAGGCGCGAACGGGTTGGTGGGCTCGGTCACGGCATCTCGAACGCGTGAGCGACGACGGTCCATCCCCGCGAGATCCGCGCGGGTACCCCCTCGTCGTACGGGGCCGCCGGGAAGGCGGCGATCAGCGCGTCCAGGGCAGCGTCGGCCGCCGGCGCCAGCACCTCGACCACCGCCTCGTCGCACTGCCACGCCACGTGCCACGGCTCGGAGGAGAGCAGGTAGACGCTCCGGCCGCCCACCTCGGCCACGGGCTGCCCCGCGAGCGCCGCGGTGTCCAGCCGGCCGAGCCGCTCGCTGATCACGGCGGTGCCGGACGGGCCGGCGACGTCGACCTCGATACCGCCCCCGACGCGGTGGGCCGCCAGCACGGTCCAGCCGTCCGGCAGCGGCGGCACGGCCCAGCCGTCGGCGGCCAGCAGCTCGACGTCTGCCGCGGACGGGACGAGCGGCTCGGCTGCGGCCGCGCCGAGGACGTCGAGCGCCAGCCCGGGATGGGTCGACGGCACCACGGCCTGGTGCGCGCCGAGCGCGAAGAGCCCGGCGGCCACGAGGCCGAGACCGGCGAAGCCGCCGAGGGTGAGGCGGGCCGCCAGGCGTTCGCGCCGCGCGTGGACGTCACCGCGCAGCACGCCCGACGAGCGGCCCGGAAGGCTCGTCGTCGGCGCGAACGGGTCGCGGTGCACGGCGGCCGGGACCGGCG
>JAEXPS010000031.1 GCA_023438885.1 Actinomycetes bacterium
GGGGCGGGGTTGGGGGGGCTCGGGGCCCCCTCCCCCGTGGGCCGACGAGCGTGGGCTCGTCGTGCCTAGCGCTCGATCTCGCCCAGGATGAAGGACTCCAGGCGGGCACGGCCGGCCGTGTCCTCCATCTGGATCGGCGGGGACTTCATCAGGTAGGTCGCGGCGGCGTGGATCGGGCCGCCGATGCCGCGGTCCTTGGCGATCTTCGCCGCACGGATCGCGTCGATGATGATGCCGGCCGAGTTCGGGGAGTCCCAGACCTCGAGCTTGTACTCCAGGTTCAGGGGCACCTCGCCGAACGCGCGGCCCTCGAGGCGCACGTACGCCCACTTGCGGTCGTCGAGCCACGCGACGTAGTCCGAAGGGCCGATGTGCACGTTGCGGTCGGCCTTCTTGCCGGCCAGCGGGCCGTCCTGCAGGTTCGAGGTGACCGACTGGGTCTTCGACACCTTCTTGGACTCCAGGCGCTCGCGCTCGAGCATGTTCTTGAAGTCCATGTTGCCGCCGACGTTCAGCTGGTACGTCCGGTCGAGGATCACGCCGCGGTCCTCGAACAGGCGGGCGAGCACGCGGTGCGTGATGGTGGCGCCGACCTGCGACTTGATGTCGTCGCCGACGATCGGCACACCGGCCGCCTCGAACTTCGCGGCCCACTCGGGGTCGGAGGCGATGAACACGGGCAGCGCGTTGACGAAGGCGACGCCCGCGTCGATGGCGCACTGCGCGTAGAACTTGTCGGCCACCTCGGAGCCCACCGGCAGGTAGGACACCATGACGTCGACCTTGCGCTCACGGAGCACCTCGACGATGTCCACCGGCGACGCGTCGGACTCGTCGATCGTCTGCTGGTAGTACTTGCCGAGCCCGTCGTGGGTGTGGCCCCGCTGGACGATGACGCCGGTCGGCGGCACGTCCGCGATCTTGATCGTGTTGTTCTCGGAGGCGTTGATCGCCTCGGAAAGGTCGAACCCGACCTTCTTGGCGTCGACGTCGAAGGCGGCGACGAACTCGACGTCACGCACGTGGTACGGGCCGAACTGCACGTGCATCAGACCGGGCACCTTGCTGTCCGGCGCGGCGTCCCGGTAGTAGTGGACGCCTTGGACCAGCGACGAGGCACAGTTGCCCACGCCGACGATGGCCACGCGGATGGCGGTCATCCTCGCTCCTTCTTCGGTGATGTCTCCGCCGCGGCGGGGGCCTTGGCGTCGGGGATCGCTCCGGCCGGGCGGCCGGTGCTGGTGGTCCGAGCAGGGCCGTTGCCCCGCTCGTTGTCGATGAGCTCGTCGAGCCAGCGAACTTCGCGCTCGACCTGCTCCACGCCATGGCGCTGGAGCTCCAGCGTGTACTCGTCCATGCGCTCGCGGGTGCGGGCGAGCGACTGCCGCACGGTCTCCAGCCGCTCGGTCAGCCGCGAGCGGCGGCCCTCGAGGATGCGCAGCCGCGTCTCGGCGTCGGTCTGCGCGAAGAGCGCGAACCGCACGTCGAAGTTCTCGTCCTCCCAGGCCGCGGGGCCCGACGAGGCCAGCACCTGCTGCAGGTGCTCCTTGCCCTCGGCCGTCAGCTGGTAGACGATGCGGGCGCGGTGGCTGGCGAGCGCACGCTCACCGCCGGCGACGGACTCCGTGCCGACGATCCAGCCGCGGTCGGCCAGCCCCTTCAGGCACGGGTACAGCGAGCCGTAGGACAGCGCGCGGAACGAGCCGAGCATGAGGTTGAGCCGCTTGCGCAGCTCGTAGCCGTGCATCGGCGAGCCGGCGAGCAGGCCGAGGATCGCCGGCTCGAGGACGTCGGAACGACCGCGCATCTGGCACACCTCCCGCTCTGCATCACCGATGTATCGCCCCGATACATCAACAGAGTATGTCGGGCTGATGCGTCGGCACAAGCCCCGCAGGTCCGGTGCCGATCGTGTGAAGGCGACCGCGCAGCGTCAGGGACCCCAGGAGGGTCGGCCATACTGGGCGGCGGCGAAGCCCGCCATCTCGTCGTTCGTCGTTCCGGAAAGGGGTAGCGCGTGGCCGACAGCCGTAGCACGCCGCCTCGGCGCGCCACGTCCCAGCCGACGACGAGCCCGCGCACCCACGCCGGAACCCGCGCCGCCGCCGGCACCCGCGGCACCCCCGCGCCGCGGACCGCGAAGGCGGGCAAGGCCCGCAAGCCTGCCCCCCAGCGCACGGGCTACCACCGCGTGATCGACTACCCGCGCACCGGACTGACCGGCGTGCGGCGCTGGCTGCCGTCCTGGCGCGTGGTGGTGGGCAGCTTCCTGGCACTGGTGTTCCTCGGCTTCGGTGCGTTCGTCGCGCTGTACGTCACGCTCGAGGTGCCGCCGCCCTCCGCCGAGGTGAAGTACCAGACCTCGACGGTGTACTTCGCGGACCAGGCCGAGGGGGTCCGCGGTGAGGTGATGGGTCAGTTCGCCGAGCAGAAGCGCGAGATCGTCGACCCCACGACCCTGCCGGCCCACCTCGGCAACGCGGTGATCGCGATGGAGGACCGCACCTTCCGCGAGAACTCCGGCGTCGACCTCAAGGGCATCGCGCGCGCGTTCTGGAACAACGTGCGCGGCGGCCAGCAGCAGGGCGCCTCGACGCTGACGCAGCAGTACGTGGAGCGGTACCTGGTCGGCAAGACGACGAAGAGCTACGTCGGCAAGCTCCGCGAGGCGATGCTGGCGGTGAAGATCTCCCGCCAGGAGGACAAGGACGAGATCCTCGGCCGGTACCTCAACACGATCTACCTCGGCCGCGACTCCTACGGAGTGCAGGCCGCGGCGCAGGCGTACTTCCACGTCGACGCCAAGGACCTGACGGTGGAGCAGTCCGCGTTGCTGGCGGGCATCATCCCGGCGCCCAACACCTGGGACCCGGCGAACGCCCCCGACAAGGCCGAGGCGCGCTGGAACCTCACCCTGGACTCGATGGTCGCCGAGGGGTACCTCGACGCCACCGCGCGCGCCGCGATGCAGTTCCCCGCCACGTTCCCGTACGAGCAGAGCAACACCTTCAGCGGCCCCAACGGCCACCTGCTCCAGATGGTGCTCGACGAGCTCCAGGCGGAGGCCGGCCTGACGCGGGAGGACATCAACAAGGGCGGCTACACGATCGTCACCACGATCGACTCGGCGGTGCAGAAGGAGGCGGAGCGCGCCGCCAACGAGCTGCGGGACGGCACGCTGGCGGGCGCGCCGCCGGACCCCAAGCTGCGGCTCGGCATCGTCTCCCTCGACCCCGCGGACGGCGCGATCGTCGCCCTGTACGGCGGGCCCGACTTCCTGGCCGACCAGCGCAACACGGTCACCTACGAGAAGATCCAGGGCGGCTCGACGTTCAAGCCGTTCACCCTCGTCGCCGCCCTCGAGAAGGGCATCAGCCTGCGCACCGTGTACAACGGCGCGTCACCGCAGCAGCCCGCCGGCTGGGACACCCCGGTCAAGAACTTCGGCTCGGGACGCGGCCAGCAGTTCGGCGACATCGACCTGGTGACGGCCACCGCGAACTCGGTCAACACGGTCTACGCACAGCTGAACATCGAGGTGACCCCGGCGGCCTCGGCCGAGGTCGCCGCCCGGGCGGGCGTCACGGTGCCGCAGCCCGAAGTCCCGTCGAACGTGCTCGGTGCCGGCGACGTGCACGTGCTCGACGTCGCCTCGGCGTACGCGACCTTCGCGGCGCAGGGCTACTACGCCAAGCCGTTCATCGTGCGGCAGGTGCTCAACCCCGACGGGAGCGTCGCGTGGAGCGGCGGCTCCGACCGGGTCCAGGAGTTCGAGTCCGACGTCATGGCCGACACCACGTACGCCATGCAGCAGGTGGTCCAGAGCGGCAGCGGCGAGAAGTACGTGCGCCCCCTCGGCGTGCCGATCGCCGGCAAGACCGGCACCTCCAGCGACAACAAGAGCGCGTGGTTCGTCGGCTTCACCACCAAGGTGGTCACCGCCGTCGCCCTGTTCCAGAACGGCGTGGACGGCACCTCGCTGGAGACCATCACGCCCTTCGGCGACACCAACCAGGTCACCGGCAGCGGTTGGCCGGCCAAGCTGTGGGCCAGCTACATGAAGCCGGTGCTGGCGATGCCGGCCTGGACGGCCGTCACTCCGTTCCCGCAGCCGGCCTACATCGGCGGCAAGCCGACGCCGGCCCCGACGCCGAGCACACCGGTGCCGACCGTCGAGCCGACGACCGAGCCGACGCTGGTGGCGGTGCCCTCCATCCGCGAGCAGGCGCTCGAGGCCGAGGCGCAGGCGGCGCTCGACGCGGTGGACCTGGTGGCGGTGATCGTCACCCAGCCCCACGAGACGATCCCGGCGGGCCGGGTGATCCGCGTCGAGCCGGGGGCGGGCACGCAGGTGGCGCCGGGGTCGACGGTGACGATCTACGTCTCCTCCGGGCCGCCGCCACCCCCGGCCGAGCCGACCCCGACTCCCACCCCGACGGTGACCGCCGGTCCCTAGCGGGCGTCGCGGCCGGCCTGCCGGCGCGCACCGGCCGCCAGCGACGAGGCGTTCTTCTTCGCCGCCGCCGGTGTGGTGCCGTGCGAGCGGGCACGGGAAGTCGCGGCGCTGACCTTGCCGTCGCCCGCGGACTCCGTCCCCGGACCGGTGCTGCGCCCGGCCCTGGCGGCCGCCAGGCGCTGGTCCTTCAGCTCCTCGGCCTGCTCGTGCGCCACCTGTGCCAGCCGCGCGCTGACCAGGGCGAGCATCTCCTCGAAGGCGGCGGCGCGATGCCGTGCCTTGGCGTTGGCCGCCTCGGCATGCCCACGGCTGCCCTTCTCCCCGACCCTCGTCGCTGCCCGGCGGCGGTAGTTGCCGACGCGCTTGGTGCGGGCTCGGCGCACCCGCCGATGCAGCTCGAGCAGCGCGTCCTCGTCGAGGCCGCCCATCGCCTCGATCTCACGCAACAGCTCGTGGTCCTTGTCCGACAGCACCGACCGGTACTCGTCCATCCCCACCGCCTTCGTCGTCGTCGCGGGCAGGTTGCCGCCCAGTGGACATCGTTGCCACTTCGGACGCGATCCGCACGGGATCTGGGCTTCCGGGTGGGCTGGATCCGTCCCGGACGGGCTGAGCGAGCGCACCGGGGTTGGGAGGGCCGCCCGGCGGCCGCTATCCTGAGCCGTTGCCGCGCGTGGGTTCGTCGTACGACGACCCCACAAGGAATCAGCGCGGACCGACGCACGAGACCCTCCTGTCACGGACCGACCGTGACCGCGAAGACCAGAGGAGGTGGGTATGAGCCTGCGTCAGTACGAGATCATGATCATCCTCGACCCCGAGATCGAGGAGCGGACGGTTGCTCCGTCGCTCGACAAGTACCTGTCGGTCGTGAAGAGCGACGGCGGTTCGGTCGACAAGGTCGACATCTGGGGCCGGCGCCGCCTGGCGTACGACATCAAGAAGAAGTCCGAGGGCATCTACGCCGTCGTCAACTTCACCGCCGAGCCGGCCACCGCCAAGGAGCTCGACCGCCAGCTGGGCCTCAACGAGGTCGTGCTGCGGACCAAGGTGCTGCGCGCCGACTCCTGAGGGTGTCACCGCACGCCGCTAGCGTGCGCGAACCAACGACGAAGTGTGAGGAGCAGGCATGGCTGGTGAGACCCAGATCACTGTGGTCGGCAACCTGACGGCGGATCCGGAGCTGCGCTTCACCCCGTCGGGGGCGGCCGTGGCGAACTTCACCGTCGCGTCGACCCCGCGCACGTTCGACCGCCAGAGCAACGAGTGGAAGGACGGGGAGACCCTGTTCCTGCGCTGCTCCATCTGGCGCGAGGCGGCCGAGTCGGTCGCCGAGTCGCTGACCAAGGGCACCCGCGTCATCGTCACGGGCCGCCTGGTCTCGCGCTCCTACCAGGACCGCGAAGGCCAGAACCGGACGGTGTTCGAGGTCCAGGTCGACGAGGTCGGCCCCTCGCTGCGCTACGCCACGGCCAAGGTCACCCGGACCCAGCGGTCCGGTGGCGGCGGCTTCGGCGGTGGTGGCGGTGGCTTCGGCGGCGGCCAGGGCGGTGCCCAGGCCGACGCCCCGTGGGCCACTCCCGCCGGTGGCGGCTCCTCGGGTGGCTACTCCGACGAGCCCCCCTTCTGACAGACCCTTTCCACCCATCCCCGGGCCTCGGCCCGGGTCTCCGAGGGAGAACCACGATGGCCAAGCCAGTCATTCGTAAGCCGAAGAAGAAGAGCAACCCGCTCAAGACGTCGAAGATCGACGTCATCGACTACAAGGACACCGCGCTGCTGCGCAAGTTCATCTCCGACCGCGGCAAGATCCGCGCTCGCCGGGTGACCGGGGTGTCCGTCCAGGAGCAGCGGGCCATCGCCCGCGCCGTGAAGAACGCCCGCGAGATGGCCCTGCTGCCGTACTCGTCGTCGGCGCGCTGAGGAAGGACACCGACATGGCGAAGATCATCCTGACCCACGAGGTGTCCGGCCTGGGCGCCGCGGGTGACGTGGTCGAGGTCAAGGACGGGTACGCCCGCAACTACCTCCTGCCGCGCCGCCTGGCGACCCCCTGGACCAAGGGCGCCGAGAAGGACGTCACCGCGATCCGCAAGGCCCGCAAGGCGCGCGAGATCGCCTCGCTCGACGAGGCCAAGGCCACCCGCGACTCGCTCGAGTCCAAGCCCGTCGTCGTGACGGCCAAGGCCGGCGCCTCCGGCCGCCTGTTCGGCGCGGTGACCGCGACCGAGATCGGCGCGGCCCTGGCCGCGTCCGGTGCCCCGGCGGTCGACAAGCGCCGCATCGAGGTCGCCCAGGCGATCAAGTCGGTGGGCGAGTACGCCGTCCAGGTGCGCCTGCACCCGGAGGTCGCCGCAAAGGTGACCGTCAAGGTCGTCGCCGGCTGACACCGGCTGAGCAGACGAGAGGGGCCCGAGCCAGCCGGCTCGGGCC
>JAEXPS010000050.1 GCA_023438885.1 Actinomycetes bacterium
GGGCGGCCGCGCCGGCTGCGGCCCGCGTCCGCCCTGCCGCGCGGGCGCGTCGTGGCCGGCTGGGTGCTGGCGTTCGCCCTGCCCGCTGCCCTCACGGTCGCGCTGCTGCCGCTGCGCGACGAGACCGAGCTGACCACCGACCTCATGGTGTTCCTGCTCGGCACGGTGCTGGTCGCCCTGATCGGCGGGCTGTGGCCCGCCGTGGCGATGGCGGTGATCGGCTCGCTGGCACTGAACTACTTCTTCACCGAACCCACCGGCCGGCTGACCATCAACGAGCCGGAGAACGTGTTCGCGCTCGCCGTGTTCGTGCTGGTCGCGGTCGCGGTGGCGAGCGTGGTGGACCTCGCCGCGCGGCGCTCCGCCGAGGCTCGGCGCGGCCGGGCGGAAGCCGCGGCGCTGGCGTCGGTGTCGCGCTCGGTGCTGTCCGGCCAGGACACCGCGGTCGCGGTGGTGGACCGGGTACGCGAGACGTTCGGCCAGTCCGCGGTGGGTCTGCTGGAGCACGACGAGGGCGGCGGCGCCTGGCGCACGGTCGCGCAGTCCGGCGAGGGCGCGCCCTCCTCGCCGGCCGACGCCGACACCGTCGCCGAGGTGGACGAGCACCGGGTGCTGGCGATGCGCGGTCGGCACCTGCCGGCCCGCGACCGCCGGGTGCTCGACGCGTTCGCCGCCCAGGCGGGGTCGGTGCTGGAGCAGCGCCGGCTGCGCGCCCAGGCCGAGCAGGCGCGCGTGCTGGAGCAGGCCGACGCGGCCCGCACGGCACTGCTGGCGGCCGTCTCGCACGACCTGCGCACGCCCCTGGCGACCATCCGCGCTTCCGTCGACGCGCTGACGGCCCCGGGGCTGCGGCTCCCGGAGGCCGACCGCGCCGAGCTCGTGTCGACGGTGGCCGCCGCGACGGGCAGGCTGGAGCGGTTGATCGACAACCTGCTGGACCTGTCACGGCTCCAGACGGGAGGGCTGCACCCCGCCCTGCGGGCAGCGAGCCTGGAGGAGGTGGTCCCCGCGGTCGTCGGGCCCTATGGCGCCGCGGTGCGGCTGGAGGTCCCGGAGGACCTGCCGCTGGTGCACACCGACCCGGGCCTGCTGGAGCGGGTGCTGGACAACGTCACGTCCAACGCGGTGCGGCACTCGCCGGCCGGCGCGGCGGTGCTGGTGATGGCGTCGGCCAGCGACCGGGAGGTCGAGCTGCGGGTCGTCGACCGCGGCCCGGGAGTGAGCGAGGCCGACCGCGCCACGATGTTCGAGCCGTTCCGTCGCCTGGGCGACTCGTCGCCGGACGGGGTGGGGCTCGGGTTGGCGGTCGCCGACGGCCTGGCCCGGGCGGTCGGAGCCGACCTCTCCGCGGAGGACACTCCCGGGGGCGGGCTGACGATGGTGCTGCGGGTGCCGAGGCAGGTGCCGGCGTGACGGGCACGCGGGTGCTGCTCGTGGACGACGAGGCAGGGCTGGCCCGCGCCCTGGCCATCACGCTGCGGGCGGCGGGCTGGGAGGTGCGCACGGCCGGTGACGGCGGGTCCGCGCTGCGCGAGGCCGCGGCGTGGCACCCCGACGTGGTGCTGCTGGACCTCGGCCTGCCGGACATCAGCGGACTCGAGGTGATCGCGGGCCTGCGCGGCTGGAGCCGAGTGCCGATCGTGGTGCTCTCCGCACGCCAGGACGGCGCGGACAAGGTGGACGCCCTGGACGCCGGGGCCGACGACTTCGTCACCAAGCCCTTCGGCATGGACGAGCTGCTGGCCCGGCTGCGGGCCGCGGTGCGGCGCGCGCTGCCGGCCGACGAGTCCGGGGCGAGTGTGGTGCTCGCCGGTGACCTGGAGATCGACCTCGCGCGGCGCCTGGTGGTGCGCGACGGCCAGGAGGTGCGGCTGACACCGACCGAGTGGGCGATGCTCGAGGTGCTGGTGCGCAACGCGGGCCGCCTGGTTCCGCGCCAGCAGCTGCTCCAGGCGGTGTGGGGGCCCGGCTACTCCGAGGAGACCAACTACCTGCGCGTCTACAGCGCACAGCTGCGGCGCAAGCTCGAGGCGGACCCCGCCCACCCACGGCACATCCTCACCCACCCCGGTGCGGGGTATCGCTTCGAACCCTGAGGAGTCGGTCAGATGACACCCGAGGACCCCGAGGTCCGCCTCGCCCCGACCGTCCGGGTCGAGGCGTTCAGCGACGGCGTCTTCGCCATCGCCATCACGCTCCTCGTGCTCGAGCTCGACGTCGCTGCCGGCCATGACACCCTGTGGTCCGGCCTCGTCGCCGCCTGGCCTCACTACGTGGCCTACCTCGTGAGCTTCGCGAGCATCGGCGCGTTCTGGCTGACCCACACGGCGATCACCAGCCGGATCCGCGGCACGGACTCGACGTTTGCCCGGATCAACCTGCTGCTGCTGTTCGTCGCCGCGTTCCTGCCCTTCCCGACGCGACTCATCGCCGAGCACCTCGACGACCTGGCCGACGAACGGGTGGCGGTCACGGTCTACGGCCTGACCCTGCTGGCCGGGTCGGTCACCCTGGGGGTCCTGTGGCGATACGCGCAGCACGCCCGTCTGCTGCTGCCCGGGCTTCCCGAGCAGCAGGTCAAGGCCATCACCCGACGCACGCGGCCGAGCGGCGGCCTCTACGCGGCCGCGCTGGTGTTCGGCTGGTTCATGCCGCGGCTCGTCGTGGTGGTGTACCTGGTGATCGCGCTGTTCCTGCTGGTCCCGTTCCGCGCCTTCGCGGACCGACGACCGCGCCGGTCCCGGGTCCAGGCCGGCTGATCCGGACCGCTGCGGCCGCGCGCCGTGGCTCCCGGCCACGGTCCCGTGCGCCCTGGCGAGGCCGTGCCACGCCGTGTCAGGCGGCGGTGGTGACGGGCGTGCCGTGGCGGGTGAGGAAGACCCAGCCGCCGGTGGGAGAAGGGCGGATCTGGAGGCGGAGGCGGTGCACCAGGTCATGGTGGTGCCAGCACAGCAGGATGCCGGTGTTGACGTCGGTGTCGCCGTGGCCCTTGGCCCACTCGTCGATGTGATGGATCTCCCCGAGTGCCGGTGGTGCGGTGCACCCGGGGTAGCGACAGGTCCCGTCCCTGGCGATCACCGCCTTGCGGCGTGGGCCCGCGTAGGTGCGCTCGGCCCTGCCGACGTTGATGACGCGGGAGTCGGGGCCGAACACCACGCGGCTGATCTCGCTGTCGCAGGCCAACCGCGCGAGCACCGAGGGCGGGATCGGCCCGGCGCCGAGAATCTCGGCCACCGCGAACCGCTCCACGTCCGCGACCGGCGCCAACCGGAACAGGCACCCGGCCCGCTCGTCGGCGGCGCTGCGGAAGAACGGGGAGCCCTCGCGGGACGGCCGGGAGGTCGGACCCTCGCCGGGGGGCTGGGAGGCGGCGTGCGGTCGCTCGACGGCGCGGCGCAGGGTGTCGAAGTCGACCACGACCGCCAGGTGCGGGCGCACCGCGGCGCCGGTGCCGAGCAGGCCGTGCTCGAGCACCAGCTTCGACAGGTCGCCGACTGCCTGGGCGCGCCGCTGCTGTGTCGAGCGCGCCTCGCCGGGCGCCGGCGGGGTCGTCACGGCGTTCAGCGCGGTATGGAAGAGGGCGCCGTGCTCCGTGGTGAGGAACCCCGCCAGGTGGTAACCGCCGCTCGTCGCCGACAACTCCACGAACTCTCGCTCGCACGCCTCGACGTACCCGCGCTCGTCGGCCTGCGGATCCGCGGCCGCCGCCCATCGCTTGGCCAGGTTCCTGAACCCGTCAGCGCTCTCCGCCCTCGCATGCTCGATGAGGAACTCCTCGCCGCACTCCTCCGCCGGTGCGGCCAATGCCTGACAACGGACGTCAGACGTGGCGGCGACCTTCACCATCGTCGACGTCTGTTCCGCGCTGATCTCACCCGCCAGCCCGGCGGCGGCCGTCGCGGGCAGGCGATCGCGCAGTGCGCGACCCATTCGCACCAGGTCGCGAGCCTTGGCGTAGGGCATCCCGCCCCGTGCGGCCCACCAGTGCGCGAACGACCGTGCGCCCTCCACCGCCCACAGCCCGTCGTCGTCGACGGCGGTCGAGAGCCGCGCGCCGGCCACGCTCAACCGGCTCGTCTGCCGGGACACCGTCAGCAGCAGCTCCAGCGCGTCGCGCTGCGACAGCACGCCCGCACCGGACGCAGCCGTCACGGCGGCGACGACCTCGTCCACCACCGCGACCAGCGCGGCGGTGAGCGGATGCGCAACCCGATCCACGACGTGCCCCTCGTCGTACCCCAGGCGCCACCGCCGGCGCCTGACCTGCGGCAACGCTACCACACATTGCGTATACGCGACACTGTTTTCGCACACTTGTTCGGATTGTCGGCCGGATCAAGCCGCTGCGCGGCGTCCTCGAGGCGCGACCTGATCGGCCTGCTGACGGTCGGCCTGTTCTACCTCCCGGCGGCCGTCGTCAGCGCCCTCGCGCTCCTCGCCCCCGCCGCCGGCCCGCCGCGCCGGCGCGTCGCCACCTAACCTGGGCCGATGATCCCCGAGCACTGGCAGCCCGTCGCCCGCCCCGACGGCGAGACCGTCGGCTACGTCGCCGCGTCCGGCGAGGAGTTCGTCGGCCTCGATCTGCTCGGCCACGAGCTGGGGAGCGCGCCGTGGGACGACGAGGCACGTGCCCTCGTCGTGCGCCACGGCCTGGCGAGCCTGGGACGCTCCTGGAGCTGGACCGCCGACTCGGGCGAGACCCGGCGGGTCTACGTGGTGCACGTGCGGCCCGGCTCGGCCACGGTCAGCACGGGCATGCCCGGCGTGATCGGCGCCGAGGGCGAGCGGTTCGAGGTCGCTCTGCCGATCGACCCGGAGCGCTTCCGCCCCGCCTGACGCCACCGGCCCGCCGGGCCGTCGTCGCCGGCCACCACGGCGGCCGCCACCCCGGCGACGGCGCAGGCGACCGCGAGCGCCACCGCGGGGTTCGCGTGGGCGACGAGCCACCCGCCTGCCCCGTCGCCCAGCACCCCGCCGAGACCCATCGCCGCGCCCATCCAGCCGAACGCCTCGGTGGCCCGGGCCGCCGGTGCCGCGCGGGAGAGCTGCTGGAACAACGTGGTGGCGACCGGCGCGATCGTGGTTCCGAACCCGAAGGCCGCGAGCACGAGCACGGGAGCTTTCCAGGGATCGGGCAGCAGCACCCCGGCCAGCACCGGCGTGAGCCCGAGCGCCATGGTGGCGAACCGCTGCCGCGAGCCCTCGTCAGGGCGCAGGTGCGCACCGACGACGAGCCCGCCGACGATCGAGCCCACGCTGGTCGCCGCGAGGAACCACGAGGCGGCCGGCGCGGCGGCCGAGCCCGACACGCCACCGATCAGCCCCACGGACTCCACGGAGAGCACGACGAGGAAGGCAGCTCCGCCGGCGAGCACCCGCAGCATCGGCCCTCGGCCCGCCGGCGGCGATGCGGTGAGCGACTCGCCCGCACCCTCGACCCCGACCGCGGCGTCGCGCCCGACGACCCGCCGCACCGCCGCACCGTAGCCGGCGGTCCCCGCGACCGTCAGGAGCGCCGCGGTGAGGAAGGCCGCCCGGGCGCCGAGGAGCGCCGCGACCGCCCCGGCGACCAGCGGCCCGGCCACGAAGATCAGCTCCTGGAGCGTCGACTCCAGCGCATAGGCCGCCGACGTGCGCTCCACCGGCACCAGGCGCGGCAGGCAGGCGCGCACCGCCGGCGTCAGCGGCGGCGTGACGAGCCCGACGACCGCCGCCAGGACCACGAACCACCCCACCGAGTCCCCCGCCACCGCGAGCCCGACGAGGGCGGATGCCTGCGCCAGCGCGGTGCCCAGCAGCACGGCTTCCGGGCGGCTGCGATCGACCCGACGCCCCCAGAACGGCGCGCCCACCGTCTGCCCGGCGCCCAGGGCCGCCAGCACCATGCCGGACGTCGCGTAGCCGTGCTGAGAGCTCACCAGCAGGATCACCGCGAACGACAGCATCGACTCGTGCAGCCGGCCGACGATCGAGCTCCCGATCGCCCCCGCCACGTGCGGCAGGCGCAGGAGGTCCAGATACGCGCGCACCTCAGGCGGTGAACAGTGGGCCCAGCCGACCCGCCGCCTCCCGCCGCAGGTACACCGGAACCAGGTCACGCGGCACCGGCCGCGAGACCGCCTGCCCGCCGGAGTGCACCGTGCCGTCCCACGCGTCCACCCATTCGCCGCCGGGCAGGTACGTCTCCCAGGTCGCGGCGCCGGCCTCCGTCACCGGGCTGACCAGCAGGTCGTCGCCCAGCTGGAACTGGCGCGGGTGCTCCCACACGCGCTCGTCGTGCGGGTGGTCGACGAACAACCCGCGCAGCAGCGGGCGCGCCTGCCCCACCGCCGCGCGCGCCTGCTCGACGAGGTACGGCCGCAGGCGCACCCGCAGGTGGGCATAGCGCCGGAACACGTCGACCACGCCGGGGTCCCCGGTCGTCTCGGCGACGTTCCACGGCGTGCGGTCGCGCAGCGGCGGGGTGTGGTGGTGGAACTCCGAGTGGTACTGCATCACCGGCATGAACGTCGACGCCGCGACCGCGCGCAGGTACAGCTCCGCGTCCGGCACCGGGCCGGAGAAGCCCGCGATGTCCCAGCCCCAGTAGACGATGCCGCAGGACGACGCGGTGATGCCCGCGTGCAGCGAGGAGCGGAACGCCTCCCACGTGGAGTCCTCGTCACCGGCCCAGAACACGCCGTGCGCTTGCGAGCCGGTGAACCCGGCACGCGAGAAGGTCACCGGCGCCTTGCCCGCCGAGCGCAGCAGGTCGCCGAACGCCCGCGCGTAGTGCACCGGGTATCGGTTGTTGCCCTCGTCGCCCCGCGAGCCGTCACCGTGGCGCAGGTCGTCGCCCCACGCGTGCTCGCCGCCGTCGGTCTTGAAGCCGTCGACGTCCAGGTCCTCGACCAGGTGGCGGCGGTACGAGGTCCACCACTCCCGGCCCTCGGGCGTGGACAGGTCGGGCATCAGCGCGCGGGGGAACCACCAGCCGCGGTTGTGGTAGGCGGTGCCGTCGGCCTCCCGCACCGTGTGGCCGGAGCGCACCAGCGCGTCGCCCTCCGCCAGCACCTGCACGGTCTGCTCGGGCTGCCAGTCGGTGTCGTCGCGGGCAATCGTCTCGGCGGTCTTCAGCAGCGGGATCTGCCAGAGCACCACCTTGATGCCACGAGCGTGCATCTCGTCGACCCACGCCTTCGGGTCCGGCCACGCGCCGCCCGCAGGGAAGGTGAAGTCGGCCAGGCGGTGCGGCCCCCCGGCTCGGTCGGGCTCGTACTGCGCGTCCCGGGGGATGGTGATCCCCAGCTCGTCGCTCCACGCCTCGACGACGACGACCTCCACGGGGATGTCCAGGTCGCGGTGCGCGTCCATCCGCTCCATGACGATCGTCTGGGTGTTCCACTCGTTGCCGGACGCCCACAGGCCGAAGACCCACTCCGGCAGCTCCTCCGGGCCGCCCACCTGCTCCAGGAACCGGCCCAGCACCTCGCTCACCGAGCCGTCCCACACGTCGACATCGAGCGACGGGGCGGTCGAGCCGTCGAGGGCCGCCTCGACGACCAGCCGGTCGGGAGCCGAGGCGCCCACGTCGAACCACGTGCGGCGTGACGTGCGGACATGGAAGCCCCAGCCGTCGCCGCCCACCACGTGCGCAAACGGCATCGGCAGGTAGGTGCGCCCGTACCGGCCCTGGGACTTGTACTGCTCGAAGACGACGGCGTCGAGCGAGCGACCGCGCTGGTCGACGGCGTCGAAGCGCTCGCCGAACCCGACGACGTGCTCGGCCGGCGTCAGCGCGAGCGCGAACCTCACCCGCTGCACGCCCTGCGCGTCACGCCACCAGGCGACCGAGCCGGGCACCACGCGCGGATGGGTGTCGCCGTCTCGTCCCCCGACCGTGAGCGACCCGGCGGTGCTGACCCACTCCCCCGCGCTGACCTCGAACCACGGGCCGGTCCACGCGCCGCCGCCGTCGAGCGCCGCCACGAACCGGTAGCGGTGCGGCACGCCCGCGGGCAGCGGGCCCAGCGTCCCCTGCCAGGCGCCCGAGACGGCACCGGCAGCCGCCTGCGCCTCCGCGAGGTGCCCCTCACCGCCGGCCAACGCCGCGGCGTCGGCCCCGGTCACCGTCCCCGGCTCCAGGGGCACCGTGGTCGTCTCCCCCGCGGGGCCGACGACCTCGCACACCACCGACACGACGCCGGCTGCCGCGACGACGCCGACCGCGAAAGGCTCGCCTGCCTGCGGTCGCACCGGGACGCGCTGGTCCGCGGACGCGGCGTACGGGTGGCCGTCACCGGCCGGCCGATGCCGGATGAGCTGGTCCATCGAAGTCCTCTCTCAGGGACGGCCGAGTGCGACCCAGAGCCGCAGGTACTCGCCGTGGCTCCACAACAGGGGGGCGGCCACCGGCCCCCAGCGGTCCACCCAGCCGGGCAGGGCGTCCGGGGCGATCAGCCGGTCCGACACCTGCTCCGGCAGCAACCCGTCGGGCGAGGCGGTGGACCCCGCCCACTCCAGCGCACGCAGCGCGCCGGCGCGGTCCCCGGTCGCCAGCTTCGCCAGGCCGAGGAAGCACGTCAGCAGCGGCCAGCGGCCGCCGCCGTAGAACACGTCGTCGGCGAATCGGTGCACGCCCCCCTCGTCGGCGAGTGCCGCCTCGACCGCCGTGACCGTGCCGACCGCCAGCGGGTCGGCGGGGTCGAGCCAGCCGAGCGGCGCGACGAGCGCCGACAGCGAGCCGTCGACGTCGTCGCGACCCAGCCACTTGACCAGGTGCCCATCCACGGTGCCCCGGCTCGCGACGAGCTCGCGGATCGCGACGGCCGTCGTGCGGGCGTCGTCGGCCACCGGCGGCGTCAGGAGCCCGGCACGCAGCACTGCCTCCAGGCCCGCGCCGATGCACCCCAGCGTCGAGACGTGCACCTGCTCGGCGTGCTCCTCCCACCAGTCGTAGCAGGGCCGGTCCCAGGAGGCGACCAGGTACTGCGCCGTGAGGTTCGCGGCGTCGCGCCAGGGCGTCGGGTCGAGCTCGTGGCGCTCGACGTGGGCGACGAGCGCCCACAGCCACGTGCCGTAGCCGTCGAGCTGGAAGTCGGTCCAGGGATCGGCGCCGAGCTCTCCGTCGAACGTGAACCGGGCCGGGAGCATCTCCTCGTCGGGCAACGGCTCACCCAGCCGGGCGGCGTCGATCGCCTCGCGCATCCGGTCGGCGTGCCCGGCCACGGTCGCCGCGCACCAGTCGAAGAAGAGCGACGCGGACTCAGGGAGGCCGGCCGCTGACATCCCGTCGGCGATGAACGCGCCGTCACGGAACCAGCAGTAGCCCCGGTAGGCAGAGAAGTCGGGGCTGGCGGGATAGGCCCCGTTGGGCAGCTGGAGCTCGGTGATCACCTGCAACGAGGCGGTCACGACGCGCGCGAGCTGCGGCGTGGCGAGGGTCACGGCATTGCCTTCCGTCGTCGGGTGGGGTGGCGCCGATCCGGCCAGACCGGCGCCACCCCGGAGTTGCTCGAATCAGCCGAGCAACCCGTTCACCTCGGCCTCGGCCTGGTCCAGGGCTTCCTGGACCGTCAGCCTTCCCGCAGCTGCCTCGGTGAGCTTCTCCGTCACGACGTCCTGCATCGCGGTCTGGTTGTCGCCGATGGACGGCGCCAGCGCGACCTTGTCGAGCGAGTCGAGCACGGCCTGGCGGTTGTCCGGGCTTCCCTTCTCCAGGTAGGCGGCCATCTGTGCCTCGTCGGCGATCGGCGGCAGCTCCCACCCGGCCGCGAGCCTGGTGTCGACCGTGGTCTTCGACGCGGTGAGGAACTCGGCCCACTTCTGGGCGGCCTCCTTGTGCTCGGAGTTCGCCGAGACGGCGACCGCGTTGGAGAACAGCGCGCTGGCCTGCTGGGCGTCACCGGGCTCCACGGCGATGTCCCAGCCGAACGACGAGTCGGCCGGCGTGCCGAACATCCAGATGCCCGTGTGCCACATGGCCAGCTTGCCGTCGGCGAACAGCCCGGAGTCGAAGTCCGGGGTGCCCGCGCCCTGCTCCGGCGTCGGCATCACGGTGCCGCTCTTGCCCACCAGCCACTCGGCCGCGGCGAGGCCCTCGGGCGAGTTGAAGGCGGCCGTGGTGCCGTCCTCCGAGAGGAACTCACCGCCCGCCTGTGCGACCGCCTTGTAGAACTCGTGGTAGCTGATCGGCTGGTAGTCGCCCCACACACCCGCGGCGGCGTCGGTCAGCTGCTCGGCGGCAGCCTTCTCGTCCTCCCAGGTCCAGTCCACGCTCGGGTAGTCGAGCCCCTTCGCGTCGAAGAGGTCCTTGTTGTAGAAGAGCACCACCGTGGAGAAGGAGCTCGGCAGCGCGTACTGTGTACCGTCGGTCTGGTAGGCCTCGAGCAGCGAGGTCTGGTACGCCGAACCGTCCACGCCCTCGAGCTCGGCGAGCACGCCGGCGTTGGCCAGCGCCGCGTACGTCGCGTACTCGATGTCGAAGACGTCGGCGGTGGTGCCGCCGGCGACGTCCGTCTGCAGGGTGGTGAAGTAGTCCGCGTACGGCAGGGTGGTGACCTCGACGGTGATGCCGGGGTTCTCGGCCTCGAACGCGTCCACGATCGCGGCGAGGTTCTCCTCGTTGCCACCGTTCGAGATGAAGTTCGAGTAGGTGATGGTCACCTGCTCCGCGGCCGGCTCGGTGGCGCCGCCCGCGGCCGTGGTGGGGCCGTCGTCGGACGAGCCGCCGGAGCAGGCGGCGAGGAGCAGGGCGCCGGCGGCCAGCACGGCCGTCGCGCCGAGGCGAGTGCGAGACATGATCAGTGGTCTCCTTTGACGAGGGACGGTTCGGGCTTGCACTGCGGGGTCATTTGAGGCCGGTGCCGGCCACGGACTGGATCACGTACTTCTGCGCGAGGACGTAGACGGCGAACATCGGCAGGATCGTCACGACGGAGCCCGCCATCACCACGTCCCACTGCGTCGTGTACTGGCCCTGGAGGGAGGCCAGCGCGAGCGGCAGGGTCTTCAGCTCCGGCGACCGCAGGATCACCAGTGGCCACAGGAACGCGTTCCAGCTGTTCATGAAGGCGAAGACGGCGAAGGTCGCCACCGCCGGGGAGACCAGCGGCATGACGATGCGCCCGAAGATGCGCAGGTGCCCCGCGCCGTCGATCCGAGCGGCCTCGTCGAGCTCGTGGGGCACGGCGTTCATCGCCTGGCGCAGCAGGAACACCCCGAACGCGCTGGCGGTCGCCGGAAGGATCACCCCGAGGTAGCTGTCGATCAGTCCCAGGGCCTTCATCTCGACGAAGAGCGGCACCACCAGGACCTGCATCGGGATCATCATCGTGGCGAGGTAGAGGGCGAAGACCGCCTCGCGGCCGCGGAAGGGCATCCGGCTGAACACGTAGGCCGCCAGGGCGCTCGTGACGATCTGGAGGGCCACCGTCGAGCACGAGACGAGTGCCGAGTTGGCGACCACCCGAGCGAACGGCGTGCGCGAGAACAGCTCTGAGTACGCCGCCAGCGACGGGTCGTCCGGGATCAGTGAGGGCGTGGCGTTCAGGCCCGCGCCCGACGAGATCGAGGTGATCACCGTCCACGCGAAGGGGAACAGCATCACGAGGGCCCCAAGGGCGACCACACCCCAGAGCAGCAGGGCCGTGGGCCGGGTGCGGCTAGGCATAGTGCACCCACCGGCGCTGGCCACGCATCTGCACCACGGTGACGGCGAGGACGAGGAGGAACAGCAGCCACGACAGCGCGGCGGCGTCGCCCGCACGGCCGTACCGGAACGTCAGGTCGTACACCTGCTGGACGACGACCTGGGTCGCGCCGCCCGGCCCGCCGCCGGTCATCGCGTACACCTGGTCGAACACCTGGAAGCCGTTGATCAGCGAGATCACCACGACGAAGAACAGGGACGGCGACAGCAGCGGCAGCGTGACGGAGAACAGCCGGCGCCAAGGACCCGCACCGTCGAGCGTCGCGGCCTCGTTGACGTCCTCGGGGATGGTCTGCAGGCCCGCCAGCAGGATCACCATGACGAAGCCGAGGTCCTTCCACGCCGAGGCGATGATGATGGAAGGCATCGCCCAGGTGGGGTCGGTCCACCACCCCGGTCCGTCGATCCCCACCAGGCCCAGCAGGTAGTTGACGACGCCGACCGACGGGTTGAGCAGCCAGCGCCACACGAGCGCCACGACGATCCAGCTGGTGACCACCGGCAGGAAGTAGACGCCGCGGAACCACGTGCGGCCGCGCAGCTTGGTGTTGAGCGCGAGTGCCAGCGCCAAGCCCCCCACGAGGACCAGCGGCAGCGTGCCGAGCACGTAGTACGCCGTGTGAGCGAACACCGCCCGGGTCTCGGGGTCGGCCACCAGGTCGGCGTAGTTGCCCAGGCCCACCCACGTCATCGGGGCGAGCAGGTTCCAGTCGTGGAGGCTGATCCAGGCCGCCTGCACCATGGGGTAGAAGACGAAGGCGACGAGCGGGATGGCGCTGGGTGCGAGGAACGCGGCGACCATCAGGCCGTAGCGCCAGCCGCGACGCCGGCGCCGGTACGCCGTCGCGGGCGGAGCCTGGTGTGTGCGCGTGGGGGTGAGAACCGTCACGAGCGACCCCCGGCCAGGCTCTGGTCCACCAGCCGCTGCCGCACCAGCCGGCCCTGCTCCCCGGAGCGGCCCTCGGTGTCGAACGGCGTGGCGAGCACCAGGCTCGCGGCGCCCTGCGCCCAGCGGTCGTCCTGCCACGACTCGATGCTGAGGCCGACGCCACGCAGCGACGGGAGCAGCCGTGCGCGGAACGTCGGCTCGAAACCCGGCGCCCAGTGGCGCCAGGCCGCCAGCCCCTCGCCGAGCAGCACGACGAGCTCGGGGTCCAGCACGTTGACGATGCCGGCGAGCGCACGCCCGAGCCGCCGGCCCGCCTCGAGGAACACCGCGGTGGCGCGCTCGTCGCCGTCGTCGGCCCGTTCTCGGAGAGCGTCGATGGTGCCCTGGGGCGCGATGACGCCGGCCGCGCGTGCCACGGAGACGAGCGCCTGCTCGCCGATGAACGCCTCGAGGCATCCCGTGTTGCCGCAGTGGCACGCCGGCCCGTCGTCGCTCACCGGGACGTGACCGATCTGCCCTGCCGCGCCCGACGCGCCGCGCACCACCGCGCCGTCGGCCACCAGCCCGCCGCCGATGCCGGTGCCGACCGTCACGACCAGGAACGAGTCGTGACCGCGGCCCTGGCCGTAGAGGCGTTCGGCCATCGTCAGGGCGTTGACGTTGTTCTCGACGAGCACGGGCAGCCCGTGGTCGCGGCGCAGGGTCTCGCCCACGGGGTACTGCTGCCAGCGCAGCTGGGAGGAGTCGACGATCCCCTTCGACGGCACGTCCACGTTGCCCGGCAGGCCGACGCCGATGCCGAGCAGCGGACGGCCGCTCCCGGCGATGAACGCGCCGACCTCGTGCGAGAGCCAGCCGAGCGCCTCGGGGGCGTACGCGTCGTAGGGCTCGGTGGACGAGCGGACCACGGAGCCGTCGATCTGCACCTCGACGAGCGCCACATGGTCAGGCGCCACCTTGACGCCGATGGCGTTGCCGGCCGACGCGGTCAGGCCGAGCTGACGGGCCGGGCGCCCGCCCTGCGACGGGACGCTGTCCAGCTCCTCGAGCAGGCCGTCCTCGATGAGCTGGCGGGTCAGCTGCGTCACGAGGGCGGGCGAGACCTTGAGGATCCGCGCGAGCTCGGCGCGCGAGACGGGCCCCTGCGCACCGATCAGTGCGAGGACGGCGGTTCGCGTGGCATCGGCGCCCCACGTCGGTCGCGGCATCTTCACCCCTTTGTTCAGGGCTAAAGAAACCGCATAACTAAGCCGTCGTCAAGAGCGTCTCGCCAGCGCGAGCGATCGCCTGTCCGGTGCCGTCGCTCGCGGCGTATCTGCCCGCGGTGCGCATGCTCCTTCGCTATGGGACTTTTGTCCTATACGCGAGGTATGGCCGGAAGGCTTCGCGCACCTTCCGGCCGAGGAGGTACGCATGGAGACCACCCTCCGAGCCGCCGTCGTCGCCGGGCCGCCGTTGGTGCGCCACGGCCTCGCGCTCCAGCTCCGCCTCGCCGGAGTCGCGGTCGTCGGTGAGCCCGCGCGCATCGCCGACCTCGACCCGCAGGGCCGTATCGACGCCGCACTGCTGGCCGCCGCTCCTCACCACGACGTCGCAGGCGTCCGTGGCCTGCTCATCCGCGCCGTCGACGTCGTCGCCCTCGTCGACGACCCGGCGCGCCTCGGTCCCCTGCCCGCCGCGCCGCCCGGCGTCGGGATGCAGCGCGGACCTCGCCACGGCCGGCTGACCGTGCTGCCCTTCGCCGAGGTCGGCGACATCGGCACCCTGGTCGCACGGCTTCGCGGCGAGACCAACCAGCCGCCCGGCACCCCCGCGCGGCTCACTCCCACCGAGCGCTCGGTCCACGCGCTGCTGGCCCAGGGCTACTCGAACGCGGGCATCGCCCGCGTGCTGCGCCTCTCGCCGAAGACCGTGGAGGGCTGCGTCTCCACCCTGTTCGACAAGCTCGGCCTCGCCGGCGCGGACCCGGCGCGCAACCGCCGCGTCGCCGCCGCGCTCACCTGGGTCGCCGCCGCACCGTGACGTGCGCCGGGCGCACGCGCGGCGGTCCTCGCCGACGCCGGGCGACACGCCGACCGGTGTTTCGGGCCTTCCGGTGGCCGAGGCCGACCGCCCCTCCTAGCCTTGCGACCGTTCTGGATGCCGGACGAGGGAGCACATTCGATGGCCGCGAAGTTCGAGCTGTACAAGAGCGCCAACGGCGAGTTCCGCTGGCGCTTGAAGTCCGCCAACGGGCAAGTCATCGCCACCAGCGAGGGCTACACCCGCAAGGACGGCGCGATCAACGGCATCGAAGCCGTCAAGCGCGACGCGCCCGATGCGCCGATCGACGACCAGACCGACTGACCTTCTCGCGGGGCCGCCGGCCGGGGGGGGAGCCCCACCCCCCCCCCCCCCCCCCCCCCCCCCCGCCCC
>JAEXPS010000006.1 GCA_023438885.1 Actinomycetes bacterium
CGGCTGCACCGGCTGCACCTGCCGCCGCACCTGCCGCCGCATCTGCCGCGCCGACGATGCCGATGGCGCCGCAGCCGGCACCGGCTGCACCTGTGTCGTCGTACTCGGCCGGCGGCGCCGGGGAGGCCAGCCCCTTCGACTTCCAGATCGACGAGGCGCCACCCCCACGGCGCGGCGGCGCCGTGATCATCGGCGTCGTCGTGGTGCTGCTCCTGCTGGTCGGCATCGGGTTCGGCATCCGGGCGCTGCTCTCGAACGTCACGCAGACCGACGACGAGGGAGCCGGCGCGGGGGCCACGTCTGCGGCACCCACTCCGACGGCCGTGCAGACGCCGACCCAAGCGGCCTCGCCGCAGCCGACCGCGACCACCCCGACGGCGGTCCCCGGCGCCGCTCCGAGGATCGCCGGCATCACGTCGATCGACCTCTCCGACACCGCCGACTCGCCGGCCGGCGTGCACGAGGAGGCAGTCGGCCGGGCGATCGACGGCGACCCCGCCACGTACTGGTTCTCCCAGACCTACACGCGCGACGACTTCTCCGGCTTCAAGGACGGCGTCGGTCTCGCTCTGACGCTCGACGAGCCGGCGACGGTGAGCACGGTGACGCTGCACGTCAACGGCACGGGCGGCAACGTCCAGGTGCGGGCGACCGACGCGGCGAACCCGACCTCCGGCGCGGTGCTGGCCTCCGGCCCGATGTCCGCGGACACCGTGCTGCAGCTCGACCCGGCGACGGTCACCGACTCCCTCGTCATCTGGTTCACGCAGCTGCCGACCAACGCCGCGGGGCAGTTCCGCATCGAGCTGACGGAGATCACGCTGCGCTGACGGGGACGGGAACAGACCCCCCGTACGATCGGTTCTACCGACCGCACCCCTCCCGACCCCGAGGACCTGCTGTGAGCGATAGCGACGTCCGTGACCTCGTCATCATCGGTTCCGGGCCCGCCGGATACACCGCCGCCGTCTACGCGGCGCGTGCCGGGCTGTCGCCGGTGGTGGTCGCGGGCTCCGTCACCGCCGGTGGCGCGCTGATGAACACCACCGACGTCGAGAACTTTCCCGGCTTCCCCGACGGCATTCTCGGCCCTGAGCTGATGGAGTCGATGCAGAAGCAGGCGGAGCGCTTCGGCGCCGAGGTCGTGTGGGACGACGTGGTGTCCGTCGAGCTGGACGGCGCCGTCAAGACGGTGGTCACCGGGGGTGGCGAGACGTACCGCGCGCGGGCGGTGATCCTCGCCACGGGCTCCGCGTACCGGGAGCTCGGCCTGGCCGACGAGAAGCGCCTGTCCGGCCGCGGTGTGTCGTGGTGCGCCACCTGCGACGGCTTCTTCTTCCGCGACAAGGACATCGTCGTGGTCGGCGGCGGCGACTCGGCCGTCGAGGAGGCGACCTTCCTCACCAGGTTCGGCCGCACCGTGACGATGGTGCACCGCCGCGACCAGCTGCGTGCGTCGAAGATCATGGCTGACCGCGCGCTCGCCAACCCCAAGATCCGCTTCGAGTGGAACGCCGAGGTCGTGGGCATCCACGGCCAGGACAAGGTCGAGGGCGTGACGCTGCGCGACACCGTGACCGGCGAGACGCGCGAGCTGCCGGCCGCCGGGCTGTTCGTCGCGATCGGCCACGAGCCGCGGACCGAGCTGGTCAAGGGCCAGGTGGATCTCGACGAGAACGGCTACATCCTGGTGCAGGGTCGCAGCACCCTGACGAACCTGCCCGGCGTCTTCGCCTGCGGCGACGCGGTGGACCACACCTACCGCCAGGCCATCACCGCCGCCGGTTCCGGCTGTGCCGCCGCGCTGGACGCCCAGCACTACCTCGCCGCTCTCGGCGACGGGCACGACGAGGCGGCGGCGCTGGCCGCGGAGGCGTCGGCGTGAGCCCGGTCCGGCCGGGCGCTCGGGCGGCTCGCCCGTGACCCATCCGGTGACGGACGCGACGTTCGACGCCGAGGTGCTCCGTTCGCCACTGCCGGTGGTCGTCGACTTCTGGGCGCCCTGGTGCGCCCCGTGCCGGGTCCTCAACCCCGTGCTCGACGAGCTGGCCGAGGCCTACGCCGGGTGCGTCTCGTTCGTCGCGGTCAACGCGGACGAGAACCCGGGGCTCGTCGCGCGCTTCGGCATCGTGTCGCTTCCAACCGTGCAGTTCTTCGCCGCGGGCGAGCTGGCTGACGTGCTGTACGGCGCGCGGCCCAAGACGATGCTCGTCGAGCGCCTCGAGGCGATGCTCGCCTGACGACGGGGCGACACCCGCGCCGTCGGCGTCTTGATGGGTGGACGCTCTCGCGCCCTTCGCCGCAGTATCGTCGGGACGGGCGGGACCGTGCCGCCGAATCTTCGGCGATCGGCGCGCCGCAGGGCCATGGGTCGGACGGTCCTTCGGGCGTGGAACACTGGCGGCCATGACTTCCCCGATCGAGCCCAGCCGCGAGGCGGTGGGCCAGCCCGTGTCCACCGCTGCCGCCGGCACCCGGCTCGACCCCTGGCTCGGCTCCTACGCCGAGCGCACGCACGGCATGCGCGCCTCCGAGATCCGCGCCTTGTTCGCGGTGGCGAACCGGCCCGAGGTCGTCTCCCTCGCGGGCGGGATGCCCTTCCTCGACGGCCTCGCCCTCGACACGCTCGCCGAGCTCGCGGCCCACGTGGTGGCGACTCGCGGCCTGACGGCGCTCCAGTACGGCTCCGGCCAGGGCGACGAGACGCTGCGCGAGCAGATCCTCGAGGTGATGCGGCTCGAGGCGATCAACGCGCACCCCGACGACGTCGTGGTGACCACCGGCTCCCAGCAGGCGCTCGACCTCGTGACCCGCGTCTTCGTCGACCCGGGCGACGTGGTGGTGGCGGAGGCGCCGTCGTACGTCGGAGCGCTCGGGGTGTTCCGGGCCTACCAGGCCGACGTGGTGCACGTGCCGATCGACGCGGCGGGGCTGATTCCCGGCGCGCTGGACGAGACGCTGACGCGCCTGGCGCGCGAGGGCCGGCGGGCCAAGTTCGTCTATGTCGTCCCGAACTTCCACAACCCCGCCGGTGTCAGCCTCGCGCTGGAGCGGCGTCCGCAGATCCTGGAGATCTGCCGGCGGCACGGCGTGCTCGTCGTCGAGGACAACGCTTACGGCCTGCTGGGCTTCGACGGAGAGCCCACGCCGGCGATGCGCTCGATGGACGACGAGGGCGTGCTCTACCTCGGCACGTTCTCGAAGACGTTCGCGCCCGGCTACCGGGTCGGATGGGTGGTGGCGCCGCACGCCGTGCGCGAGAAGCTGGTGCTGGCCAGCGAGTCCGCGATCCTGTGCCCCTCGAACGCCTCGCAGCTGGCCATCTCGACGTACCTGGCGACGTGCGACTGGCGCGGCCAGATCAAGGCGTACCGCGAGCTGTACCGCGAGCGGCGCGACGCGATGGTCGGAGCGCTCGCCGAGTACCTGCCGGACTGCACCTGGACCGTGCCGGACGGCGGCTTCTACACGTGGGTGAAGCTGCCGGACGGGCTGGACGCCAAGGAGATGCTGCCGCGCGCGGTGACCGCGCGGGTCGCCTACGTTCCGGGAACGGCGTTCTACTTCGACGGCCAGGGCACGGACCACATGCGGCTCTCGTTCTGCTACCCGACGCCCGAGCGCATCCGCGAGGGCGTGCGCAGGCTGTCCACCGTCGTGGCCGGCGAGGCCGAGCTCGTCGAGCTGTTCGGCACGGCCGGGCTCCCGGAGGGCGAGCAGGTCCAGTCCCCCGGTCCCGATCTCGCCTGACCGGGGCGGCAGCGCCGGTAACCTCGTCACGTCGTCCGCCAGTCCAGGAGCACACCGCCGTGAACGCTGCCACCACTTCCCCGCGCATCGTCGTGCTGGCCGGGGGTCTGTCCCACGAGCGCGACGTCTCGTTGCGTTCCGGCCGGCGTGTGGCGGAGGCGCTGCGCTCCACGGGCGCCGAGGTCGTGGTGCACGACGTCGACGCCGACCTGGTGCCGCTGCTGCGCGAGGCCGACCCCGACCTGGTGTGGCCCCTGCTCCATGGGGCCACCGGTGAGGACGGCTCGGTGCGGGACGTGCTGTCGCTGCTCGGCCTGCCCATGCTCGGCACCGGCGCCCGGGCCAGCCGCGTCGCGTGGAGCAAGCCGATCGCCAAGACCGTGGTGGCGCGGGCCGGCCTGCCGACGCCCGAGTTCGTCACGCTGCCGCAGACGCTGTTCCGCGAGCTGGGAGCGCATCGGATCCTCGACGCGATCGTCGCGCGGCTCGGACTGCCGCTCGCGGTGAAGCCTTCGCGCGGCGGCTCCGCGCTCGGCGTGACCATGGTGACCGCCGTGGAGCAGCTACCCGGCGCCATGGTCGAGTGCTTCTCCTACAGCGACACCGCGATGGTGGAGAAGGGTGTCGTCGGCACGGAGCTGGCGATCAGCGTGCTGGACACGGGCGAGGGTCCGTTCGCCCTCCCGGCCGTGGAGATCGTCACGGACGGGCCCTACGACTACGACGCCCGCTACAACCCCGGCCGTACCGAGTACTTCGCTCCGGCACGGTTGTCCGACGAGGTCGCGGCCGCGGCGGCGACGGTCGCCATCCAGGCCCACGAGGCGTTGGGCCTGAGCCGGCTGTCGCGCACGGACGTGATCGTCGACCAGGCGGGCACTCCGTGGTTCCTCGAGGTCAACGTGGCGCCGGGCATGACCGAGACGTCGCTGCTGCCGCAGGCGGCTGCGGCCGCGGGCTGCGAGCTCGGTGCGCTGTACCGGTCGCTCGTGGACGCCGAGCTCGCCGCGCTCGCGCCCTCCCTGGCGCGCTGATCTGCGCTTCCGATCCTGACGTACGTCGGGTGAAGAACCTCTCGTACAGAGCGGTCAGCGCTGGAACAGGCCGGGGTCGTCCGGCGCAAGGGCGCCGAGAATCCGATTGAGGTCCTGCACCGAGGCGAACTCGATCGTCAGCTTGCCCTTCGACTTGCCGAGCGTCGCGCGCACCCGCGTCTCGAAGCGATCGGAGAGCCGGCCGGCGAGGTCGTCGAGGGCCTCGTTGCGCTCCCCTGCCCGGGGTGCCGAGCGACGGGCCGGTCGGGCACCGTCGCCGCCCAGGGCGACGATCTCCTCCACCGCCCGGACCGAGAGCCCCTCGGCGACGATCCGCTGTGCCAGTCGCTCCATCGCGGCCGGGTCGTCCAGTCCGAGCAGGGCGCGGGCGTGGCCGGCCGAGAGCACACCGGCGGCGACGCGCCGCTGCACCAGCGGAGGGAGCTTGAGCAGGCGCAGCGTGTTGGAGATCTGCGGACGCGAGCGGTGGATGCGCCCGGCGAGCTCCTCCTGCGTGCAGCCGAAGTCGTCGAGCAGCTGCTGGTAGGCGGCCGCCTCCTCCAGCGGGTTGAGCTGCGAGCGGTGCAGGTTCTCCAGCAACGCGTCGCGCAGCAGGTCGCCGTCCGCCGTTTCGCGGATGATCGCGGGCACGGTGGCCAGTCCGGCGGCCTGCGCCGCGCGCCAGCGCCGCTCGCCCATCACCAGCTCGTAGGCGTCGCCGTCGGCGCGCACCACGACGGGCTGCAGTACCCCCACCTCGCGAATGGAGCCGACCAGCTCCTCGAGCGCGTCCTCGTCGAACACCGTGCGCGGCTGCCGTGCATTCGGATGGATGGACCCGACGGGCAGCTCGGCGAAGACGGCGCCCGGAACGGGCAGCAGCCCATCGGTCGGTGCTGCCAGGGCCTCCTCGACCGCCTGCTCGGCCTCCCGCAGCGCCTCGGCGGCGCCCTCGTCGTCCCGGGCCTTGGGGAACAGGACGTCCACCGGACGGTCTCGGTCGGTGTCGGCCCCGCTCGGGATCAGCGCACCGAGTCCCCGTCCGAGCCCGCGTCGCTTCTCGCTCACCGCTCCTCCTCGCCGGTCGTCATCGAGGCGCCCCAGCCGGCGGTACCGGCTCCCGCGCCGTCGTCTGCTGGCCGCCACGGCTCGCCTGCCGGCCGTGGCGCATAGCCGCCTGAGCGCCTTGCCGACGCCTGGCGTGCCTGCCGGGCAGCCCCGCGCTCCGCGAGCTCTCTGGCCGCCTCCAGGTACGCCAGGGCGCCCGACGAGCCCGGGTCGTAGGTCATCACGGTCTGGCCGTAGCTCGGGGCCTCCGAGATCCGCACCGATCGCGGCACCGTGGTGCGCAGCGTGCGCTCCGGGAAGTGGGTGCGCACCTCGGCAGCCACCTGCTGCGCGAGGTTGGTGCGCGAGTCGAACATCGTCAACAGGATCGTCGAGACATGGAGGCTCGGGTTGAGATGCGCCTGGATCAGCTCGATCGTCTTGAGCAGCTGGCTCAGGCCCTCGAGCGCGTAGTACTCGCACTGGATCGGGATGAGCACCTCACGGCCCACCACGAACGCGTTGACGGTGAGCAGGCCGAGGCTCGGCGGGCAGTCGACGATGACGTAGTCGATGCGGGCGAGCCCCTGGGAGGCCCGCCACTCGAGGTAGCCGTCGAGCGCCGTGCGAAGCCTCGTCTCGCGCGCCACCAGGGAGACCAGCTCGATCTCCGCGCCGGACAGGTCGATGGTCGCGGGCACGCAGAGCAGGCCGGGAACGTCGGGGCTCTCCTGGACGGCCTCGTGCATCGGGCGACCCTCGACCAGGACCTCGTAGACCGACGGCGTGCCGGCGCGGTGCTCGACCCCGAGTGCCGTCGACGCGTTCCCCTGCGGGTCGTTGTCCAGCACCAGCACCGTCAGCCCTGACTGTGCCAGCGCTGCCGCCAGATTCACGGCGGTGGTCGTCTTGCCGACGCCGCCCTTCTGGTTGGCGATGGTGATGACCCGGGTCTGCTCCGGCTTCGGGAACCGCCGGCCCTGGAGCTCGATGCGTCGTCGCGCGTCCTGGTGCAGCGCAGCGAGCACAGGGGTGTCGTCGCTCACCGGCGGCAGGCTCTCGACCAGAGCGGCTCGCCGCTTCTCGTCGGGGTCGGGCGGTGCGTCGACGCCCGCCGTCCCCACCGACCAGCCCGTCCCCCCTGGCCCATCCTCGAAGCCCATGCCCGTACCGTCTCCTGCCTTCTCGTGGTGTCGCGCGGCAACGCCGTCGACATGAGGCGAGGCCGTGGGCAGCTCTGGCCCGTCCGTCGCCGCCGACGCGGATCCGGAAGCCGGCGGCGTCAGCGGGCTAAGCGTTTCACGTGAAACGACCCCTGACGTGCTGTCCACAGGGTGGTTTGCCGCACTTGCGGCGCCATCGCCTCCCTTGTCCGCTTTGCCGAGAGGACTACGGGCGGAGGGCGTCGAGGCTGACGGGACGAGCTCCCGGTCGGTCTGCGCCAGTGCCGCCGCGTGGTCCGGAGCCCGCTCATCGCTCGGCGCCTCACTCCGAGGCGCCGCGTTCTCGTTTGCCGCGCGGGCCGAGGGCGCGCGCTCGCCGTCCCACTGGCGGGGAACGCGCGACTGGAACGCGACGCCCTCGACGGCCGGCTCCTCGCCGTCGGCGTGATCCGTTTCACGTGAAACGGCGTCCATCGCCTGCGGGTCCCGTACTGCTGGATCCGGGCTGCTCACCGGTGGCTGCGTCACAGGCACATCGACACCGGGGTGATGCGCCGGGATCGGGTCTGCCACAGGCTGACGCGGCACGCCGGGGTCGAACAGCTCCGCGGCCACCGTGGGGACGGGGGCGGCGAGTGGCTCCGTTTCACGTGAAACGGAGTCGGATGCGCCGCCCGGCGCTGCTCCGTCGACATCGCGCGGGGACCGGGAACGTCCGGGTTCGGCCTCAGCGGGTCCCGCTTGACGCGCAGCCGCGCCGAGAGGTGCCGGGCTCGGCGCGACCCCGTCCTCGGCATTGTCCACGGACGCGGCGACCGGCCCGGTGCGGCGCTTCTTCCTACCGAACACGCGCACCCCGCTCCACTCGCACCGCCCGGACGACACGAGTCGGCTCGACTCCGTCAATCGTGGTCGCCTCGACGACTCGTACCCCGGACCAACCGCACTTCTTGGCAGCACCCGCGGCGGCGGTCACCTCCTCCGCTGCACGGCTGCCCTTCAGCGCGAAGAGCTCTCCGTCAGCGCGCACCAGAGGCGCCGCCCACCTGAACAGCTTGTCGAGCGAGGAGACCGCTCTCGCGGTCACAGCGTCAGCCACCAGCCGACCCGCGACGTCCTCCGCGCGGCCGCGCACGACCTCCGTGTTGGCCAGACTCAGCTCGCCCACGACGAAGCGCAGCCAGTCGGTGCGGCGCTCCATCGGCTCGAGCAGCACCACATGAGCCTCGGGCCGCATCGCCGCCAGCACGATTCCGGGAAGACCGCCTCCGCTCCCGAGGTCCACCAGGGTGCCTGACCGGGGCAGTAGCGCAGAGCCCGCTGCAGAGTTGAGCAGATGCCGCTCCCACAACCTCGTCGGCTCGTTCGGCCCGAGAAGTCCCCGCGTGACACCGTGCTCCCGGAGCAGGTCCGCGTAGTGCGACACCGCCGACCATGCGTCGCCGAAGAACACGGGCAGGCGCGGGTCGGCCTCCAGAGGGTCCCCGGTCGCGACAGCACTGGAGACGGCTCCCGTCTGCCGTGCAGGATCCGTCACGTCGCCTCCGCCTCTCCCGCCAACTGACCCGCTCACGCTACCGGCGCCCCGCAGCATGCTCGGCGACCCTTCGCGACCCGACTGGTCGCATGGGCGTTTCACGTGAAACGGCTTCGGCTCATGGGGTGCCTGCGCGCTGGACCGAGCGAGCCACCGCTGCGTCCAGCGCCACATGGCGGTGACAGACGACCTGGCAGAACCTGGCCCGAGAGTCCGCGGCCACACCACTGGCGCGGGCCGACCGAGAGCACCGTTTCACGTGAAACGCCGTCGCCAGCGGTCACTGCGCCGGCAGCACGGCGATCCGGCGGTGCAACACCCGCGCGACCATGGGTGACGACGTCACCGTCGACCCGACACCGCCACCCGTCTGGCGAGGGCAGCACAGGGCTACGCCGGGCGAACCACCACGTACCGATACGGCTCCACGCCGTCGGACTCCGAGCCCAGGCCGGCCTCAGCTACGACGTCGTGCACCACCTTGCGCTCGAAGGGGTTCATCGGCTCGAGCTCGAGCGGCTTGCCCGTCGCGCGCACCTTCTCGATGGCTTCCTTGGCCAGGTTGGTCAGCTCTGCCTTCCGGCCGGACCGATAGCCCGCCACGTCGAGCATCAGACGGCTCCGGTCCCCGGTCTTGGCCTGGACCGCCAGCCGGGTCAGCTCCTGAAGCGCCTCCAGAACCTCGCCGTCGCGCCCCACGAGGCGCTTCAGAGCGCCGTCCCCGGGTCCCTCCGAGACGATCTCCACAGCCGCGCGGCCGTGGTCGACGTCGATCTCGATGTCACCGTCGACGTCGGCGATGTCGAGCAGGTCTTCGAGGTAGTCCGCGGCGATCTCGCCCTCCTCCTCCAGGCGCCTCGTCACAACCGTCTCCTCCGACGCATCCGGCGTGGTGCCGCTCATGGTGATCCTCCTACGCTCCTGCGCCCGAGCCGGCGCTGCCCGAACCCGGGCCCTGACGCTTCTTCTTCGCCTGCGGCTTCGGCGTGCCGGGCTGACCGGAGGACGTCTCTCCCGCGACCGCCTGGCCGGGCACGTTCGCCGCCGGATCCTCGTCGCCCGCGGCCTCGTCCTTGCCCGCAGCCCGCGGCGTCGCGGCAGGAGCGCCCGCGGCACGCGGCTTCTGCCGGTTCTTCCGCACAGGCTGCTGGCGCTGCCCGCCACTAGCAGGGCGCTCCTCGATCACGGGCTTCTCGTCGACGGCGACGACGCCGTGGTGAGCGGCCTTGCGAGCCCGACGCTCCTTGAGCAGACGCTCCGCCTCCGAGCCCGGGGCCGGCATCCGCCGGATCGTGTAGAACTGCTGGCCCATCGACCAGATGTTGGTCACGGTCCAGTAGATGAGCACACCGATCGGGAAGTTCACGCCCGAGAACGCGAAGATTAGCGGCATCACGTACATCAGTACCTTCTGCTGCTGCGCCATCGGGCCCTCGAGGGCCGCCTTCGGCATGTTCTTCATGGTCAGCTGCCGCTGGGTCGTGAACTGCGTGATGCACATCGCGATGATCAGCACCACGGAGACCACGCGCGTGGCGGTGTCCTCCGCACGCAAGAAGATGCCCGAGAGCGGGGCCCCGAACACCGTGGCGCTCTCTGCCTGGGCCGCCAGCTCCTGGGTGAGGGTCCCGATCGCCGGCCGGGGGTAGTCCCCGTTGGCCAACGCCTGCAGCGAGTTCAGCACGCGGAACAGCGCGAAGAAGATCGGGGACTGGAGCAGCAGGGGCAGGCACGACGAGAACGGGTTCGTGTTGTGCTTGCGGTACAGCTCCATCGTCTCGCGGCTCATCGCCTCGCGGGACGCAGGGTCGGTCTTCCCCTTGTACTTCTTCTGGATCGCCTGGAGCTCGGGCTGGATCAGCTGCATCCCGCGCGACGCCTTGATCTGCCGGAAGAACAACGGGATCAGCAGGATCCGGATGACGATCACCAGGCCGACGATGGACAACGCCCACGCGGCTCCGCCCGCCGGGTCCAGCCCGATCGCGTCGAACAGACTGTGGAACGTCGTCATGATCCAGGCGACCGCGACCATGATCGGCCACAGCATGCTGTCGAACCAGCTCATCGGGGCAAGGCTCCTCGGACTCTCAGTGCGCGGCCGAGGCCGCGGCGTGGTGGTGCGCGTGCGGAACGCGCACCGGGGGTACGTCGTCAACGCCGCCGCGGCTCCAGGGGTTGCACCGCAGCAACCGCCAGGCGGCGAGCGCCGTCCCGCGCAGCAGCCCGTGGCGCTGGAGCGCGATCACGGCGTACTGCGAACAGGACGGGTAGTACTTGCACGTCGGTGGCCGCATCGGCGACAGGTAGCGCTGGTAGGCGCGGATCATCAGGACGACGAAGCGCGCCGGTGCCCTGACCACCACCCGTGCCCCTCGCGCGAGCCCGCTCATCGTGAGCGCTCACCGGCTCGCCGTGACGCGGTCGCCAGAGCGGCGTCGAGGTCGGACGCCAGGCGCTGGTAGCCGGCAGTCGCCGCCGGTGGCAGTGCCCGCACGACGACCTTGGCCTGCCCCGGCACATCCGACAGCCGCTCGCGCACCAACGACCGAAGCCGCCGCTTGACGAGGTTGCGCGTCACCGCGGGCCCCACGGCTCGAGACACGACGAGACCGACCACGGGGCCCGAGGGCTCCGGGTCGGTCGCGTAGGTCAGATGAACCACGAGGGTCTCCCGGCCGCCACGCGTGCCACGGCGCACCGCCTGCTCGAAGTCCGAGCCGCGGCGCATCCGGTGCGCACGAGGCAGCACCGAGGAGGCGTCAGGCCGAGAGCTCGGCGCGGCCCTTGCGGCGCCGCGCGGCGAGGATGGCGCGCCCGGCGCGGGTGCGCATGCGCAGCCGGAAGCCGTGGGTCTTCGCGCGGCGCCGGTTGTTCGGCTGGAACGTGCGCTTGGTCACGAGTGTCTCCCCGGGACATGGCCCGCGACGTGCGCGGACGTGTGGTGCAGGTCAGGGTGCCGGGCTGGACGGATCCGCGAGAGTCGAGTCTCGATCTCGGTGGACGACCGAGGGCGATGGCATCGAGGCGCGCGCGAACGGAACCCGTCAACAAGGCTCCGCCACGTTACCCTGCGAGCCCCGACCGGGTCAAAACTCACCACTTGTCCAGTCGACACGCCGAGGACACGCCACGTCACCCCTGCGTACCCTCGCCGGATGCGCCGGGCGACCACTACCATCGGTCGTCGTTGCGTCTGCCACCACAGTCTCCCGTCTCGTTTCACCGTGCTCGGCCGTGAGCCCGCGTTCCGCACACAGATGTGGACAAATGTGTGGATGAACGCACGCCGGGATCCTCTTGACAACGAGCAGGGGTAGACGTGACCGACGATTTGGCCCGTATCTGGGGCCATGTGGTGTCCTCGCTGGAGAGCAGCCCGGACATCACGCCGCGCCAGCTGGCCTTCGTTCGGCTCGCCCGACCGCTCGGGCTCTTCGACGGCACGCTGCTGCTCGCGGTCGGCAACGAGCTGACCAAGGAGTACCTCGAGATGCGTGTTCGCACCGAGGTCAACGCCGCCCTGTCGGACGCCCTGGGCCGCGAGGGCCGGTTCGCCGTCTCGGTCGATCCCGACCTCGAGGACCAGCCGCCCGCCATCCCGGCCCCCGCCGCAGAGCCGCCGGTCACGCCGCGACCGGCTCCGTACGCCCCGGCCCCCCCGCTCCGTGAGGAGCTGCCGACCGGCCGGCGCATGCCGGCCGAGCCCGCGCGGCTCAACCCCAAGTACCTCTTCGAGACGTTCGTCCCCGGCTCGTCGAACCGCTTCGCGCACGCCGCCGCACTCGCCGTCGCCGAGGCGCCGGCCAAGGCCTACAACCCGCTCTTCATCTACGGGAACTCCGGCCTGGGCAAGACCCACCTTCTCCACGCGATCGGCCACTACGCCCAGAGCCTCTACCCGGCGATCCGCGTGCGCTACGTGAATTCCGAGGAGTTCACCAACGACTTCATCAACTCGATCTCCGAAGGCAAGGCGGGCGCGTTCCAGCGCCGCTACCGCGAGGTCGACGTGCTCCTCGTCGACGACATCCAGTTCCTGCAGGGCAAGGAACAGACGATGGAGGAGTTCTTCCACACGTTCAACACCCTGCACAACGCCAACAAGCAGGTGGTCATCACCTCCGACGTTCCACCCAAGGAGCTCAACGGTTTCGAGGACCGCATGCGCTCCCGCTTCGAGTGGGGCCTCATCACCGACGTCCAGCCGCCGGACCTCGAGACGCGCATCGCGATCCTGCGGCGTAAGGCCGGCAGCGAAGGCCTCCAGGCGCCCGACGACGTCCTGGAGCACATCGCCTCCAAGATCACCAGCAACATCCGTGAGCTCGAGGGCGCGCTCATCCGTGTGACGGCGTTCGCCAACCTCAACCGGCAGCAGGTGGACATGTCGCTCGCCGAGATCGTCCTCAAGGACCTCATCACCGACGACGACTCCGCCGAGATCACCGCGACCACGGTGATCGGCCAGACCGCCATGTACTTCGGCCTGACGATCGAGGACCTGTGCGGCTCCAGTCGCTCACGGGTGCTCGTCACCGCCCGCCAGATCGCCATGTACCTGTGCCGGGAGCTGACCGACCTCTCGCTGCCCAAGATCGGTCAGGCCTTCGGGGGCCGCGATCACACCACGGTGATGCACGCCAACCGCAAGATCCGCGAGCTGATGGCAGAACGCCGCTCCATCTACAACCAGGTGACCGAGCTGACCAACCGGATCAAGCAGCAAAGCCGCGCCTGATCCGTCCACAGCCAGTCCCCGCTTCTGTGGATAACCTTGTCCGACGCACGCCCGTGTGCTACCTCGCCGCGGGAGTCTCAACGCCGGCCCGCCCGGAACTCTCCTGTCGCCGCACGACCGGACGGACATCCCACGTAGGACGTCCTACCTGCGCCGACGGGCCGGTACCCGCGACTCTCGCCCCGCCCCCGCCTCCTGCGCGCCCCAACGTTCGACTCGACGCTCAAGCATCGATGGGACGATTGTTCACACCTGTTGACGCTCCTGTGGATGACAGTGGACGGGCGTCCAGTTCGTGTGGACCGAACCCGCCCCCGCGGTGGACGCCGCGGGTGTCGTTCACCGCGGTCCACGGACGTCCACCGCTCCGGCGGCACCTCCCACATCGCGATGCACATGCCGCCACGCGGACCGACCTGCGCACTCGCTCGTCGTCCACATCACCCACAGCCGCTATGACGACAACGACAGTCTTCTTGTCATCCAGCTGCCCACCGTCGTTCGGACGGACGAGACTCCTTCGGCGTGACTCACCTGTCGCGTAGTGTTCGCCAAAAGACGAGCAAGCCGACCCGTGGCTGCCCAGGGCCGTCGCGGCGGGAGGACGAAGAGGTGAGGCATGAGGTTCCGGGTCGAACGTGACGTCCTCGCGGATGCCGTGACGTGGACGGCCCGCACGTTGCCGACGCGCCCGCCGGTGCCTGTGCTCGCCGGTGTGCGCATCGCCGCGGACACCACAGGAACCATCGAGCTCTCGTCGTTCGACTACGAGGTCTCGGCGCGCTCCCAGATCCCGGCGGAGGTGACCGAGCCCGGGACGGTTCTCGTCTCCGGCCGGCTGCTGGCCGAGATCTCCCGCTCGCTGCCGGACAAGCCGGTGGACGTCAGCATGGACGGCACCAAGGTGGTCATCACCTGCGGTGCCAGCCGTTTCACGCTGCTGACCATGCCGGTGGAGGAGTACCCGACGCTGCCGACCCTGCCGCCGGTGGCAGGTGTCATCGACGGCGACGACCTCACCCACGCCGTGGCGCAGGTCAGCGTCGCCGCGAGCCGGGACGACACCCTTCCTCTCCTCACGGGCGTGCGCGTCGAGATCGACGGCGAGAAGCTGACGCTCCTGGCCACCGACCGTTACCGGCTCGCGCTGCGCGAGCTGTCGTGGAAGCCGGCCAGCCCGGGCTTCGAGAGCATCGCGCTGGTGCGCGCGCGCACGCTGATCGACGTCTCCCGCTCGCTCGGCGCCTCGGGATCCGTCACCGTCGCCCTCACCACGTCAGGCGGTGTGGACCTCATCGGGTTCGAGGCGGGCGGCCGCCAGACCACGAGCCTGCTCGTCGACGGCGACTACCCGCCCGTTCGGCGCCTCTTCCCGGACGAGACCCCGATCCACGCGATCGTCGACCGGCAGGCCCTGGTCGACGCGGCCAAGCGTGTGGCGCTCGTCGCCGAGCGCAACACTCCGATCCGGCTCTCGTTCAGCGACGGCCAGTCCGTGCTCGAGGCGGGGCACGGGGACGACGCGCAGGCGTCCGAGGCCATCGAGGCGACGCTCGTCGGCGAACCGATCACCGTCGCGTTCAACCCGCAGTACCTGCTCGACGGCCTGGGCGCGTTCGACACCCCGTTCGTGCGGCTGTCGTTCACCCACCCCAACAAGCCGGTCGAGTTCACCGGCCAGGCGGAGCTGAACGGCGACGACTCCCAGGAGTACCGGTACCTCCTGGTACCCATCCGCTTCGCCGGCTGAGAGCGCCCGGGCGGCATGGCGCGCCGCCCCGGCGTGGGGCACAGTGACGAGGCAACGGCCGGACGCAGGAGAGGTCGCGACATGGAGATCGGGCTCGTCGGGCTCGGCAAGATGGGCGCCAACATGCGCGAGCGCCTCCGGGCGGGCGGCATCGGGGTGGTCGGCTACGACCGGAACCCCGCGGTGACCGACACACCGACCCTCGAGGCGATGGTCGAGGCCCTGCCGGCCGGTGAGCGGGTGGTCTGGGTCATGGTGCCGTCGGGCGCGATCACCGACGCGGTCGTCACCGAGCTCGCCGGCCTGCTGACCGCCGGGGACCTGGTGATCGACGGCGGCAACTCCTACTACCAGGACGACGCGAAGCACGCCGAGCTGCTGGCCGCGGGCGGCATCGGGTTCCTCGACGTCGGTGTCTCCGGCGGCGTGTGGGGCCTGGCCAACGGCTACGGGCTCATGGTCGGTGGCGAGGGCGCGGCGGTCGAGCGCGTGATGCCGGTCTTCGACGCGCTGCGTCCGGAGGGCCCGCGTGACGAGGGCTTCGTCCACGCCGGCGCGGTGGGCGCGGGCCACTTCGCGAAGATGGTGCACAACGGGGTGGAGTACGGCCTGATGCAGGCGTACGCCGAGGGCTACGAGCTGCTCGCGGCCAAGGACCTGGTCACGGACGTGCACGGAACCATCAAGGCGTGGACGCGCGGCACCGTGGTGCGCTCGTGGCTCCTCGACCTGCTGGTCCAGGCGCTCGCGCAGGACCCGGGACTCGCCGAGATCGACGACTGGGTCGAGGACTCCGGCGAGGGCCGCTGGACCGTGGACGAGGCGATCGACCTCGCCGTGCCCACCCCGGTGATCGCAGCCTCGCTCTTCGCACGGTTCGCGTCGCGGCAGGAGGAGTCGCCGGCGCTCAAGGCCGTGGCGGCGCTGCGGCAGCAGTTCGGGGGCCACGCCGTGAAGCCGGCGGCCGGCGACGAGGTCTGAGTGTTCGTCTCGCACGTCGCACTCACCGACTTCCGCTCGTACCCGCACGTCGAGCTGGCGCTCGACCGGGGCGTCACCGCGCTCGTCGGCCCCAACGGGCAGGGCAAGACGAACCTCGTCGAGGCGATCGGCTACCTCGCCACCCTCTCCAGCCACCGGGTGCCGAGCGACGCGGCGCTCGTGCGCGCGGGTGCCCAGCGTGCGGTGGTCGGGGCTCGGGTGGAGCGCGCCGGACGAGCCACCACGGTCGAGGTCGAGATCACGCCGGGCCGCGCCAACCGAGCCCGAGTCAACGGCGGCTCGCCAGTGCGGGCGCGTGACGTGCTCGGGGTCCTGCGCACGGTGCAGTTCGCGCCCGAGGACCTCGCGCTGGTCAAGGGCGATCCGGACGGACGCCGCCGATTCCTGGACGAGCTGGCCGTGCAGCTGCGCCCGCAGCTCGCGGCGGTGACCGGTGAGTACGAGCGCGTGCTGCGCCAGCGCTCGGCGCTGCTCAAGAGCGCCGGCGGGGCGGCCCGTCGCGGCGGCGACCTGCGCACCCTCGACGTCTGGGACGCCAAGCTCGCGGCCGCCGGGGCGCGCATCATCGTCGCCCGGCGCAGCCTGGTGGCAGCGCTCGGGCCGGCGGTCACCGAGGCGTACGCGCAGGTCAGCAGCCAGGGCGAGGCCCGGATCGCCTACCGCGCGTCGCTGGACGCCGCATTGGACCGCGCACCGGACCCGGCACTCGACGCCGGGCCTGCCGAGGCCCACGAGCCCGCCACCGAGCCGCTCGTCGAGGCGCAGCTGCTCGAGGCGATGGGCCGGCTCCGTCCGAAGGAGATCGAGCGAGGGGTGAGCCTCGTCGGCCCGCACCGCGACGACCTGACCCTCACGCTCGGGGAGCTGCCGGCCAAGGGGTACGCGAGCCACGGCGAGTCGTGGTCGTTCGCGCTCGCGCTGCGGCTCGGCTCGGCGGCACTGCTGCGCGGCGAGGCCGGCGGCGACTGGGGCGGGGACTGGGGCCCGGACGGCGAGCCGGTACTGATCCTCGACGACGTGTTCGCCGAGCTGGACACCCGCCGGCGCGACCGGCTCGCCGACCTCGTCGCGCCCGCCGGCCAGGTGCTGGTGACGGCGGCCGTGCCGGGCGACGTCCCGGAGGCGCTCGCGGGCGCCCGAGTCGACGTGATGGCGGGCGAGGTCGCGCGTGTCCTCTGACGACCACCCGCGCACCCCGCCCGACGTCGTGGCCCGGGCAGCACTCTCCCGCGCCCAGGAGGGCGCCCGGGCTCGTGGCCTGCGGCCCGGCGACCGCCCGCGGCAACGCGCAGCCGCGGCCGAGGGCACGCCCGGACCCGACGCACGCGACCCCCAGCCGATCGCCGTCACCGCCGGGAAGCTGGTGACCGAGCTGGGCTGGCGGCCGGGACTGATCGAGGGTGACCTGCGCGGTCGCTGGCCCGAGCTGGTCGGCCCCGAGGTGGCCGAGCACTGCCAGCCCGAGGGGTTCGACGCCGGGCTGCTGACGTTGCGCGCCTCGTCCACCGCCTGGGCGGCCAACCTGACGCTGCTCTCGCCCCAGCTGCTGCGACGGCTGGCGGAGGAGCTGGGCGAGGGCGTCGTGGTCGAGGTCAAGGTGCTCGGGCCCACCGGGCCGGGGTTCGGCCGCGGCCGCCGAACCGTGAAGGGACGGGGTCCGCGCGACACCTGGGGGTAGAGACCCTGTGGAGGCTCCGGAGTCCGGGCCACCGAGGCGGTAGACTAGGAGGGTCGTCCAGGCGCGCTAGCGCCGGTCCTGAGACGAGAACTCCGACGCCGTGGTGTGATCCGCTCTGAAGGTCGTCAGGCGGGCCGCTCCGTGCCGTCCAGCCCTTCGAGGAGACGCGCCGCCCGTGGTTGCAGAGCCCACCCCCACCCCTACGGACGGCACCCCACAGCACCCAGAAGGCAACGGCGGATACGACGCCAGTGCCATCACGGTGCTCGAGGGGCTCGAGGCCGTCCGCAAGCGCCCCGGCATGTACATCGGCTCCACCGGCGAGCGCGGACTGCACCACCTGGTCTACGAGGTGGTCGACAACTCGGTGGACGAGGCCCTCGCCGGCTACGCGTCCGACATCAAGGTGACGATCCTTCCCGACGGTGGCGTGCGCGTCGTCGACGACGGCCGCGGCATCCCCGTCGGCATCGTGGCGTCCGAGGGCAAGCCCGCCGTCGAGGTGGTGCTGACCGTGCTGCACGCCGGCGGCAAGTTCGGTGGCGGCGGCTACGCGGTCTCCGGCGGACTGCACGGGGTCGGCGTCTCGGTGGTCAACGCGTTGTCGACCCGCCTCGAGGTCGAGGTGAAGACCGACGGGTTCGTCTGGCGCCAGAGCTACGTGCGCGGCGTGCCGCAAGCGCCCCTGGAGAAGGGCGAGGCGACCGAGGAGACCGGCACCACCGTCACCTTCTGGGCGGACGACGAGGTCTTCGAGACCACCGAGTACGACTTCGAGACCCTGCGCACCCGCTTCCAGCAGATGGCGTTCCTCAACAAGGGCCTGCGGATCAGCCTCGAGGACGTGCGCCCGCGCCACGTCGAGGTCGACGACGAGGAGGGTGCCGAGACCGTCGAGGACGCCGGCCACTCGGTCTCGTACCGCTACGACGGCGGGATCGTCGACTACGTGCGCCACATCAACAAGGCGAAGAAGTACGAGCCCGTGCACCCCGAGGTGATCGACTTCGAGGCGGAGGACACCGAGCGGCGCATCTCCGTGGAGATCGCGATGCAGTGGACCGGCGCCTACTCGGAGTCGGTGCACACCTACGCCAACACCATCTCCACCACCGAGGGCGGCACGCACGAGGAGGGCTTCCGCGCCGCGCTGACCTCGCTGGTCAATCGCTACGCGCGCGACAAGGGCCTGCTGAAGGAGAAGGACGAGAACCTCACGGGTGACGACGTTCGCGAGGGCCTGACCGCGGTCGTGTCCGTCAAGCTCGGCGAGCCGCAGTTCGAGGGGCAGACGAAGACGAAGCTCGGCAACACGGAGGCGAAGACCTTCGTGCAGCGCGTGGTGAACGAGCGGCTGGCGGACTGGCTGGACTCGCATCCCAACGAGGCCAAGGACGTGATCCGCAAGTCGATCCAGGCGGCCGCGGCCCGCATGGCGGCTCGCAAGGCGCGTGAGGCCACCCGTCGCAAGGGGCTCCTCGAGTCCAGCGGCATGCCCGGCAAGCTGCGCGACTGCCAGAGCAACAACCCCGCCGAGTGCGAGGTGTTCATCGTCGAGGGCGACTCCGCCGGCGGCTCCGCCGTGCGCGGCCGCAACCCGCGCACCCAGGCGATCCTGCCGATCCGCGGCAAGATCCTCAACGTCGAGCGGGCCCGCCTCGACCGCGCCCTGGGCAACCAGGAGGTGCAGTCGCTCATCACGGCCTTCGGCACCGGCATCGGCGAGGATTTCGACCTCGCCAAGCTCCGGTACCACAAGATCGTGCTCATGGCCGACGCCGACGTCGACGGCCAGCACATCCGCACCCTGCTGCTCACCCTGCTGTTCCGCTACATGCCGGAGCTCATCACCGCCGGCCATGTGTTCATGGCCCAGCCGCCGCTGTACCGGATCCGCTGGACCAACGCCGAGCACGAGTTCGCGTACTCCGACCGCGAGCGCGACGCGATGACGGCCGCCGGCCTCGCCGCGGGCAAGCGACTGCCGAAGGACAAGCCGCACCAGCGGTACAAGGGTCTCGGTGAGATGAACTACGAGGAGCTCTGGGAGACCACCATGTCGCCCGAGCACCGGATCTTGCTCCAGGTGACGCTCGACGAGGCGGCGGCGGCCGACGAGACGTTCGCCGTGCTGATGGGCGAGGACGTCGACGCTCGCCGCTCCTTCATCCAGCGCAACGCCAAGGACGTGCGGTTCCTCGACATCTGAGGACGCACAGGAAACGGGAACTTAGGCATGAGCGAGACAACCGAGCCGATCGACCACGGCCGCATCGACCAGGTCGACCTGCAGCTGGAGATGCAGCGGTCGTACCTGGACTACGCGATGGCGGTGATCGTCGGGCGCGCACTGCCCGACGTGCGCGACGGCCTCAAGCCGGTGCACCGGCGCGTGCTGTACGCGATGTACGACGGCGGCTACCGGCCGGACCGCGGCTTCTCCAAGTGCGCCCGCGTCGTCGGCGACGTCATGGGCAAGTACCACCCGCACGGCGACTCGGCGATCTACGACGCGCTCGTCCGGCTGGTCCAGGACTGGTCGATGCGCTACCCGCTGGTGGCCGGCCAGGGCAACTTCGGCTCCCCCGGCAACGACCCCGCCGCCGCGCCCCGGTACACCGAGTGCCGCATGGCGCCGCTGGCGATGGAGATGGTCCGGGACATCGACGAGGACTCCGTCGACTTCGGCGACAACTACGACGGCGAGACGCAGGAGCCGTCGGTGCTGCCGAGCCGGTTCCCGAACCTGCTGGTCAACGGCTCGGCCGGCATCGCGGTGGGGATGGCGACCAACATCCCGCCGCACAACCTGCGCGAGGTCGCCGACGGCGTGCAGTGGTACCTCGAGCACCCGGAGGCGGACCGCGAGGAGCTGCTCGCGGCGCTCATGGAGCGCATCAAGGGCCCCGACTTCCCCACCGGGGCGACGATCCTCGGCCGGCGTGGCATCGAGGACGCGTACCGCACCGGTCGCGGCTCCATCACCATGCGCGCGGTGGTCGAGGTCGAGGAGATCCACGGGCGCACGTGCCTCGTCGTCTCCGAGCTGCCCTACCAGGTGAACCCGGACAACCTGGCGGCCAAGATCGCCGAGCTCGTCAAGGACGGGCGGGTCGGCGGCATCGCGGACATCCGCGACGAGACGTCGGGGCGCACCGGCCAGCGCCTGGTGATCGTGCTCAAGCGCGACGCGGTCGCCAAGGTGGTGCTGAACAACCTCTACAAGCACACGCAGCTGCAGGAGAACTTCGGCGCGAACATGCTCGCGCTCGTCGACGGGGTGCCCCGCACCCTGCCCCTCGACGGGTTCGTGCGGCACTGGGTCGCCCACCAGCTCGACGTGATCCAGCGGCGCACCCGGCACCGCCTCGCGGAGGCCGAGCGGCAGATCCACATCTACCGCGGCTACCTGGCGGCGCTCGACCAGCTCGACGCGGTGATCGCGCTCATCCGGGCCTCGGCGAGCGCCGAGGCCGCGCGCGAGGGCCTGATGGAGCTGCTGTCCATCGACGAGGAGCAGGCGAACGCGATCCTGCGGATGCAGCTGCGCCAGCTCGCCGCCCTCGAGCGCCAGCAGATCCTCGACCGCTACGCCGAGCTCGAGGCGAAGATCGCGGAGTACCAGGCGATCCTGGCCTCCCCCGAGCGGCAGCGGGAGATCGTCTCTACCGAGCTGGCGGAGATCGTCGCGCGGCACGGCGACGAGCGGCGCACCCGCATCCTGCCCTTCGACGGTGAGGTGACCGACGAGGACCTCATCGCCGAGGAGGAGATGGTGGTCACCATCACCCGCGGCGGGTACGCCAAGCGCACGCGGAGCGACAACTACCGTGCCCAGCGGCGCGGCGGCAAGGGCGTGCGCGGCGCGCAGCTGCGCGAGGACGACATCGTCGACCACTTCTTCGTCACGACGACCCACCATTGGCTGCTGTTCTTCACGAACCTCGGCCGGGTCTACCGCGCCAAGGCGTACGAGCTGCCCGAGGGCGGCCGCGACGCCAAGGGCCAGCACGTGGCCAACTTGCTGGCCTTCCAGCCCGACGAGCGCATCGCGCAGGTGCTGGACATCCGGGACTACGAGCAGGCCGCCTACCTGGTGCTCTCCACGAAGCGCGGCCTGGTGAAGAAGACCCGGCTCGCGGAGTACGACTCCAACCGCTCCGGCGGCGTCATCGCGATCAACCTGCGCGAGGACGACGAGGGCCGGCCCGACGAGCTGGTCTCGGCACGGCTCGTCGACGCGGACCAGGACCTGATCCTCGTCTCCCGCCACGGGCAGTCGCTGCGGTTCACCGCGTCCGACGAAGCGCTGCGCCCGATGGGCCGGGCCACCTCCGGGGTCAAGGGCATGGACTTCCGCGGGGACGACGAGCTGCTGGCGATGGACGTGGTGCGCGAGGACGCGTTCTTGTTCACCGTCACCGAGGGCGGCATCGCCAAGCGCACCGCCCTGACCGTCGAGAACTACCGGCAGCAGGGTCGCGGTGGGCTGGGCATCAAGGTGGCCAACCTGCCGGAGCACAACGGCAACCTCGTCGGCGCCCTCGTCACCGCCGAGGACGACGAGGTGCTGGTGATCATGGAGCGCGGCAAGGTCGTGCGTTCGGCCTCGTCAGAGGTGCATGCGACGGGTCGCACCACCCAGGGCGTCATCTTCGCCAAGCCCGACAACCACGACCGCATCATCGCGGTGGCACGCAACAGCGAGCGCTCGTTGGGTGACGACACCACGGCCGATGCAGGTACCGTGGATCAGGTATCCGCTGACCCGACACCCGCGGAGGACGCATGACGGCAGCGCCACCTCCTTCCATCCCGCCCTCGATCCCCCCGCGCAACCGCACCAGCGCCGGCACCGCGTCCGGCACGGTGACGGCGGTTCCCGGCCGGGGCGGCGCGGGGCGGACCAACGGCCACGCTCCGGGAGCCGTCCCGGAGCCGGCGGTGGAGGAGCCTCAAGCGCCGGTAGCCCCTTCGTTCCCCGAGCCCCCGCCCGCCCGGTCACTCCACGAGCCGGCCGACGAGGACGAGGACCTGGGCCCGTCGCCGCTGGCGACCGCAGTGGACCGCACCGGCCAGTGGCTGCGTAAGGCCGCCACAGCCACCGGATCCGGGATGACTGCCGCGTACTCTTCGTTGACACGTCCCCGGCCGAAGGAAGACCCGATGACCGCCAACCCGGACGCCCCGAGCGTGCCCGGGCGCCCCGTCACACCGGTGACGGCCCCCGCCATCGGCGCGCCGATCCCCGGCGGGGCGCTGCCTGCCGGTGGTCTTCCCGGAGCAGCCCCGCGGCCCCAGACCGGCAGGACGCCCATGGTGGGCGGCGCCGGCCCGCGCCGCGTGCGCCTGGCGATCTCCCGCATCGACCCGTGGTCGGTGATGAAGCTCTCGTTCCTGCTCTCGTTCGCGGCGGGCCTGATGCTCGTCGTGGCGATCGCGGTGCTGTGGCTGACGCTCGACGGGCTGCACGTCTTCACCAACGTCGACACCCTGGTCCGCGACATCGTCGGTCAGGAGAGCCCCATCAACGTGCTCCAGTACGTGGAGTTCAGCAAGGTGATCTCGGCGGCCACCCTGGTCGCGGTGATCGACGTGTTCCTGCTCACGGCGCTCGGCACCATCGGCGCCTTCCTCTACAACGTGGTGGCAGCCCTGGTGGGCGGCGTCCACGTCACCATGACGGACGAGTGACGGGTTTGGGACGGACCAACCGGCTGCTGTAGTCTCGTGCGGCGCTCCTGGCGCACCCGGGCCTATAGCTCAGACGGTTAGAGCGCTTCCCTGATAAGGAAGAGGTCACAGGTTCAAGTCCTGTTAGGCCCACTGCACCACCTCGCAAGGAGGGCACTGGCATGAAGAAGCTCTTGGTGCTGGCGGCGCTCGCCGCTGCCGGGTACGTCCTCTACACGAAGTACCTCCAGGACCGCGACGAGCGGGACCTGTGGGCAGAGGTCACCGACACGCTCGAGTGACCTGCCGCGGCGCCCGCCGCGGTGCCCGGGGCCATGGCGCAAGTGGTAGCGCACCTGCTTTGCAAGCAGGGGGTTAGGGGTTCGAGTCCCCTTGGCTCCACCACCTCCTCTCCGCGGTAGCGTCCGCGTCATGACCGAGCCCGCAACGGTCGCCGTCAACAGGCTCACGTGGTGGAACCACAACGACCACTTCCACGGCTGGGTGCTGCGTCGTCTCGACGGGGTGCAGGGACCGGTGCTCGACGTGGGGTGCGGAACCGGGACGCTCGTCGCGGCCGTGCGTGCGCGCGGGCTCAGTCCGGCGATCGGCGTCGATCCCGACGAGCTGATGGCGAGCACCGCACGGGAGCGCCTCGCCGGCGACGGCGCCGTGGCCATCCACCAGGTCTCGTTCTTCGACCTGGCGCTGGGGGCGGGCCCCGTACCTGCGGGCGGGGTGGCGGGGGTCACCATGATCGCCTCCCTGCACCACCTCGCCCACGAGCGAGGCCTGGCTGCGTCACTGGAGCACGCGCGCGGGCTCCTGGCCCCCGGAGGCCGGCTCGTCGTCGTCGGCCTGGCGCGGGCGAGCGTCCCTGCGGACTACGCCGTCGACGCCGTCTCCGTGCTGCTGAACCCCGCGGTGGGGCTGTACAAGGCGGCCCACCGCCGGCTCCGGCCGGCCGCCGTCCCGGCCGGGTCTCCCGCCGACCCGGCGCACAGCGGCATGCCGCTGCGCGACCCGGACGAGACGTTCACCGAGGTGGTCCGCACCGCTGCCACGGTGCTGCCCGGGGCTCGGGTGCGCCGGCGTCTGTGGTTCCGCTACTCGCTGGAGTGGACCGCTGAACGGGACGGCTCTGCGCCTCGTCGTGCGGCTCGCGGGCGGACGTGACCGGCCGGCGGCAGGGCGGTCCAGCTCAGCGGGCGTTACGCGCCCCCCGCGCGCTGATGTCGGCCAGCTCGCAGTCCTCGTACAGGGGCTCGGGGTCGATCGTCGCCGGGCCGGCCTCGAGTGTCGCCCAGTGCCACGTCGGGGCCAGCTGCGGCGTGCTCTCGTCGAACGTCAGGTGCAGGTCGACGAGCACGGCGTACCGGTAGCCGAACCGGCGCTGGATCTGCTGGACCCGCGTGAAGTCGCCGGCGGCCGTGCCACGGGTCTCGCGGTCCGCGGTCAGCTCGAGGATCAGCAGGTTCTCCTCCGGCCCCAGCCGTCCGCGCCGGTGCACGATCAGGTCCGGGATGCGCCGGCCCGCCGCGTCGTCCTCCAGCCGCACGGCCTGCTCCAGCACCATGCCCGAGCGGTCGTACTCGGCGTCGATGTCCCAGGCCTCCTCGACCAGAGGCCGCAGGTTCCAGCCGAGATGGAAGGAGATGGTGCGCTCGGAGGCGCTCGACGAGCCGCTCGACGGTGTGAACAGCGTCCACTCGTTCGCGATGGTGTTCGTCAGGGCGATGCGCACGCGCGCCTGGAGATCGGCCAGTTGCATGGCGCGAACCATAGCCCTGCCGCGAGCCTTCAGGCGGGCCGTTCGTCCGACGAGACGGGGATGCCCAGCAGCTCACGTACGGGGCCGACCCCGTGGAGCTCGACGTCCAGTCGCATCCACTCCGGCCGCGCCTCCCAGTCGGCACGCTCCATCCGGAACATCACCTGCTCCACCGCGGCGCCCTCGCGCGAGGCGGTCTTCATGCCGTTCTCCCGGTACCCGAGCTTGCGGGTGACGCCGAGCGACGCGGCGTTGTCGGCGAACGCCGTCGTGGTGGCCGCTCGGGCGTCGAACCCGTCGAACAGCAGGTGGAGGATCAGCAGCCGCATGCGCGAGCCGATGCCTTGCCCGTGGTGCGCACGGCCCAACCAGGAGCCGCTCTCGGCCACGCGGGTCACGGGGAAGCCCTTGGCCATGATCCCCTGCATCCCCAGCACCTCACCGTCACGCCGCACGACGAGCGCGAGGTCCCAGCTGTCGGGGGACATCGAGCCCCGCGAGCGCCAGTTGTACTGGAGCGTGCTGCGCGCCACCTCGACGGGCGTGCCTCGTGTCCACGGAACCCCGAACGGCATCGAGGCCTCGTCATGCACGCCGCCGGCTGCCAGGCGAGCGAGGTCCAGGAGCAGATCGTCGCGCGCCCAGACGAGCTCGAGCCCGGCGCCGACGACGCGCAAGCCGAGCGGGGGCCACAGGGCGTCGTCCGTCAGGTCCATGCCTGGAACACTGTCGGCGGCGGCGCCGCAGGTCAAGCCTCGTATTCCTCCGGGGGCACCTCGGGGGTGGCCTCGGGGGTGGCCTCGGGGGTGGCCTCGGGCGCCTTGCGCCGCACGCGGCGAACCGTCTCCTGGACGGCCTCCTTGGCCTCGCTCGCCTTCTCCTCGGCGACCTCGCGGAGCTCAGCGGCCTTGCCCTCGGTCGCCTCGCGCAGCTCGGCGGCCTTCTCGGCTGCCTTCTGGCTCGCTTCGCGCGTCTTGGCCACGGCGGTGCCGGCGGCCTCGCCCACCGCGTCCGCGGCATCGCCGACGGCATCGGCGAACCGGCCGTCGTGCGGGCGGGTCTGCAGCGAGTCGGCGCCCGTGGGGTCCGTGGGCTCCCACGGTTCGGCCCACGGGTCGACGGCCGTGCGCGACCGGTACCAGGCGGCGCCCGCTGCGGCAGCGGCGGCGACGGCGGCGACGGCGAAGAACGTCTTCGCCGCGGCGTGGCTCTTCTTGCTCGCGGCCTTCTCGGCGGCCTCCGCGAGGGCTGCGGCCTGCTCCTGGGCGGCCACGGCGGCCTCGTCGGCCACCTTGCCCGCCCTGACCGCGGCCTCGTTGAAGGCGGCGACCAGACGCGGGATCAGCTCGTCGACCAGCTTGTCGTGCGCCGTGTCGATCGCCGGCCCCGCCTTGCCCGCAGCCTTCTCCACGGCGGGCGCGGCGGCCTTGACCGCCTCCGAGTACGCGTGCTCGAGGCGTGGGGCGAGCCATTCGGCGAACGCCTGGACCTTCGGCGCGGTCCAGTCCTTGGCGTGGACTGCGGCACCCGCCAGCGCTCCGCCGATCTCGGTGGCCTGCGTCTTGAGCTTGTCGGTGTCGACGTCGATGGTCCGTGCGGTGAGGTGACCCATCAGAACTCCCGGCTCCCTGGTCGATCTGTCTCCAGCCACACTCTGCCACTGCGGGCGACTCGCCGCAGGGCCCGGACCACCCGTGCGACACTGTGCGTCATGTTCGCCACCCTGCACACGAGCGCCGGAGACATCCGCCTCGAGCTGCTCCCGAACCACGCCCCGAAGACCGTTGCGAACTTCGTCGGCCTCGCCACCGGCGGCCGCGAGTGGACCGATCCGCGCACGGGCCAGACGTCGAACGAGCCGCTCTACGCGGGCGTGATCTTCCACCGCGTCATCGACGGTTTCATGATCCAGGGCGGCGACCCGCTCGGCACCGGCCGCGGCGGCCCGGGCTACCAGTTCGACGACGAGATCCACCCCGAACTCGCGTTCACCGAGCCCTACCTGCTCGCCATGGCCAACGCCGGCAAGCAGCCGGACCGCGTCACCGGGCGGCTGGCCGGGACCAACGGCTCGCAGTTCTTCATCACCGTCGCCCCGACGCCCTGGCTCACCGGCAAGCACACCATCTTCGGCCGGGTGGCCGACGACGCCAGCAAGGCGGTGGTCGACGCGATCGCGACGGCCCCGACCCGTCCCGGTGACCGGCCCGTGAACGACGTCGTCATCGAGTCGGTCACCGTCGAGGAGTAGCCATCAGCGCTCCCGACGGGCTGGTGCCGCAGGGACCCGCCTCGCCACCCGTGTGCCCCCGGCATCCGGATCGCATCTCGTACGTCCGCTGCCAGCGGTGCGGGCGCCCGGTGTGCCCGGACTGCCAGCGGCCGGCGGCGGTCGGCGTGCACTGCGTCGACTGCGTCGCCGAGGCGGCGCGCGCGGCCAGGCCCACCCAGACGGTGTTCGGTGGTCGCGTCCGTGGCGACGGGCGCCCTGTGGTCACCATCACCCTGATCGCGCTGTGCGCCCTCAGTTTCGTGCTGCAGTGGACCGTGCCGTCCTGGACGCTGCGGTGGGCGTTCAGCCCGCTGATCGGGTCCGTGGAGCCGTGGCGGTTCCTCACCGCGGCCTTCCTGCACTCCACCGGCTCGATCTTCCACATCGTGTTCAACATGGTGGCGTTGTGGATGGTGGGGCCGTACCTCGAGAGCACCCTCGGCCGCGCGCGGTACCTGACGCTGTACCTGGTGTCGGCGATCGGCGGGTCCGTGGCTGCCGTCGTGCTCGCACCGGTGGTCGGTGGCTGGAGCACGGCGATGGTCGGAGCGTCCGGCGCCGTGTTCGGCCTGTTCGGCGCGGTGCTCGTGGTGCTTCGCCGCCTGGGCCGGGATGCCGGAGGCATCATCGGGATCCTGGTGCTCAACGGCGTGCTGAGCTTCGTGCTTCCCGGCATCGCGTGGCAGGCGCATCTTGGCGGTCTCGTCGTCGGAGCGGCGATCGGAGCGGCCTACGCCTACGCGCCCAAGGAGCGTCAGCAGGTGGTGTCCGTGCTGGCCAGCGTCGGCATGGTGGCGCTGCTTGTCGCCGCGGCCGTGCTGACCTACACCCGGTACGGACTGCTCTGATCGACGCCAGCGCCCCACCGGGACGTCCGAGCATGTGGTGGCTCCAGCAACCACTTCCTCGGACGCTGCGCTGGGAGGGGAGCGAGTTACACGGGTGTGATTTATCCACAGAGTTGTGCACCTCTGGGGATGAACCGGCCGGTCAGCGCCAGCGCGTGGTCATCCCGAAGCCGGCGAGGATGAAGGCGAAGCCGACCGCGAGGTTCCACTGCTTGATCCCAGGGATCGGGAACTCCGACTGCGACAGGTACGTCACGACGATCCACGCGAGGCCCACGACCATGAGGCCAACCATGACCGGGACGAACCAGCGGGGGTTCGGGGCCTTCTTGGCGGACTTGGCGGGCGGCGCGACGTAGCCGGCCTTCTTGCGCGACCTGGACTCGGGCACGTCGGGTGACTCCTGTCAGACTGCGCCACGGCCGGCCCGGGGGGCCCCGGGTCGCAACGAACCGGGCGACCGGTGACTTAGCCTAGACGAACGGATGCACGCCCCGGCGCGAGGAGAGGTTGTGAGCGATCGCCCGCACCGCGGCCGCACCCGCCTGTGGTCCGGCGGCCGGGTCTCCGTCGCCGTGGTGCTCACGCTGGCCACCGCGCTGTTCGTCATCTCCGCGCGCGAGGCGCGCGACCCCAACACCCGCCACGCCGTCGACCTGCCGCAGCTGCTACGGGAGCAGGAGCAGCGCGTCGAGGACCTGACCGCGCAGGTGGCCGACCTGGGCGCGGAGGTTCAGCGGCTCACCGGTGAGTCCGACGAGGACGCGGGGACGTCGCTGAGGGCGGCTCCGGTGGGATACGCCGTCGAGTCGGGGTCACGGCCGGTCACCGGCCCGGGTCTCGTCGTCCGGCTGGACGACGCGCCGCCGGACCAGGCGCCGCCCGGCGTGCGACCGGACGAGCTCGTGGTGCACCAGCAGGACATCCAGGCCGTGATGAACGCCCTGTGGGCGGGCGGCGCCGAGTCCATGACGCTCATGGATCAGCGGATCGCCTCGACGAGCGCCGTGCGCTGCGTCGGCAACGTGCTGCGGCTCCACGGCCGGGTGTACTCGCCGCCCTACGTCGTCCGGGCGGTGGGCGACCCCCAGGCGCTGCGGGACGCGCTCGACGCGTCGGCGGCCGTGCGCAGCTACGTGAGGGCCGCGGACTGGGTGGGGCTCGGCTGGGAGGTGTCCGAGTCCGACGAGATCGAGATGCCGGCCTACACGGCACCCGAGCTCGAGCACGCGCAGGTGCCCGCCGGCGTGGACCCGCTGCCGGGGCCGGGGGACGACGACCCCGAGACCGGGGCCAGCCGATGAGTCTCGCGGTCCACTCGCGGCCGGGCTGGCGGCGCTCGAGTGCGGCCCGTGCCGGGTTCCACGTGCTCGGCGTGGTGGGCGAGCTCTTCATCACCCTCGGCGTCCTGATCCTGGGGTTCCTCGTCTGGCAGCTGTGGTGGACCGACGTGGTGGCCGACAAGGCACAGGCGCAGATCGTCGACGACCTGCCCTGGGTCTCCGACGCCCTCCGGGTGCCCACGGGCGCGGCGCCGTCCGCGGCACCGGGCCCGGCGATCGCCACTCCACGGCGCGACGAGCCGCCCGTGGAGCCCGTGGTGCCGCACGCGACCACCTTCGCCACCATGACGGTGCCGCGCTGGGACCCCACCCTCACCCGCCCGGTCAGCGAGGGCACGGACCGGCCGACGGTGCTGGACGTGCTCGGGATCGGACACTACGAGGGGACGGCGATGCCCGGCGCCGTGGGCAACTTCGCCGTGGCAGGGCACCGGACCACGTTCGGCAAGCCGTTCAACCGCATCGAGGAGCTGCAGGTGGGCGACCCGGTGGTGATCCAGACGGCTCAGGCCTGGTACGTCTACCGGGTCACCGGCACCGAGGTGGTGCACCCGGGGGACGTCGCCGTGATCGCGGCGGTGCCCGGCCAGCCGGGTGAGGTGCCGACACAGCGCCTCATCACCATGACGACGTGCCACCCGATGCTTTCGGCGCGCCAGCGGTACATCGTCCACGGGGAGCTGGACTACTGGGCTCCGGTGGACTCCGGGGTGCCGGCCGAGCTGGTCGGTACCGCATGATGGTGCGCGGGAGGTCGTGATGTACGGATGGCTGTGGCGGCACCTGCCGGGTCCCGTGGTGGTGCGGGTGTTCCTGGTGATCGTGCTGCTCGCGGCCGCGATCGCCGCGTGCTTCCAGTGGCTGTTCCCCGCGATCGCGCCCTACATGCCCTTCAACGACACGACCGTGGGTGAGTGATGGCCAAGATCCTCGTCGTCGACAACTACGACTCCTTCGTCTACACGATCGTCGGCTACCTCGACCAGCTCGGCGCCGACACCGTGGTGGTGCGCAACGACGCCGTGCCGAGCGTGGAGCTGCGCACCGGGTTCGACGGTGTGCTGATCTCTCCCGGGCCGGGCACGCCGGCGGACGCCGGCGCGAGCATGGCCGTGATCCGGGACTGCGCCGAGTCCGGAACCCCGATGCTCGGCGTGTGCCTGGGCCACCAAGCCCTCGGCGAGGTGTTCGGCGGCGTCGTCACCCACGCGCCCGAGCTGATGCACGGCAAGACGAGCCGCGTGGAGCACAACGGAACGGGTGTGCTGGCCGGGTTGCCGTCGCCCTTCACCGCCACGCGCTACCACTCCCTCGCGGTGGTGGACGGCACGGTGTCCGACGAGCTCGAGGTCACCGCGCGCGCGAACGGCATCATCATGGGCCTGGCGCACCGCACGCTGCCGCTGCACGGTGTGCAGTTCCACCCCGAGTCGGTGCTCACCGAGGGTGGGCACCGACTGCTCGCCAACTGGCTGGCGATCTGCGGCGACGGCGAGGCCGTCGCACGCTCAGCCGGGCTCCACCCCCTGGTGCGGGCGTAGCCCCTCGGCGTCTGGCGTCGCGCCTGGCGTCGCCCTACGGCTTGGTGCCGCCGCCCTGCTGACCGCCGTCTTGCTGGTCGCCGGGCTGGGCCGGCGGTTCCTTGGCGACGTAGACCGTGATCTTCTGCGTCAGCGCGACATTGGTGTTGGCGGTCGGGTTGGTGGCAAAGACCATGCCGACCTGGACCGGGTTGTCATCCGGGTCGACCGCGTCCATCCGCACGATGTCGCTGAAGCCGGCCGCCTGCAACTGGGCGTAGGCGGCGTCATAGGTCAGACCGAAGACATCCGGAACCATGGCGGTGGTGGGCGCGGTGGCGATCCACAACGTGACCCGCGACTGCTGCTGCACCAGCGCAGGTGACTCGGCCGTGCCGCCGCTGGGCGACTGGCGGACCACGGTGCCGGCGGGCTGGTCGCGGGTCACCTCCTGCTCCTCGTCCCGGATCAGGTTGAGGCTGTCGAGGATGTCCTGGGCCTCCTGCTGCGTCTTGCCGGTGAGGTCGGGCAGCTCGACGAGGCCGCTGGACACCGAGAGCTTCACGGTCGACCCGGTCTTGACGCCCTGGCCGGACGGCGGATCGGTCGCGGTGACCTGCCCTGCGGGGAAGTTCGGGTCGTTCACCTGTTCCTGGACGGGGTCGACGACGAGGCCGGCCTCCTCCAGCAGGCGCACGGCCTCGGCGACCGGGCGCCCCGTGACGTCGGGGACCGTCGTGTCCGCGGGCCCGGTGGAGACGTAGTAGGTCACCTCGGAGCCACGCTCCTGCTCGGTGTCCGCCGCGGGGTCCGTCTTGACGACGAGGCCCTCCTGCATGGTGTCGTCGGAAATCTCGGCGCGGCGCGGGACGAAGCCCTGGTCCTCGAGCTCGGCCTTCGCCTGGTCGGCTTCCCAGCCGACGACGTTCGGCACGGTGACCGTGGCGGGCTGACCGGAGTCGCGGTTGTTGAGCAGCAGCGCGACGATCGCGATCACCGCCGCCACGGCGACGCCGAGCAGCACCCAGAGCACCCAGGAGCGCCCGCCGGTCTCGTCGTCGTCGTAGTGCCCGTTGCCGTTGGTGGCCGCGCCGGTGGCACCCCAGGGCAGCGTCGCCGGCGGAAGCGCCTGCGTCGCGGGGTCCATCACCTGGGTCGCATCCGCGGCTCCCACGGTGGCGAGGGCGGCGCCGACGGCCGGCGCGCTGACGGCACCGCCGCGCAGCACGGCCTCGAGGTCGGCGCGGAACTCGTCGGCGGTCTGGTAGCGCGCCGTGCGGTCCTTGGCCAGCGCCTTGAGCACCACGCGGTCCAGCGCCTCGGGGACGTCGGAGGCGACGCTGCTCGGCGTCGGCGCGTTCTCGCGCACGTGCTGGTACGCGACGGCCACCGGGGAGTCGCCGGTGAACGGCGGCCGGCCGGTGAGCAGCTCGAACAGCAGGCAGCCCGTCGAGTAGAGGTCGCTGCGGGCGTCCACCTGCTCGCCGCGCGCCTGCTCCGGCGAGAGGTACTGCGCCGTTCCGATGACGGCCTGCGTCTGCGTCATGGTCGCGGCGGAGTCGGCGACCGCGCGGGCGATGCCGAAGTCCATCACCTTGACGGCCCCGGTCGGGGTCAGCATCACGTTCGCCGGCTTGATGTCGCGGTGCACGATCCCCGCGTGGTGCGAGTACTCCAGCGCCGAGAGCACGCCGACGGTGATCTCCAGGGCCTCCTCGATCGGCACGGCGGCGCCGTCAGGCAGGATGTCGCGGACGGTGTGTCCCTCGACGTACTCCATGACGATGAACGGCACGTGGGCCACCACGCCGGTCGGCTCGGTGACCACGTCCTCGCCGGTGTCGTAGACCGCGACGATCGCCGGGTGGTTCAGCGCCGCGGCGGACTGGGCCTCGCGGCGGAACCGGTTCTGGAACGAGGGGTCACGTGCCAGGTCCGAGCGCAGGATCTTGATCGCCACGGTGCGGCCCAGCCGCCGGTCGTAGCCGATGTGCACCTCGGCCATGCCGCCGCGCCCGATGAGCTCGCCGACCTCGTACCGTCCGGCGAGGATCCTCGATCCGTCGTCCACGTGCCGCGCCCTTCTCTGGTCAGGGGGCGTATGCCCTCCGTCATCCTGCCCGATCATCCCATCCCCATCCCTGAGCTCTCGGTCACGATCGGGACTCGGAGTCCCGCGCCTGTCACCTGCGACGGCGCTGCCGGCGGCCCCTGAGCGCCCGTGATCCGGTCGGCCGCCAGGGCGCCGAGGAGCACCAGCAGCAACAGCACGACGACCACCACGGGCCAGCGCCAGCGCCCCAGCCGGTGGCCCACGCTCTCGGGCGTCGGCACGGGCAGCGACGCCGCCCCGTGCCGGGGCATCGGCGGCCGCACCGGCCGGGCCGGCGGGTACGAGGGCGGGACCGGCGGCACAGGCGCCGCGGGCGGCACGCTCGGCGGCGCGGGTCGCCTGGGCTCGTCGACCACCACGGCCACCCCGGCCGGCGGCGTGCGCGGGGTCAGCGCGTCGAAGAGGCCGGCGAGCTCCTCGGCCGACTGCGGCCGCTTGCTCGGGTCCTTGTCCAGCAGGCGCATGACGAGCGCGCCCAGGCCGGGCTCGACGGACGCGGGCAGCGGCGGCACCGGGTCGTTGACGTGCGCCACCGCGATGTCGACGGCCGTGGGCCCGGTGAACGGCCGGTGTCCCACGAGCGCCTCGTACGCGACCACGCCGAGCGAGTACAGGTCGGACAGTGGGGTGGCGGGCTTGCCGACGGCCTGCTCGGGCGACAGGTACTGGGCGGTGCCCATCACCATGCCGCTCGCCGTCAGCGTCGGCTGGCCGGTCGAGCGGGACACCCCGAAGTCGGTGATCTTCACGCGCCCGCCGCGCGCGATGAGGATGTTGCCGGGCTTGACGTCGCGGTGCACCACGCCGGCCTCGTGCGCCGCGGACAGGCCGCGCGCCGTCTGGGCCAGCACCGGGATCAGCTGGTCGGCCGCGAGCACCGGCGTGCGCTCGAGCACGTCGGAGAGGGGCTCGCCCACCACGAGCTCCATCACCAGGTAGGCCGAGCCGTCCTGCTCGCCGTAGTCGAGCAGCACGGCGATGTTCGGGTGGGACAGCGCCGCGGAGTTGCGTGCCTCGGTGCGGAACCGCGCCAGGAACCCCGAGTCGCCGGCGTACTCGTCGCGCAGCACCTTGACCGCGACGGAGCGGCGCAGCGACTCGTCGTACGCCTGCCACACCTCGCCCATGCCGCCCACGGCGAGGCGCCGCTCCAGCCGGTAGCGGTTGCCGAGTGCGACGCCGGGTGCCGTGATCATCCGCCCAGCACCGCCTGGATCACGGCGCGGGCGATCGGCGCGGCGACCGCACCGCCCGTCGCCTCGTTGCCCATGGAACCGCCGTGCTCGACCATCACCGCGACCGCCACGCGAGGCGCCTCCGCCGGGGCGAACGCGACGAACCACGCGTGCGGCGCCTGGCCCTCGACCGTCTGCGCGGTGCCGGTCTTGCCGGCCACGGTGACGCCGGAGATCCGGGCGGCGGTGCCGGTGCCGCTCTCGACGACGCCGACCATCATGTCGCGCAGCGCTGCGGCGTTCGCCTGCGTCATCGGGCGCCGGTAGACCTCCGGCTGGGCCTGCGAGACCACCGAGAGGTTCGCGGCCCGCACCGTCTGCACCAGGTAGGGCCGCATGAGGGTGCCACCGTTGGCGATGGCCGCCGCGACCATCGCCATCTGCATCGGCGTCGCCTGGACGTCGCGCTGGCCGATGGCGGACTGCGCCGTCTCCGGCAGGCCCAGGTCGCTGGGGAACACGCTCTCCACCACGTCGAGCGGCACCGTCAGGCCGGCCTCGTTGAAGCCGAAGGCCTCGGCCTGTGCACGGATCGCGTCGTCGCCGAGGTCCATCCCCAGCTGCGCGAACGCCGTGTTGCACGAGACGCGCAGCGCCTGGGCGAGCGTCACCTGGTCGCCGCCGCAGCTCGAGCCGCCGAAGTTCTGGATCGTCGCGGTGGTGCCCGGCAGCGTCAGCGTGCGCGGCGAGGCGAGCATCGTGTCCGGCGCGTAGGCACCCGACTCCAGCGCTGCCGCAGCGGTGACGAGCTTGAACGTGGACCCCGGCGGGTACCGCTCCATCGTGGTGTTGGGCCGCAGGGGGTTGCCCTCGGCGGCCGCCAAGGTGCGGTAGGCGTCGGCGGCGGCCTGGGTGTCGTGGACGGCGAGCACGTTCGGGTCGAAGCCGGGGGTGGAGACGTCCGCGAGGATCGCGCCCGTCGTCGGGTCGAGGGCCACCACGGCGCCCTGCTGGTCACCCAGCCCGGCGCGCGCTGCCTGCTGCGCCGCCGCGTTGATCGTCGTCTCCACCGCGGCGCCCTCGGGCGAGCGGCCGGTCAGCAGGTCACGCACGCGGCTGAAGAAGAGCTGGTCGCCGCGGCCGGTCAGCACGTCGTTCTCCGCGAGCTCCAGTTGGCTGCGGCCGTTGGCGATCGAGAAGAAGCCGGTCACGGCCGAGTACAGCTCACCGTCGGCGTAGATGCGCTGGTAGTTGAACGGGTCGTCCACCCGGACCGACGAGGCGACGGCCGTGCCCCCCACCACGATGGGCCCGCGCGCCGAGCCGAACTCCCGGTAGAGCACGCGCGCGTTCCGCGCATCGTTGTTCAGCTTCGGCGCCTGGACCACCTGCACCCAGGTGGCGGCGCCGGTGAGCACCAGGAACATCACCAGCGCCATCGTGGCCAGGCGTCGCAGGGGGGTGTTCACGCGGTCACCACCTCGGTCGGCTGGTCGTCACCGGCGCGGGCCGGGACGGCGGGCGTGGGTCGCCGGGCGTCGTCGGAGATCCGCAGCAGCAGCGCGGCGATGATCCAGTTGGCCAGCAGCGACGAGCCGCCGTACGCGAGGAACGGCGTGGTGAGGCCGGTCAGCGGGATCAGCCGGGTGACCCCTCCGACGACGACGAACACCTGGAACGCCATGACGAACGCCAGGCCGCCCGCCAGCAGCTTGCCGAAGCCGTCACGCACGCCGATGGCCGTGCGCATGCCCCGCTCGGTCAGCACGGCGTAGAGCATCAGGATCGCCACCAGACCCGTGAGCCCCAGCTCCTCGCCGAGCGCCGCGACGATGAAGTCCGACTCGGCGAACGTGACGATGTCCGGGCGCCCTGCGCCCCATCCGGTGCCGAACAGGCCGCCGTTGGCCAACCCGAACAGTCCCTGCACCAGCTGCCACGAGCCGCCGGGCCGGTCGTACTGCTCCGGACTCAGGGCGTTCAGCCAGCCGTCGAACCGCGAGCCCACGTGACTGAACACCATGGACGCGGCGTAGGCGCCCGCGGCGAACAGCAGCAGGCCGATGAACACCCAGGAGACCCGCTCCGTGGCGAGGTAGAGCATCGCGACGAACATGCCGAACAGCAGGAGCGAGGTGCCGAGGTCGCGCTGGAACACCAGGATCGCCACCGAGGCGCCCCACACCGCGACGATCGGCCCCAGGTCGCGCAGCCGCGGCAGCTGCACGCCCAGCAGCCTCGGCCCCGCCAGCGTCAGGGTGTCGCGGTGCGTGACCAGGTAGCCGGCGAAGAACACGGCCAGCGCGATCTTGGCGAGCTCCGCAGGCTGGAGCCCGACGCCTGCGATGCGCACCCAGATGCGGGCGCCGTTGATGTCCCGGCCGATGCCCGGGATCAGTGGCATGACGAGCAGGCCGAGGCCCACCAGACCGGCCGTGTAGGTGTAGCGGCGCAGCGTGCGGTGGTCGCGCAGCAGGATGACCACTCCGGCTGCCAGCGCGAGGGAGATCGCGGTCCACACCAGCTGCCTGCCGCCGAAGTCGGCCTGACGACCGCGCGCCGCGTAGGCGACGTCGAGCCGCTGGATCATCGCCAGCCCGATCCCGTTGAGCGCGACGACGGTCGGCAGGATCACCGGGTCGGCGTAGGGCGCCCGCCACCGCAGCACCAGGTGCATGGCCAGGGCGAGCACCGTGGTGCCGACGGCGTAGCCGAGGGCGTTCGGTGGGATGCGGTCGCTGGTCCCCAGGCCGACGAGCGCGTAGGCGACCCACCCGACCGCGAGGGCCAGGAGCAGCAGACCCAGCTCGACGCCGCGACCCGCCCGCACCCTCACGGGCTGGACGGTCGCCATCAGCCGACCCCGGTGGTGGGGGTCGGGCCGACGGAGAACGTCGGCACCGGGCGGGGGGAGAACGTCGGCATCGGTGACGGCTGCGGGCCGGGCACCTCGTCGGCGAGCAGCGTCACCTGGCGGCGGGCGTCCGCCAGGTCGCTGGCGTGGATGCCGCGGATCACGCGCTCGCGCAGGTAGTTCGGCAGGTCCTCGACCGTGACGTCGCTGCTCTCGACGACGCGGGCGAGCTCGAGCGGGCCGAGGCTGGCGGGCAGGCCGCGGAACACCGCCACCGTGCCGTCGTCGTCCCCGACGAAGTACTGGCCCTGGCTCCAGGCGTAGCCGCCGCCCAGCAGCAGCAGGACGACCGCTGCGGCGATCCCCCACACGGCCAGCAGGGTGCGCGGCCGGGGGCCGCCGACCGTCTCGTCGTCCGCGGAGTCCGGCCCGTCCTCCGCCACGGCCTTCTTCGTGAGCGTCGCGGCGCGGGCCGCCGGGCCGTCCGCGGCGGCGGTGGGGCGGTGCCGGTTGATCGCGGCGGCGCCGACGACGGCGACGGCCGTGGAGGGTGCGGTGCCGTCCGGTGCGTCGGAGAGGTCGACGACGTCGGCGACGATCACCGTGACGTTGTCGCCTCCGCCGGCGCGCAGCGCCAGCTGGACCAGCCGGTCCGCGCACGCGTCGACGTCGCGGATGTCGCGCAGGGTCTCGGCGAGCGTGTCGTGCGAGACGAAGCCCGAGAGACCGTCGGAGCACAGCAGCCAGCGGTCACCAGGACGCGCCTCGCGCACCGAGAGGTCGGGTGTGACGTCGACGTCGAAGTCTCCGAGCACCCGCATCACCACGGACCGCTGCGGGTGGTGCTCCGCCTCGTCCGGACTGATCCGGCCGGTGTCGACCAGGTGCTGCACGAAGGTGTGGTCCACGGTCACCTGGGTGAGCACGCCGTCGCGCAGCAGGTAGCCCCGGCTGTCGCCGAGGTGCGCCATCGCCAGCTTGTTGCCGGCCCGCAGGATCGCCGTGACCGTGGTGCCCATGCCGGCCAGGTCGGGCTCGGCCTCGACGCGGGCGACGATCTCGTCGCGCGCCGCGGCCATCGCGCGTTCGAGCTCGGCCAGCGCATCGTCGGGACCGTGGGCCTCGTCGTCCAGCGGGGCGAACGCGGCGACGGCGAGCGAGGAGGCGACGTCGCCGCCGGCGTGCCCGCCCATGCCGTCGGCCACCACCAGCAGGTGCGGACCGGCGAAGGCCGAGTCCTGGTTGTTGGAGCGGACCAGGCCGACGTCCGACCTGGCCGCGTACCGCAGCCCGATGTCCACGCGCTACCTCTGGAGCTCGAGGACGCTGCGGCCCACCCGCACCGACGTGCCGGTGGGGACGGGAGTCGGGCCGGTGATCCGGTGCTCGCCGACGAAGGTGCCGTTCGTCGAGCCGAGGTCTTCGACGTACCAGGAGTCGGCCTGCGGGTAGAGGCGGGCGTGGCGGGACGACGAGTAGTCGTCGTCCAGCACGAGCGTGCAGCTCGGCGAGCGGCCGACCAGGACCGACGACGACCCCAGCGGCAGGATGGTGCCGCGCAGGGGGCCCTCGGTGACCACCAGGCGGCTGGGTGACGAGCCGCTGCGCGTGCGCCGCGGGGCACGCGGCTGCTCGT
>JAEXPS010000116.1 GCA_023438885.1 Actinomycetes bacterium
CTTTGGGGCCCCGCCGCGGGTTCGGGGGGGGGCCCGTCCCGGCCGGGCTCGTCGGGGGCTGCTGTGGGCGCAGCGGCCGTGCGCCCCGCCTACCAGGGCCACTACGTCACGCCCGACGACGTCGCGACTCTGCGCGCCGCCGGCCTGGCCACCACCTCGGTCCGCAACCGTGAGCTGACGTGCCAAGGCATCGAGCTGTTCTTCGACACGCTCGCCGAGCGCGACGCCTACCTCGCCGCGTACGGCTCGCGGTACCCCGTCGAGCCGCCGTACCTCGACGGCGACCCCTGCCGGCCGTTCCGCGACGCCCCGGTCTACGTGGTCAGCGACTGACCTGCGCGCGCCAGCACGAAGCGCACCACCACGTCCGGGTAGCCGCCGACGAAGTCCGTGGAGCCGGCGTGCGACATCCGGTGGTTGCCGCCCTCCAGCACGGCGACGGTCAGCAGGTCGGGGCGCACCACCGTCTCCAGGACCGCCGCGCTCGCCACGGTCGGGGTCACGCAGTCGTCCGCCCCGAACACCGCGAGCAGCGGCACGGCGACCTGCGCCAGCGCCGCCGAAGGTTGGAACGTGGCCAGCCGCAGCAGCAGGTTCCAGAGCCCGCGCTCCGGCAGCTCGTCCCCGAACGCCTGCACGACGACGGCGACCTCTGCCGCCCGGGCCGGGTCGGCCGCCCAGGCGAGCAGCTCCTCGTAGGTCGCCCCCCGCTCCGCGAGCGCGTACATCTCGCCGTTCACGGCATCGGCGCGGGCGCGCTCGTCGGGCGTCAGCGACGATCGCTCAAGGGCACACCGCATGGCGTAGCGCTCCTGTTCGCCCACCGTCACGGCGGGGCCGGAGCTGGTGACGGCAAAGTCGACGCCGCCGCGGGCCGCTGCGGCCTGCACCACCCAGCCGCCCTGGCTGTGCCCGAACACGCCCGCCGGGACACCGGGTACCCGGGCGCGGGCGGCGGCGAGGCCTGCGAAGAGGTCGTCGGCCTGCTCCTCGACACCGGCCTCCTGCCAGTCGCCCTCGGAGCCGCCGGCGCCTCGCTTGTCGAACGACGCCACGGCGACCCCTGCCGCGAGCAGCGCCGCACGGATCGGCGGGAAGAACACGTCGTTGTCACGGTCGGAGGGCCCGGACCCGGGGTGCATCAGGAGGAGCGCCACCGCGGGCTCGTCGGGCAACCACAGGCTCCCCGCCAGGTGCAGCTCGCCGCTGAGCGCGGCGAGCTCGATCACGCGCGCACGTCCCACAGGTGGTGCACCACGTCGTGCAGGAAGTACACGGCGAAGGACGCCACCGTGAAGACCGAGCCGTTCGAGCGCCGGCCGGGGCGGTCCCAGGCGTCGGCCGGGACGGCGTCGAAGTCCGCGGCGATCACCGCGGCGGCAGCCGCGAGCTCGTCGGACACCACCGCCGGGTCCTGGAGGTCGTAGCGCTCGGCGACAGCGGTGGCGTCCTGGTCCCAGTTGGCGAACAGCGGGTCGTCCTGCGCGAGCATCAGCCGCAGTCGCTCGTCGAAGATCCGCAGCACGTCACGCACGTGGGCGCCGTACTCCAAGGGCGACCAGACCGTGGGCTGCGGCCGCCGGCGGGCGTCCGGGCGAGCGAGGGCCGCCTGCCACCGCGGCACGGCGGCCCGGACCGCGTCGCCGACTCCGCTCGGGTCCGTCGTCGCGGCGTCGTAGCCGCACTCGGGGCAGGGCCGGTCCAGCACCCAGGTCCAGTCCTTGGTGTCCGGCTCGATCGTCATCGCCTCACACTCCTGTGTGCCAGCTCGTCGTCTCCGATCGGAAACCCTCCCTCGTCGACGACGATCCCGCCCGCCGCCGCCAGCAGCCCGCGCATCACGCGCGCGACGACAGGCACCACGCGGGTGCGGGCGATGACGTGCTCGCGCGAGGGCTGGGGAGAGTGCAGCTCGGCCGGGTCCGGCGGCACCCAGGACACCTGGTAGGTCCACGGCCCCTGGGCCCCCCACTCCACCGCCGCGACGGCCACCGGGACGGCGTCCCGCGGCTGGGCAGCGAGGGTGAGCGCGCCGTCGTACTCGAACTGGGCCGCCACGGTGAACGCGGACGGGATGCCAGGAATGGCCTTGGGCTGGCCCACGCGGGAGCCGGCGAGGTACGGCCGTGCGGCCGCGACCAGCTCGGGTGCCGCGTAGGCGGTCGGCGTCCACAGGGTGAGGTCCACCGAGGCCGCGGAGTCCGGCACGATCACCCGCGACCTGTCGGCGGGGACCACGGCTCCGCCCGCGCGGCGGGCGGCAGCCGCCATCCAGCCCAGCACCAGGGGGTCCGAGACGCCGGGCGCCAGCGCGTAGAGGTCCAGCGGGTGGTCGGGCAGTCCCGCGCCACCGGCCGGCAGTGGCCACGGGCCGGTCATCGTCACGCCGCCGGCGAGACGCAGCCGGCCGCGCCGCGGCTCCGGCGGCAGGTACTCGTCACGTGACCGACCGGACGGCGGGGCCGCCAGCAGCATCGGGTCGACCGGCTGCGGCGGAACCTCCCAGATCGCGCCCGCGAACCACGCGGCAGCGAGCGGACGCGGGTCCCAACCGGCCGACAGCGCCAGGACGTGACATCCGTCCAGCTGGCGGGGCAGGGCAGGGGCCGGCACGGGTCACACCGTACACATCGGGATGCCCCTCTTCCGGCCGATTCGTCCCACCCTCTCGTCCAGCTCCCGGTCCGCACTGTGGAACGATGACGACGTGCCCAAGATCATCGGGGGCTCGCTCCGGGAACATCGCGAGCAGATGCGCCGCCGGCTCTTCGACGCCCTGTCGACCCTCCTGCGGGACCGCGGCTTCGACGCCATCACGTTGGCGGACATCGCGGCGACGGCCGGAGTCGGACGCACCGCCGTGTACAACCACTTCCAGGACAAGGACGCCCTGCTCGTCGCATTCATCGCCGACGAGACCGACGAGTACGCCGAGGCGCTCCAGCGCCAGCTCGCCCACATCGACGACCCGGTGGACCAGCTGCGCCACTACGTGCGTGCCCTGGTGCAGCTGCAGCACGAGCACCACCTGCCCGGCACCGACCTGCGCACGATGGTCTCGCGCTCCACGCTGTCGCGGCTGCGCGATCACGTGGTGGCGTTCGAGTCCGTGCTGCGCGGCATCCTGACCCGAGGCATCGCCGCGGGCGCCTTCCCGGAGCAGGACCTGGACATCACGGTGCCGCTGATCAACGCCTGCCTGTCGGGCCGGGGGCCGGGTGGCGATGCCGCAGCCCGGGAGCGCGCCATCACGCAGACCGAGCAGTTCGTGCTGCGCGCGGTCGGGGCGGCTGCCGCCGCCTCGGCCTGAGATGGCCCGGCCCGGCCGGTCCCAGCCGCACGGCGCCGGCCGGCCCCAGCCGCACGACACCGGCGGGCCCCAGCCGCGCGACACCGGCGGGCCGGCACTGCGTCGCCGGTCCTCGTCTGCTCCCCGGCCCCGCCGACTCGACACTTCGCCGCCCGCTCGACAGATGGA
>JAEXPS010000127.1 GCA_023438885.1 Actinomycetes bacterium
ATCCTCGGCTCCAGCCGGCGGGGCGGGGGCGGGGGCCCCGGGGGCGGGGGGGGCGGCGGGGGCGGAGGCTGCGGCGGCGGAGGGGGCGGCGGCTTCGGCGGCGGCGGCGGAGTCGGCGGCGGCTTCTAGCTCGGCAGGTTCGACACAGGTCCGGTTACTCACGGCAGGGCATCAACGAGGAAGGCACCAGGATGACCGAGAAGCAGTCCATCTTCGGCCGGATCGCGCAGCTGGCGAAGGCCAACATCAACGCGTTGCTCGACCAGGCGGAAGACCCGCAGAAGATGATCGACCAGCTGGTCCGCGACTACACCAACTCGATCGTCGACGCGGAGGGCGCGATCGCCCAGACGATCGGCAACCTGCGCCTGGCGGAGCAGGACTACAACGAGGACGTCCGCGCCGCCGGCGAGTGGGGCCGCAAGGCCCTGGCCGCCTCCACCCGGGCCGACGAGTACCGCAAGGCCGGCGACGCGGCGAACGCCGACAAGTTCGACGCCCTGGCCAAGGTGGCGCTCGGCAAGCAGATCAGCGCCGAGCAGGAGGTCCGCGACGCGGAGCCGATCATCGCGTCCCAGCGCGAGGCGGTGGACAAGCTCAAGACCGGCCTGGCCCAGATGAAGGACAAGCTGGGCGAGCTGAAGTCCCGCCGCGACACGCTCGTCGCCCGCCAGAAGTCCGCACAGGCGCAGCAGCAGGTCACCGAGGCGATCGGATCGATCAACGTGCTCGACCCCACCAGCGAGCTGTCGCGGTGGGAGGACCGGGTGCGCCGCGAGGAGGCGACCGCCGCCGGTCACGCGGAGCTCGCCGCATCCTCGCTGGAGGCGCAGTTCCAGGAGCTGGAGTCGTCGGACACCCAGATCGAGATCGAGGCGCGGCTCGCCCATCTCAAGTCCGGCGGTGCCCCGCAGGTGCTCGGCACCACGTCGGTGACCGCTCAGATCGAAGCGGAGTAGCAGCCGACATCCAGCGGTCTCTCAGGTTCGGTGCTCACACTGGGGCGGTGAGCACCGAACCCGAGGCACGCCTGCTGGTCGTGGACGACGAGCCGAACATCCGCGAGCTGCTGGCCACGTCGCTGCGGTTCGCAGGCTTCGAGGTGTACGCGGCCGGCAACGGCCAGGCGGCGCTCAAGCTCGCCAAGGAGGTCCAGCCCGACCTCGTCGTGCTCGACGTGATGATGCCCGACCTCGACGGCTTCGCCGTCACCCGCCGGCTGCGGGAGCGTGGCCAGTTCGTGCCCGTGCTGTTCCTCACGGCGCGCGACGACACCTCGGACAAGGTCCAGGGCCTGACCGTCGGCGGCGACGACTACGTCACCAAGCCGTTCAGCCTCGAGGAGGTCGTCGCGCGCATCCGGGCGGTGCTGCGGCGCACCCGGGGCACGGTCGACGAGACCAGCGTGCTGCGGTACGCCGACCTCGAGCTCGACGACGACTCGCACGAGGTGCACCGCGCCGGGGTGGCGATCGACCTCTCCCCCACCGAGTTCAAGCTGCTGCGCTACCTCATGCTCAACGCGGGCCGGGTGCTGTCCAAGGCGCAGATCCTCGACCACGTGTGGCAGTACGACTGGGGCGGCGACGCGAACATCGTCGAGTCGTACATCTCCTACCTGCGCCGCAAGATCGACCACATCGACGGTGCCGACGGCCAACGGCTCAAGCCGCTGATCCACACGAAGCGGGGCGTCGGCTACCTGCTGCGCGAGCAGACGTGAACGCGCTCCGCGGGCGCTTCGCCGCCGCCCGCGCCGGCCTCGGGGCCGCCTGGGCGCGCGTGCCCCTCTCGGCACGGCTGATCGCCGTCATCACCGTGCTGGTGGCCGGTGGCCTGGTGCTGGCCGGCGTGACGAGCGTGGCGCTGCTCCAGCGCTCCCTCGTCGCGCAGATCGACGAGAAGCTGAAGACCGAGGGCATCGTCATCGCCCAGCGGCAGTGGGCCGACTTCCAGGGCTACCGGCAGACGCCGGTCGCGAGCGACTACTACGTGCGGGTGCGCGCGGCCGGCTACGACCTGCCGTGGTTCGCCGAGACCACGGTCGACACCTACGGCACGCCGCGCCTGCCGGAGCTGACCGCGGCCGAGGCGAACGAGCTCGAGCGACGGCCCTTCACGGTGTCCTCGAGCAAGCACGACTCCAACTGGCGGGCCATCGCCTTCTCGACCGAGTGGAACGGCTCCGTGATCGTCGCCCTTCCGCTGGCCGGCACCAGCGACACCGCGCGCACCATGGTCGGCGTGCTGCTGCTCTCCGGAGCCGGCATCGTGCTGCTGGGCGCGCTGGCCGCGGGCTTCGCCGTGCGCCGATCGCTCAAGCCCCTCGCGCAGATCGAGGACACCGCCGCGGCGATCGCGGCCGGAGACCTGTCCCGGCGCGTGCCGTCGCTCCCGGAGTCCACCGAGGTGGGCCGGCTCGCGGCCGCGCTCAACGGGATGCTTGCGCAGATCGAGCAGGCGTTCGCCGACCGCACGGCGTCCGAGGAGCGCATGCGCCGGTTCGTCGCCGACGCCTCCCACGAGCTGCGCACGCCGCTGGCCACCATCCGCGGTTACGCGGAGCTGTACCGGATGGGCGCCATCACGAGCGACGACCAGATGTCCGACACGATGCGCCGGATCGAGGGTTCCGCCACCGGCATGGGCACGCTCGTCGAGGACCTGCTGCTGCTCGCCCGGCTCGACGAGGGCCGGCCGGTGGCCCAGGCCGAGGTGGACCTGACGGTGCTGGCCGCCGACGCGATCAGCGACCTGCGCGCCCTGGACCCGGAGCGTCCCGCCACCCTGGTGGCGCTGGACGGTGACGAGCAGGGCCCCGCGGTGGTGACGGGAGACGACGCCCGGCTGCGCCAGGTGGTGGCGAACCTCGTCGGCAACGTGGTGCGGCACACGCCGGCGGGCACACCGGTCGAGATCGCGACCGGCAGGACCGACGGCGTCGGCGTCCTCGAGGTGCGCGACCACGGCCCCGGCATCGATCCTGCGCATGCCGCGCGGGTGTTCGAACGCTTCTACCGGGTCGACGCGTCGCGTACGCGGGAGTCGGGCGGAACCGGCCTCGGCATGGCGATCGTTGCCGCGATCGTCGGCGCGCACCACGGCACGGTCTCGCTGTGCGAGACACCCGGCGGCGGCACGACGGTGCGTGTGGCAATCCCCACCGGACAAGCGTCCAGTGCGGATTACCATGGTGTGTCCGAGTAGACCGTCGATGAGGTCTTTCCCATGGGCGTCTATGACGCGCCACAGTGGCTCTTGCCAGCCTTCGTCCGCAGTGTCCAGGCCGTAGGCGGAACCGCCGATCCCGACGAGATCCGCACGGTCGGTGAGGCCCTCATCGACCGCTGGAGCAGCCCGGAGCGGCGCTTCCACAACCTCAAGCACCTCGTCGCCGTGCTGGCTCGGGTCGACGAGCTGACCGAGGAGACGCACGAGCCCGACGCCGTGCGGCTGGCCGCCTGGTACCACGGCATCGTCTTCGAGGCGGGAGTCGCGGCACAGCGGGCCAACAAGGCCGGGGAGGACGAGACCGCGAGCGCCGACGTCGCGGAGAGCCAGCTCGTCGCGCTCGGCGTCCCGCAGGCGTGCGCGCACCGCGTCCACGAGATGCTGGTGCACCTGGCGCGGCACACCCCCGACCCCGCGGACCCCGACACCGCCGTCCTGTGCGACGCCGACCTCGGCATGCTGGCGGTCGAGCCGCAGCGCTACAAGGCGTACGTCGAGGACCTGCGCGCGGAGTACGCGCACGTGGCGCCGCTGGACTTCCTGCGCGCCCGCCGGCACATCCTGCGCAAGCTGCTGGCACGTCCCTCGCTGTTCCTCTCCCCGCTGTCCGAGCGCTGGGAGGAGCCCGCGCGGCAGAACGTCACCGCCGAGCTGGCGCGCGTCGAGAAGGAGCTGGCCAAGCTCGAGGCGCAGCAGGCGGCGGGCGCCCCCGAGCCGGGGACCGACGAGGCCGCGGCGCCGGCGGACGGTGCCAGGCCCGGCGAGACATCCACCCGCCCGACGGTGACGGTGATCCCGAAGTCGGTCGCCGGCACCGGGCGCTGAGCCGCCCACAGCCCCGGCCGGTGCCCGCGACGGCGGCTCCCTGTGCGTTCGTCGTCCCCGCGAGCGTGACGCGTCCTTAGCGTCCCGCCCATCCCGCCGTCCTCGTCGGTCATCACCGGCCCGGCGGGCCGAGGGAGGCGCAGTGAGCCGGTACGAGGTGGACGTCGTCCAGCTGGCGCAGGCGGCGACGGCGGTGCAGCAGCGCTCGTCGTCGATCCAGGCGGAGGTCGCGGCGATGCATCGGCAGCTCTCCGAGCTGCAGGCGGTGTGGAAGGGTGCGGCCGCGGCGGCATTCGGCGCGATCGTCGCCGACTGGTCGGCGACGCAGGCGCGGGTGGAGCAGTCGCTGGCGCAGATCGCCGGTGCGATGCGGGTGGCCTCCGAGGCCTACGGCGAGGCCGAGGCCGCCGCCGCCCGGCTGTTCGGCCGGTGACGACGTAGCCTGCGGCGGTGGCCGTGCTCGTCGACACCCCCCTGTGGCCGCGTCACGGCACGCTCTGGGCGCACCTGGTCAGCGACGCCTCGTACGAGGAGCTGCACGCCTTCGCCCGCCGAGCGGGCCTTCCGCCGCGCAGCTTCGACGTGGACCACTACGACGTCCCGGCCGAGCGGCTCGACGAGCTCGTCGCGCTCGGTGCGGAACCGGTCGGCGGCCGGGAGCTGGTGCGGCGGCTGCGCGCCTCGGGGCTGCGGGTGCCGCGGCGGGAGCGCCGGGGCTCGTCGGGCGACTGAGAACGACTGAGAACGACTGAGAACCCGGACGGGGGG
>JAEXPS010000138.1 GCA_023438885.1 Actinomycetes bacterium
GGTCGTGCCGCAGCCGCACCTCGCGCTCGCCGCGCAGCACCTCGGCCGAGCCGGCCGTCAGCCGCAGCGTCGAGTGCTCGCTCTCGACGCCCAGCAGACCCGCGGCCACCAGCTGGCGCACCACCGCGCGCCACTCGCCGTCCGCGATCTCGGCACCGATGCCGAAGGTCGACAGCTCGTCGTGCCGCAGCGAGCGCACCCGGTCGGTCGTCTTGCCCCGCAGGATGTCCACGACGTGCCCCACGCCGTACCGCTGGCCGCGCTGGTCCAGGCGCACCACCGTCGACAGCAGCTTCTGGGCGGCCACGGTCCCGTCGTACGACGAGGGCGGCGCCAGGCAGGTGTCGCAGTTGCCGCAGGGCCCGGACTCCTGGCCGAAGTACGAGAGGAGCTGCACCCGCCGGCAGTCGACGGTCTCGCAGAGGGCGAGCATCGCGTCGAGGTGCTGGCCGAGGCGTCGCTTGTGCTGCTCGTCGCCCTCCGACATCTCGATCAGCCGCCGCTGCTGCACCACGTCCGCCAGCCCGTAGGCGAGCCACGCGGTGGCGGGCAGCCCGTCGCGCCCGGCGCGGCCCGTCTCTTGGTAGTAGCCCTCGACGGACTTGGGCAGGTCCAGGTGCGCGACGAACCGCACGTCCGGCTTGTCGATCCCCATGCCGAAAGCGATGGTCGCCACCATCACCACGCCGTCCTCGCGCGCGAAGCGCGCCTGGTTGCGGGCGCGCACCGCGCGGTCGAGACCTGCGTGGTACGGCAGAGCGTCGATGCCCTGGCCGGCGAGCCACGCGGCGGTGTCCTCGACCGAGCTGCGGGTCAGGCAGTAGACGATGCCGGCGTCGCCGGCGTGCTCGTCGCGCAGCAGCGCCAAGAGCTGGGCCCTCGGGTTGTCCTTCGGGACGATCCGGTAGGTGATGTTGGGCCGGTCGAAGCTGGCGACGAAGGAGCGGGCGTCGCCCAGCGCGAGCCGCGACCGGATCTCCGCGTGGGTCGCGGCGGTCGCCGTGGCGGTCAGCGCGACCCGCGGCACGTGCGGCCACCGCTCGTGCAGCACCGCCAGGCGCAGGTACTCGGGCCGGAAGTCGTGGCCCCACTGCGACACGCAGTGCGCCTCGTCGATCGCGAACAGCGCGACGCGGCCGCGGCCCAGCAGCTCCAGCGTCTCGCCCGAGAGCAGCCGCTCGGGCGCCAGGTACAGCAGGTCCAGCTCGCCGGCCAGGTAGGCCTGCTCGGTGGCTCGTCGCTCGTCGTACCCCTGCGTGGAGTTGAGGTACCCGGCGCGCACTCCCGCCGTGGCCAGCGCGTCCACCTGGTCGTGCATCAGCGCGATCAAGGGGGAGACGACGACTCCCGTGCCCTCGCGCACCAGGGACGGGATCTGGTAGCACAGCGACTTGCCGCCGCCGGTGGGCATGAGCACCACCGCGTCCCCGCCGCTCACCACGTGGTCGATGACCTCGGCCTGGGCACCCCGGAACTCGTCGTACCCGAAGACGTGACTCAGGACGTCCTGGGGCGTGGGCACGAGGCCAGGGTACGGAAGGCCACCGACGCCCGCCGCCGCCCCTCCCCAGCACTCGCCCACGGTCCGTAGGGTGTCCGCATGGGTACCGCACTCGTCACCGGCGCGAGCGCCGGTCTCGGCCTGGAGTTCGCGTGGCAGCTGGCCACTGCCCGGCACGACGTCGTGCTGGTCGCCAGAGACGGCGACCGGCTGGGCCGCCTGGCCGCTCAGCTCGAGGCCGCCGCCGGGGTGCGGGCCGAGGTTCTCCCTGCCGACCTGTCGGTCCGCGAGGACGTGGACCGGGTCGCCGAGCGGCTGCGCCGGGAGTCCCAGCCCGTGGGTCTGCTGGTGAACAACGCCGGCTTCGCGATCTCCCAGCGGTTCATCGGGGGAGACCTCGCCCGCGAGGAGGCCGCCCTGGACGTGATGGTGCGCGCGGTCCTGGTGCTCTCGCACGCGGCGGCGGGCGCGATGGTGGAGCGGCGCCGCGGCGCGATCCTCAACGTCGCCTCGACGGCGGCCCTGCTGGCCTCCGGCACCTACTCGGCGCACAAGGCGTGGGTGCGCACGTTCACCGAGGGTCTGGCTGTGGAGCTGCGCGGCACCGGGGTGACGGCGACGGCGCTGTGCCCGGGGTTCGTCCACACCGAGTTCCACGAGCGCGGCAACGTCGACGTGTCGATGTTCCCGGCGGTGACCTTCCTCAACCCCGAGGACGTGGTGGCCGCCGCGCTCGCGGACGTGCGCCGCGGCGTGGTGATCTCCACGCCGAGCCTGCGCTACAAGATCGCCTCCGGCTCGGCCCGCCTGGCGCCCCGCTGGGCGATCCGCGCCATCGGCCGCTACCGCCACGAGATCCAGGGCTACGGCCAGTAGCCGGTTACCCTGGCCGCCGTGACCGACACCCGCGAGCAGCTGCGCGACCTCATCAAGAACCTGGCCGTGGTGCACGGCCGCGTGACGCTGGCCTCGGGACGCGAGGCCGACTACTACGTGGACCTGCGCCGCGTGACGCTGCACCACCAGGCGGCACCCCTCGTCGGGCACGTGCTGCTGGACCGGCTCGAAGAGGTGGGCCTCGGCCCGGGTGAGATCGACGCCGTCGGCGGCCTGACCCTCGGCGCCGACCCGGTGGCGGGCGCCCTGCTGCACGCCGCGGCCTCACGCGGGCTCGACCTCG
>JAEXPS010000141.1 GCA_023438885.1 Actinomycetes bacterium
CGCCGGGGGTGACCCGCTGCGGCTGGACGGCGATCTTCGCGGCGCGGGTCATGGCCCGCACGTCCGCACGCTGCTCGGGCAGCGTGAGGGTGACCACGACGCCCTCGGCACCGGCGCGCGCGGTGCGGCCGGAGCGGTGCAGGTACGCCTTGTGCTCGGCCGGCGGGTCCACGTGCACCACCAGCTCCACGTCGTCCACGTGGATGCCGCGGGCGGCGATGTCGGTGGCGACCAGCACGGTCGCCTCGCCGGACCCGAAGGCGGCGAGGTTGCGCTCGCGGGCGCCCTGGCCCAGGTTGCCGTGCAGGTCCACGGCGGCGATGCCCTCGGCGACCAGCTGCTTGGCCAGCTTCTTGGCGTGGTGCTTGGTGCGCAGGAACAGCACGCGCCGCCCGGTGCCGCCGGCGAGCTGGCGCACCACGGCCTGCTTGGCCGCGACGTCCGCGAGCTCCAGCACGTGGTGGGTCATCGCGGTGACCGGGGACTCCGCCGGGTCCACCGCATGGTGCACGGGGTTGGTCAGGTACCTGCGCACCAGCACGTCGACGCCGTTGTCGAGCGTGGCGCTGAACAGCATGCGCTGGCCGCGGGCCGGGGTGCGGTCGAGGAGCCGCTTCACCCCGGGCAGGAAGCCGAGGTCGGCCATGTGGTCCGCCTCGTCGAGCACCGTGATCTGCACACCCTCGAGGGTGAGCAGCTTCTGGTTCAGCAGGTCCTCGAGGCGCCCGGGGCAGGCGACCACGATGTCGACGCCCGCGTTGAGCGCGTTGACCTGCCGCGACTGCGCGACACCGCCGTAGACGGTCGTCGTGCGCAGCCCGGCCGCGGCGGCCAGGGGAGCCAGGGTCGCGTCGATCTGGTTCGCCAGCTCGCGGGTGGGGCAGAGCACCAGCCCGCGGGGGGCGGGCAGGGCGCGGCCACCGGGCCGGGACCCGCGGTTGGCCGACGACGACGCAGCGAGCCGCGCGACGAGCGGCAGCGCGAACGCGAGGGTCTTGCCCGAGCCGGTACGCCCGCGGCCGAGCACGTCACGGCCGGAGAGCGAGTCGGGAAGCGTGGCGGTCTGGATGGGGAAGGGAGAGGTGATGCCCGCCCGCGCCAGGGTGGCAGCGAGGACGGTGGGCACGCCGAGATCGGCGAAGGTGGTCATGAACAGCCTTTCAGGCGCCGCAGGCGACAGGCCGCGGCAGGTCGGGGTCGTGGGTCCGCCGCGCGAGCGACCGGGCCGGCGCCGCCACCGGCGGGCCGCAGGGCGGCCGAGCGGGGCGACGGGAAGAGGGCTCGGGGGGTTCTCCACGACGCGGGGCGCCGCGCTCTGCGGCACTCCCAGTGGCTCAAGCGTCTCACACGGTCCGGCCTATTCCCTCCTCGCCGGTACCCTGGACGGTCGTGGCCACCACCGACTTCCCCGCCGAGATCCGCGATCTGCGCACCACGCTGGAGTCCATCCGCGCGGTGAGCGACCCGACGGTGCTCAAGGCGAAGATCGCCGAGCTGTCGGAGCAGGCCTCCGCCCCGGACCTGTGGGACGACCCCGAGCACGCCCAGCAGGTGACCAGCGCGCTGTCCGCCACGCAGGCCGAGCTGGACCGCGTGGACAAGCTCGGCGCCCGGATCGACGACCTGGAGACCCTCGCCGAGCTCGCGGCCGAGGAGGACGACGCGGACACCCTCGCCGAGGCCGAGGGGGAGCTGAGCAAGATCCGCAAGGACCTCGGCGAGCTCGAGGTCCGCACCCTGCTCAACGGCGAGTACGACCAGCGTGACGCGGTCGTCACGATCCGCTCCGGCGCGGGCGGCGTCGACGCCGCCGACTTCGCCGAGATGCTGCTGCGGATGTACCTGCGCTGGGCCGAGCGCCACGGGTACGCGACGAAGGTGCTCGACACGAGCTATGCGGAGGAGGCCGGCATCAAGTCCGCGACCTTCGAGGTGAAGGTGCCGTACGCCTACGGCAACCTCTCGGTCGAGGCGGGCACGCACCGCCTGGTGCGCATCAGCCCGTTCGACAACCAGGGCCGCCGGCAGACGAGCTTCGCCGCCGTCGAGGTGATCCCGCTCATCGAGCAGACCGACCACGTCGACGTGCCCGAGACCGACATCCGCATCGACGTGTTCCGCTCGTCCGGCCCGGGCGGCCAGTCGGTGAACACCACGGACTCGGCCGTCCGCATCACGCACCTGCCCACCGGCATCGTGGTCTCGATGCAGGACGAGAAGAGCCAGATCCAGAACCGCGCCGCCGCGATGCGCGTGCTCCAGTCGCGCCTGCTGGTGCAGCGCCAGCAGGAGGAGGACGCGAAGAAGAAGGAGCTCGCCGGCGACATCAAGGCGAGCTGGGGCGACCAGATGCGCTCCTACGTGCTGCACCCGTACCAGATGGTCAAGGACCTGCGCACCGAGTACGAGGTGGGCAACCCGGCCGCGGTCTTCGACGGCGACATCGACGGGTTCCTCGAGGCCGGCATCCGCTGGCGGCGCTCGCCAAACCACGACTGACCGGGCGGTATGTCCCGGTACGCCCGACGAACGCGCCCGGAAGAGCCGAATCGCGCCGTCTGGTGCGGCGTGTCCTGTCCCTGGACCCGAACGCCCGTTCGTAGCCTCGATCAGTGATCCGCTTCGAGAACGTCACGAAGGTCTACGCGCGCGGCGCCAGGCCCGCGCTCGACCGCGTGAGCCTGGACGTCGAGCGCGGCGAGTTCGTCTTCCTCGTCGGCGCCTCCGGCTCGGGCAAGTCGACGTTCCTGCGGCTGGTGCTGCGTGAGGAGCGGGCGAGCGCCGGGCGGGTGTGGGTGGCCGGCAAGGAGCTCGGCACCCTGTCGAGCTGGAAGGTCCCGCACCTGCGCCGTCACATCGGCGCCGTGTTCCAGGACTTCCGGCTGCTGCCGAACAAGACGGTGTTCGAGAACGTCGCCTTCGCGCTCCAGGTGATCGGCAAGCCCCGCCACCACATCCTCACCACGGTCCCCGACGTGCTGGAGGTGGTGGGCCTGGCCGGCAAGGAGAAGCGCCGCCCGCACGAGCTGTCCGGTGGCGAGCAGCAGCGCGTGGCCATCGCCCGGGCCTTCGTCAACCGGCCGGACATCCTGCTGGCCGACGAGCCCACGGGCAACCTCGACCCGACCACCTCCCTGGGGATCATGCGACTGCTGGACCGCATCAACCGCACCGGCACCACGGTGGTGATGGCGACGCACGACGACGAGATCGTCGACCAGATGCGCAAGCGCGTGGTGGAGCTCGAGACAGGCACCCTGGTGCGCGACCAGTCGCGCGGCGTCTACGGATCGGACCGGTGAGATGAGGCTCCGATTCATCTTCAGCGAGATCGGTCTCGGCCTGCGCCGCAACCTCTCGATGACCGTCTCGGTCATCCTCGTCACCTTCGTCTCCCTGACCTTCGTCGGCGTCGCGTCCCTGCTGCAGACGCAGATCGGCAAGATGAAGGACGACTGGTACGACAAGGTCGAGGTCAGCGCGTTCCTCTGCCCGGCGCACTCGTCTGCCCCCACGTGCGCGGGCGGCGAGGTGACCGAGGAGCAGATGGCGAAGATCCGCGCCGCGCTCGATGCTCCCGAGGTCAAGCCGCTCATCCAGAGCGTCGAGGTGGAGACCAAGGAAGAGGCGTTCGCCTCGTTCCAGGAGCGGTTCGCGGGCCAGTTCTGGGCCACGGCGGCGACGGTCGACGACATGAACGCGTCCTTCCGCATCAAGCTGACGGACCCGACGCAGTTCCAGGTGGTCGCCGACGTGCTCTCCGGCATGCACGGCGTCGAGGAGGTCCAGGACCAGCGGGCGCTGTTCGACCGGCTGTTCCTGGTGCTGGACCGCGCCACGTTGCTGTCCGTCGGCCTCGCGGCCGTGATGCTGCTGGCGGCCGTGCTGCTCATCACCACCACCATCCGGCTGTCCGCGATCTCCCGGCGCCGCGAGACCGGGATCATGCGGCTCGTCGGCGCCTCGAACCTCTTCATCCAACTGCCCTTCATGCTCGAAGGTGCGATTGCCGCGACCGTCGGGGCCGCGATGGCCATCGGCGCGCTCTGGCTGACCGTGCGGTACCTCGTCGCGGACTGGCTGGAGCAGTCGGTGCAGTGGATCCCGTACGTCGGCACCGCGGACGTGGCGGCCATCGCGCCGATGCTTCTCGGCATCGCGATCGTGCTCGCGCTGATCTCGTCCCTGGTGACCCTCAACCGGTTCACGAAGGTGTGATGGCATGACGAGGCCCCGCAAGATCCTCACCGCGGCACTCGCCGCGCTGTTCGTCGGCCTGACAGCCGTGGCCCAGCCCGCGGTGGCCGACGACCTCTCGCACAAGCGTCAGCAGACGCAGAACGCGATCGACGCCGCCGACCGGCGGGCCGCGGAGCTCGAGGACGCGATCGAGGAGCTCACCGGCGACATCGCGGAGGCGATCAAGCAGCTCGAGGCGCTGCAGCACCAGGTCGTCGAAGCCACCGCCAAGCTCACGCAGGCGCAGGGCGTGCTCGACGAGGCGCTGCGCAAGCAGCAGCTCATCGCGGCCCAGCTCGCCGACGCGCAGAGCCAGGAGACGGTGCTCGGCCAGCAGATCGCCGACGGGGAGAACCAGCAGGCGGCGATCAGGGCCGCCATCGGCCAGATGGCTCGGGAGGCCTACCGGGGCGGTGGCGACGTCTCCGCGCTGACGATGATCCTCGACGCCGACTCGGCGCAGGACTTCGTGCAGTCGTACTCGATGCTCGGCGCGGCACAGCGCACGCAGGAGGAAGTGTTCAACCAGCTCGCGGACCTGGAGGCGGAGAACAAGAACAAGGCAGCACGCCTCGAGGCGGTGCGCCTGAAGATCACGGAGCTCAAGGCGGAGGCCGACCGCCAGGTGCAGGTCGCCGACGAGGCGCGCCAGGCTGCCGCGAACGCCAAGGCGGAGGTCGAACGGCTCGAGCGCGAGCAGGCGGACCTGAAGGCATCGAAGGAGGGCGATCTCGCCGCCGCGCGCGCCCAGCTCGCGGAGGTCGACGCCGCCAAGGCGGAGCTGGATCAGCAGCTCAAGGCGATCATCGAGGAGCAGCGCCGCCGGGCGGCGGAGCAGGGCACCACCGCGAACCCCGGCCAGGCGCTGCCGGGCGCCTGGTTCTCGAACCCCACCGCCACGGTGCCGATGTACGTCACCAGCGAGTACGGCATGCGGCTGCACCCGGTGCTGGGGTACTGGCGACTGCACGCGGGCATCGACCTGCGCGACCGGTGCGGCCAGCCGGTGTACGCCGGCCGTGACGGGCGGGTCCAGTGGACGCGGTTGCGCGCCGGGTACGGCAACCAGGTGATGATCGACCACGGCTGGGTCAACGGGCAGTCGCTGATGTCCAGCTACAACCACATGCAGAGCTTCACCACCTCGGCGGGTGCCTGGGTGACGGCCGGGCAGCTCATCGGCTACGCGGGGAACACCGGCACGTCGGCGGCCTGCCACCTGCACTTCGAGGTCTACATCAACGGCGGAACGGTGAACCCCCGGGGTTACCTCGGGCTCTGACACACACTGGGTTCGACTGAAGGGGGCGGGATGCCGACATCGACGAGGGCCGTGTTCATCGAGGCCGCGGAGGGTGGGCTGACCCTCGTCGGGCGCCCGGAGGTCGCCGCGGCCTGGGACGAGCCGAGCGCGCTGGCGCAGATGAGCGTCGGCGCGCTCGCCGCGCACCTGGCTCGCCAGGTGACGCGGGTCCCGGAGGTGCTGACCTTCCCGCCGCTCGACGAGCGCCCCGTGCCCCTCGTCGAGCACTACCAGCGCTCCGTGTGGGTGGCGGCCGGCGTGGACGACGAGCCGAACGTGGCGATCCGCCAGCGGGCCGACGACGATGCGGCGCCCGGCCGGGACGAGGTGCTGCGGCGTGCGCGAGCCGCGCTCGACGCCACGCGCGCGACGCTGCCGGACCTGGAGCTGGACCACGTGGTGCGCCCGCCGTGGACCTCCTGGAACCTCACGCTCGAGGACTACCTGCGCACGCGCGTGATGGAGCTGGTGGTGCACAGCGACGACCTGGCGGTCAGCGTCGGCATCGACCCGCCCGCGTGGCCGGAGGAGGTGGTGGCGCCGGTGCTCGGGTTGCTCACCACGCTGGCGGTCAAGCGGCACGGGGTGCCGGCTGTGCTGCGCACGCTGAGCCGCGCCGAGCGCGCGCCGGGGAACGTGTCCGCCTTCTGAGTGGGAAAGCCGTGTGCGCTGGGCCTGCGTGCTTGTACGCTCGTCGGTCGGCCACGGGGCGGAACGTTCGGGGAGGTGCGAGATGGCCAAGCAGCAGGGCGGGCGCAGCCTGATCGCGCAGAACCGCAAGGCACGCCACGACTACATCATCGAGGACGTGTTCGAGGCCGGGATCGTCCTCATGGGCACCGAGGTGAAGGCGCTGCGTGACGGGCACGCGAACCTGACCGACTCCTGGTGCGAGATCGAGGATGGTGAAGCGTGGCTGCACGGCGTCCAGATCCCCGTCTACGCGATGGGGACGTGGACCAACCACACCCCGCGGCGCAAGCGCAAGCTGCTGCTGCACCACGACGAGATCGCCCGGCTGGCCAGCCGCGCGCAGGACAAGGGGCAGACCATCGTGCCCCTCTCGCTCTACTTCGTCGGCGGCAAGGCCAAGGTGGAGATCGCCCTGGCGCGCGGCAAGAAGGAGTGGGACAAGCGGCAGACCCTGCGCGAGCGCCAAGACAACCTGGAGGCTCAGCGCGCCATCCGCGAGCGCCGCGACCGCTGACCCCCGCCCCCCACGCCGAACCCGGCACTTCCGGCCGAGCCCGGCAGTCCGGACTGCCGGGCTGGACACGAACTGCCGGGCTCGCGGTGATGGTTGCTGCGCTGGGTCTCGGGTTGGGAGCCTCCTCGGCGGCCGCGACCGTCGGCGACCAGACGTCCGGGCGCGAGATCACGCGGTACGACGTGACGGCGCTGGTCGACGCGGACGGCGTCGCTCACGTCACCCTCGACTTCGACTTCGACTTCGGCAACAACCCCGGCCACGGCCCGTACCTCAGCTTCGTCACGCGCCAGCGGTACGACGACGCGCAGGACCGGCTGTACCGGCACTCGAACTTCCGGGTGTCCAGCCCCACCGGCGCCCCCGCCGGGATCAACCGGGAGGACGACCCCTGGGCGATCGTGCTGCGCATCGGCGACGAGAACATCGACGACGTCAGTGGTGTGCAGCGCTACGTCGTCAGCTACGACGTGGACGGCTGGATCAACCCCGCCAACGCGCAGCACAGCGGCGACGAGCTGAACTGGAACGTCATCGGCAACGGCTGGGATGTGCCCCTCTCGAACCTCTCCGTGCTGGTGGACGGCCCTGCACCGGCGCAGGGCGCAGCGTGCTTCGCCGGCTACTTCGGCGCGGTGACCCCGTGCACCTCCGCCGCCGTCAACGGCAACGGCGCGTTGTTCTTCCAGGACATGCTCGACGGCGAGCAGCTCACCACCGTCACCGGCTGGGCGGGCGGCACGTTCGACGCCGAGCCGATCCTCGTCAAGAAGTTCGAGGAGATGGCCGGGCTCAACCCGCGCGGTGTCGGCGGGGGGATCGCCGGGGCCGTGCTGCTGGGCGGCATCGGCTGGGCCACCTACCGGGTGCGCCGGACGGGGCGTGACGAGGAGTACCTCGGCCTGACGCCGGGCCTGCGGCCGGCGAGCGGGCAGCAGCCCCTCGTCGGGCGCCGCCGCGGTTCGGCGGTGTCCGTCCAGTTCGCCCCGCCGGAGGGCGCGCGGCCGGGGGAGATCGGCACGCTCGTCGACGAGCGCGCGGACCCCGTGGACGTCACCGCGACCCTGGTGGACCTCGCGGTGCGCGGCTACCAGCGCATCGAGGAGGTGCCGCGCCGCAACCCGAACAAGAAGCCGAACGACAGGACCCTGGTGCAGCTGCGTGAACCCGGTGACGAGCTCGCCGG
>JAEXPS010000164.1 GCA_023438885.1 Actinomycetes bacterium
GGGGCGGCCCCCCCCACTCCCGCGGACGGGGGGGTGGGGGGGGGGGGGGGGGGGGGGCGTTGGGGTCAGGCGGTGGGGGCCGCCTGGCGGCCCAGGACCTCCTTGAGCTGCACCCGGCCGCCCATCCGCAGCACCGACCGCTGGTACACCAGCGCGGCCACCGCGACGATGCCGTAGGCGGACGCCGCGAGCACCACCAACGACACCAGCGGCTCCCACCACATCGCGTCGCCGAGGAACAGCCGCGCCGGCATCGCGACGGGTGCGGTGAACGGGATGTACGACGCCACCCGCATCAGCACCTCGTTGCCGTTGCCGAACACGACGACGAAGTACGGCAGCACCACGAGCATCATCACCGGCTGGAGCACCGGTCCGGTGTCCTCCACCCGGGAGACGAGCGACGCGGCAGCCGCGAACAGCGCCGCCAGGAGCACGAAACCGACCGCGAAGAAGACGACGAACCACGCGACCGGGGCGCCGACGAGGGACAGGATGTCGTCCTGCCCCGTGACGACGAGCCCCAGCACGGCGACGGCAGCGATCGCCGCGGTCTGCCCCAGCGCGAGCGCGCTGTTGCCGAGGATCTTGCCGCCAAGCAGGGATCGCGGCGACGCGGCGGACAGCAGGATCTCGACCACGCGGGTCTGCTTCTCGACCACGGTGTTCTGCGCGATCGTCGCGCCGAACGTCATCGCCGCCATCATGAAGACCAGCCCGAACCCGAACGTGACGATGTACCGCACGCCCTCGTTGATCGCGGCCTCGTCGAGGATTTCGACGGCGGGCGCGCTGGTCAGCGCGGCGACGAGTTCCGACGGGGCCTCCTCCTGCGCGAGAATCCGCACCCCGGAGACCTCGTCGGGGACGAGGGCGGCCGCCACGGACCCGGAGCTGACGGCCTCGCGCGCGGCGTCCTCGTCGGCCACGGGGACCACCTGCACGCCGGGCAGGCTGGACGCCTGCTCCTCGAGCGGCGGCACCACGGCCACCTGGATCACGTCCCCCGCGAGTGCCCCGTCACTGGTGCTGGTGCTGGTGCCTGCCCCGGCCGTGTCGTCGTCCGAGGTGAGCACCGAGCCCAGGATGATCCCGCCGAGGACCACCACCAGCATGATGATCGTCGAGATCACGAACGACTTGGTGCGCACCTGCGCACCGATCTCCCGCTCGGCGACGAGCAGCGCCGTGCGTCCCTCCGACGGCGGAGCCGCCGCCGCCCGCTGTGCCGTGAGCGCGGTCACGCCGCCACCCCCCTCTTCGCGCGCGCCGCCACGGAGCGGTGCGAGATCTCGTCCTTGATGACTTCGCGGAAGATCTCCGCGAGCCGCGGACGCACCGGTGCGAACTCCCGCACCGTCCCCCGCTCCAGGGCGCCGGCGAGCACCTGCTGCGCCGTCGCCTCGTCGGCCTCGAAGAGGACCTCGCCGCCGGCGAGCTCCAGGACGGTGGCGCCCGGCACCTCGCGGACCCAGCCGAGGTCGGCGCCCGCCTGGAGCTGGTAGCGCGGCTCGGCGTACCGGTCGCGCAGCTCCTCGCGCCCTCCGGCGGCGACGATGCGCCCGCCGGCGATGATCACCACGTCGTCGCAGAGGCGCTCGACGACGTCGAGCTGGTGCGACGAGAACAGCACCGGCGCCCCGGAGGCCGCGTGCTCGACGAGCACGCTCTGCACCACGTCCACGGCCATCGGGTCGAGACCGGAGAAGGGCTCGTCGAGCATCAGCACGTCCGGACCGTGCACCACCGAGGCGGCCACCTGCACCCGCTGCTGGTTGCCGAGCGACAGGCTGTCGAGCTGGTCGTCGGCCCGCTCACCGACGCCGAGGCGGTCCAGCAGCAGGCGGGCGCGCTGGTCGGCCGCCGTCCGGTCGAAGCCGCGCAGCCGCGCCAGGTAGGCCAGCTGGTCGGCGACCTTCATCCGCGGGTACAGCCCGCGCTCCTCCGGCATGTAGCCGAAGGTGCGGCGCGTCGGCCCGTCGAGCTCCCGGCCGTCGAGCCGCACCGTCCCGGCGTCGGCCGACAGCACGCCGAGCACGATCCGCATCGCCGTCGTCTTGCCCGCGCCGTTGCCGCCGATGAACCCGGTCAGCCGGCCGCGCTGCACCTCGAAGCTCACGTCGTCCAAGGCCGTGCGATCGCCGAACGACCGCCTCAGGCCGGACAGCTCCAGCATCTCGTCCCCTCTCACCCGCCGGCAGGGCGCCGGCACTGCCTTGACGCTAGGCCGGGTCAGGGGCGCGCCACATCGGGCGCGAGGCGGAGATCGAGGCTCCGTCCCGAGGCGGAAGGACTTAGGTCCAGCCGTTCTCGTGCGCGTAGACCACGGCCTGCACGCGGTCACGCAGGCCGAGCTTGGCCAGCACGTTGGAGACGTGCGTCTTGACGGTGGCCCGGCCCAGGAACAGGTGTGCCGCGATCTCGTCGTTCGTCAGGCCCCGCGCGACGAGCGCGAGCACCTCTGCCTCACGCTCCGTCAGCCCCGGCGGCGGGTCGGCGGTCTCCGCCTTCGGGAGGACGGCCGCGGCGATCACCGCGCGGGTGACCTCCGGCGCCAGCAGCGCGTCGCCTGCGGCGGCGGAGCGCACCGCGTCCATCAGCTGTTCCGGGCGCGAGTTCTTCAGCAGGTACCCCACCGCGCCGGCGCGCAGCGCCTCGAGCAGGTAGTCCTCGCGGTTGAACGTCGTGAGCATCACCACGGCGGCGTGCAGCTCCGGTTCGGCGACGATGCGCCGGGTCGCCTCCAGGCCGTCCATGTCCGGCATCTGCACGTCCATCAGGACCACGTCCGGGCTCAGCTCACGGGCGAGGGCCACCGCCTCGACGCCCGTGCCGGCCTCGCCCACCACCTCCACGTCCTCGCCGGCGGACAGGATCGTGCCGATGCCGGCCCGCAGCAGCGCCTGGTCGTCGACCAGCAGCACCCGGATCCTCGCCGCCGCGCCCACCTCCGCACCCACCTCCCCGCTCACCTCCCTGCTCACCGCGCCGCCTCCTCACCGAGCCCGGCACCTCGTGCCGCGCCCCGCAGCACAGCCGGCCCGG
>JAEXPS010000029.1 GCA_023438885.1 Actinomycetes bacterium
GGCCGGGCGGGGCCGCCCCCCCCCCCCCGCCCGCCCCGGGCGGGGCCGCGGGGCCAGGACTCCGGCCAGCAGCACCGACGACTTGCCCGACCCCGAGGGGCCCGAGATCGCCACCACCGCGCCGGGACGGGCCCGCTCGACGAGCTGGTCCACGTCGACCTCACGCCCGAAGAACAGCTCGGCGTCGTCCGGCCCGAACGCGTCGAGTCCGCGGTAGGGGCACTCGGGGGAGACCGTCCGCATCGGGCGTGTCGGGAGCAGCGCCGGGTCCTGGCGCAGCACGGCGGTCTCCAGGTCGGTCAGCCGCCGGCCGGGGTCGATCCCGAGCTCGTCGGCCAGCGTGCGTCGCGCCGTCCGCAGCAGTGCCAGCGCCTCGGCCTGCCTGTCGGACTGGTACGTCGCCAGCGCGAGGATCGCCCAGCGGTCCTCGCGCAAGGGGTTCTCGCGCACCAGCCGCTCGGCCTCGGGCGCCACGGCGCGGTGGTCGCCGACTCGCAGCCGGGCGTCGAGCAGCTCCTCCTCGGCGCTGCGGCGGATCTCGTCGAGCCGCATCGCCTCGACCACTCCCGGCTGCCAGCCGGACAGGTCGGGGTACGCGTTGCCTCGCCACATCGCCAGGGCGCGCTGGTACCCGTCGATCGCGCGGTCGTCCTCCCCGCGCAGCGCGTGCTGGCGGGCCGTCGAGACCAGCCGCGCGAACTGCGTGGCGTCGATCGCGTCGGCGTCCAGGCCCAGCCGGTACTCCGAACCGAGCGTCGTCACCGCCTCGCGACCCAGGCGTTGGCGGATCCGCGCGATCGACGTGCGGACCTGCTGGCCCCAGGTGGACGGCATCGACTCGCCCCAGTAGGCCTCCGCGAGCTCGGCGGCGCTCAGCGACCCCCGCGCGCGCACGACGAGCGCGGAGAGGATCACGCGCTCCCGCGGGCTGAGCGGTGCGGTGCCGGTGTCCAAAGGACCGAGCACCCGGATGGCCATACGGCAGCGTCTGCCGCCCCGGTCCGACGGAGCAACCGGGCAAACCCTGACGAGTACAGGACGAGTACAGGGCGAGAAGTCGGCGAGTACGGGGTCTGCGGAACGTGGAGGCATCACTGACTCCCCGAAGGAGCTCGCCATGAACCACGACACCTACACCGCGTACCGCCTCGGCCAGCAGCAGGCCGCCCGGCTCGACCGCGAGAACGAAAGGCTCAGGCAGATCGGCGAGTCGCAGGGGCGCCCGCCGGCCGCCGAGCCCGCCTCCTCACGCCTGTCCGCACGGCTGCGCGGCAGCCTCGCCTCACCGCTCGGCACGCTGCGGTGGCACGGGACGAGGTCAGCGTCCCTGGCGTTGCTCGCCCTGCTGCTTCTCGGTGCTCCGGCATCGGGCGCCCCGGCGAGCGACCCCGGCTCGCCGTGCGCCTCGTCGAGCACCCCCCTGCGGCCGCCCGCACTGCCGAGGTGCTTCTAGCGGCCTCGCGGATGAACACGATGTGGATGAACACGATGTGACGGCGCGCGTGTCGGCGCCGGCGCGGGCGACGTCCGGAGTTACCGTCCGGACGTAGAGGGGTGGCGCCCGCCGCCCCCCGGGAGGCCAGCCCATGGAGCATCCGCTCCGGACGGGAGGGGCCGCCCGGCCCCCTCGCTGGGCCGGCCGACCGCAGCCCGCCACCGAGCGCCGAACGCGACCTTTCGTCGGCGCGAGGTGCCCGGAACGGCGCTGAGCGCCGGAGGGGAGCCTGCCGTGGTCCCGGTCCAGGTCGTCGAAGAGACCAAGCGCACCCACGTGCTCGACACCTCGGTACTGCTCTCCGATCCGAAGGCCATCGCCCGTTTCGCCGAGCACGACGTGGTGCTGCCCGTGGTGGTGATCACCGAGCTCGAGGCCAAGCGTCACCACGCCGAGCTGGGCTACTTCGCCCGGACGGCACTGCGCACGCTCGACGACCTGCGGGTCAAGCACGGCCGGCTGGACGCTCCGGTTCCGGTGAACGACGCCGGGGGCACCTTGCGCGTGGAGCTCAACCACGTGGACCCCTCGGTGCTGCCGTCCGGCTTCCGCCTGGGCGACAACGACAGCCGCATCCTCGCCGTCGCGGCGAACCTCGCCGCCGAGGGTCACGACGTCACCGTCGTCTCGAAGGACCTGCCGATGCGGGTGAAGGCCTCGGCCGTCGGCCTGCGGGCGGAGGAGTACCGCCACGAGCAGAGCATCGACTCCGGCTGGACCGGGATGGACGCCCTCGACGTCTCCGAGGAGCAGCTCTCGCGCCTCTACGAGGGGGAGCAGGTGCCGCTCGCGGAGGTCGACCTCACCGCCGGGCTGGTGCCCGGGGACGCCCCGCGTGACCTGCCGTGCCACACGGGCCTGGTGCTGCACAGCTCGCGCGGCTCGGCGCTCGGCCGGGTGACGGCGGACAAGCACGTCACGCTGGTGCGCGGCGACCTGGACGTCTTCGGGCTGAAGGGGCGCTCGGCGGAGCAGCGCATCGCGATCGACCTGCTGCTCGACGAGGAGATCGGCATCGTGTCCCTCGGCGGGCGGGCCGGGACCGGCAAGTCGGCCCTGGCACTGTGCGCCGGGCTGGAGGCCGTGCTCGAGCGGCGCCAGCACCGCAAGGTGATGGTGTTCCGGCCGCTCTACGCCGTCGGCGGGCAGGAGCTGGGCTACCTGCCCGGCAGCGAGGCCGAGAAGATGAACCCCTGGGCGGAGGCGGTGTTCGACACCGTGTCCTCCGTGGTGCGCCGCGAGGTGGTCGAGGAGGTCCTCGACCGCGACATGCTCGAGGTGCTGCCGCTGACCCACATCCGCGGGCGGTCCCTCCACGACGCGTTCGTCATCGTCGACGAGGCCCAGTCGCTCGAGCGCAACGTGCTGCTCACCGTGCTGTCCCGCATCGGGCAGTCGTCGCGCGTGGTGCTGACGCACGACGTCGCGCAGCGCGACAACCTCCGCGTCGGCCGGCACGACGGTGTCGCCGCCGTGATCGAGGCGCTCAAGGGCCACCCCCTGTTCGCGCACGTGACGCTGACCCGCTCCGAACGGTCACCTGTCGCGGCGCTCGTCACCGAGCTGCTGGAGGGCATCGAGTCCTGAGGGTCGGCCGGGCGGGCTCGGGGTCCCTTTCCGGGTGATACCCGATCCCTCCGGGCCGGTCTGCTGGCTACGGTGGGCGACGAACCGCGTCACGACCGTGGCGCACCGTCCCATCGGAGACCCCTGTGTCCGTCCCTGGTGCCACCCCGCCCAGCCCCGAGCAGATGCCGTACCCGCCGGCGGCCGCCCCCTACCCGTATACGGCCGCGCCGCCGTACGTCCGGTACGCCAGCCCGAGGAACCTGCTCGCGGCCACGCTGCTGTGCTTCTTCCTCGGCGGGCTCGGCGTGCACCGGTTCTACGTCGGCAAGGTGGGCACCGGCATCCTCATGCTGCTGACGGCCGGCGGCTTCGGCGTCTGGTGGCTGATCGACTTCGTCATGCTGCTCTGCCAGGCGTTCAAGGACAGCGAGGGCTACACGCTGCGCTGGGACACCGTTCACTAGGTCGCGCCCGCCGAACGACGACGCGGTCGAGGGCCGCCTCGTCGGGTGCCCGGAATCGTCGGGCCGTGTCTCGGTGTTGCTACCCGAGGGTGCGGTGCGCGTCAGCGTCCTGCCCTCGGCTCCAGCCACACCGAGGAAGGCTCCTTGATGTCCTCCAGCACAGCGCCGCGCGCGCTCGTCGACCTGTCCGGACGGAGCCCGTGGTCGGTGCTGCCGCCCCTCTGCCTCGGCTTCTTCATGATCATGATCGACATGACGATCGTGAACATCGCCGTGCCGACCCTGGTGCGCGAGTTCGGCGCGTCGATCGTCTCCGTCGGGTGGGTGAACTCCGCCTACCTGCTGACGTTCGCGGTGCTGCTGCTGGTGACGGGACGGTTGGGCGACAGGTTCGGCCCCAAGCCGGTGTTCGTGGCGGGGCTGGTCGTCTTCACCCTCGCCTCCGCCGGGTGCGGCCTGGCGCCGACGATCGGATGGCTCATCGCCGCCCGCGCCGTCCAGGGCGTCGGTGGCGCGCTGATGACGCCGCAGACGATGGCGATGATCACGCGCGTGTTCCCGGCGCACAGCCGCGGCGCGGCACTCGGCATCTGGGGCTCGGTCGCCGGTGTCGCGACCATCACCGGCCCGCTGCTGGGCGGCCTGCTGGTGGAGACCGCCGGATGGGAATGGATCTTCTTCGTCAACCTGCCGGTCGGCGTCCTCGCCCTCGTCCTCGCGTTGCGGGCGCTGCCGCGCCTGGACACCCACTCGCGTCAGTTCGACGTGCTCGGGATGGTGCTGAGCATCACCGGGCTCTTCCTCCTGGTGTTCGGACTCCAGGAGGGGTCCACCTACGACTGGGGCACCATCCGCGGGCCGATCACCGTGTGGGAGGTGATCGCCACCGGCGTCGTGGTGCTCCTGCTGTTCGGTTGGCTCCAGGTACGCCGTGGGGACGACGCGCTGCTCCCCATGCGCCTGTTCCGCAACCGCAACTTCCTGCTGGCGAACGCGGGAGGTGCCTCGCTCGGGTTCGCGATGATCGGCATCTTCTTCCCGTTCACGCTGTTCCTGCAGGAGATCGTCGGGCTCTCCCCGATCCGCGCGGCGCTCGTCAGCCTGCCGGGCTCGTTGCTGTCCGGGATCATCGCGCCGATGGCCGGGCGGCTCTCCGACCGGGTGCCGCCCAAGTGGATCGTCGCCTTCGGGTTCACCGCCTTCACGCTCGCCGTGGCGTGGCTGGCGCTGTGGATCGACGCCGACGCCTCGCCCTGGCGGCTGCTGGCGCCGATGGCGCTGTTCGGGGTCGGCACCGGCACCGTGTTCTCGCCGCTGGGCAACCTCGCGACGTCCGGGCTGGACCATCGGACCGCGGGTGCCGGCGCGGGGGCGTTCAACACGAACCGGCAGGTCGGCAGCGTGATCGGGTCGGCCGCGATCGTCGCTCTGCTGACGTCCCGGCTGGGCCAGGAGATCCCGGCGGCCGCAGCGACGGCCGCCGCGGGGCTGCCGGAGCCGGTGCGCCAGCGGTTCCTCGATGCGATGTCGTCGGCCTCGGTGGCGGACTTCCAGGGAGGCGGGGCGCTCCAGCTGCCGCCCGGCGTGCCGGCGGACGTCGCGGATCAGGTGCAGGCGGCCGCGGTGCAGGCGGTCCACACCGGGTTCGCGACGTCGGTGTCGCAGACGCTGCTGCTGGCCGCCGCCGTGTTCGTCGTCGGCCTGATCACGACGCTGGCGATGCACGCCACCAGGCCGCACCAGCACGCGCCGGCGGCGCAGGGCGCGTCCGCGGCACCGGTCGCGGCGGGCGCCGCGGAGTTCTAGCCCGGGCACGACGAGGCCGGCGCCCCCAGCCACACGCCGGAGTCGGTGGGGCTCGGTAGCGTCGGGCGGGTGGACACCAGCGAGCTGGAGCACTACCTGACGCCCGGGGTGCTGACCACCCTGCCGGCCGACGTCGTCGCCGGGCCTGCCCGCGACGTGGACGCAGCGCGCGCGGCAGTGCAGGCGGTGCTGGTGCACGCCTACTGGCTCGGGGCCTACGGGTTGGCGCCGGAGGCGGCCCGGAACGACGAGCCGCAGGTGCGCCCGGCCGCGGAGATGGTGTGGCGCCTCGACGCGCTGTCCGGCGAGCCGCTGTGGCAACCCCGCCCGGCTGCCCGGCGGTTCCAGTGCACCTGTCGCAGCTTCTCCGTGCTCTACGTCGCGCTGCTGCGTGCCGCCGGGGTGCCGGCGCGTGCACGCTGCGGCTTCGCCCGGTACTTCGAGGTGGGGCGGCTCGTCGACCACTGGGTCGTCGAGCGGTGGGACGGAGCGCGCTGGGTGCGCGACGACCCGCAGCTAGATGCGGTGCAGGTCGAGGCCCTGCAGCTCGACTTCGACCCGTACGACCAGCCGGCCGGGCACTTCCTCACCGGCGGCGAGGCCTGGCTGGCGGTGCGGGCCGGCGAGATCGACCCGGAGGCCTGCGGCATCGGCGACGTGGCGGGCGACTGGTTCGTGCTCGGCAACGTGGTGCGCGACCTGGCGGCCGTCAGCGGCATGGAGCTGCTGCCGTGGGACGCCTGGGGCGCGATGCCCGGCCCTGGCGAACCGTACGACCCGGCGTGGTACGACGAGGTCGCGCGGCTGACGGGCGCCGACGACCTTGCCCCGGCGCGGGCCCGCTACGCCGCCGACGCGGCACTGCGCGTGCCACCCCGGATCACCTCGTTCGTCGGCGGCCGGATGGTCGAGGTGGAGCTGGCGCTGTAGGCGTCAGGCCTGCGGTGGCCGCGTCATCGACAGCACGTCGAGGGCGGAGTCCAGCTGCGTCTGCGTGACCTCGCCCCGCTCGACGAAGCCGAGGTCGATCACCGCCTGCCGGATCGTCAGGCCGTGCTTCACCGCGTGCTTGGCGACCTTGGCGGCGGCCTCGTACCCGATCACGCGGTTGAGCGGCGTGACGATCGAGGGCGACGACTCCGCCAGGGCCCGGGCCCGCTCGACGTTGGCCGTGATGCCGGCCACGGTCTTGTCCGCGAGGAGCCGGGACGCGTTGGCCAGCAGCCGGATCGACTCGAGCACCGCCTGCGCGATGACCGGGATCTGCACGTTGAGCTCGAACGCGCCGCTGGCGCCGGCCCAGGCGACCGTGGCGTCGTTACCGATGACGCGGGCCGCGACCATGAGCGTCGCCTCCGGGATCACCGGGTTCACCTTGCCGGGCATGATCGACGATCCGGGCTGCAAATCGGGGATCGCGATCTCGCCGAGGCCCGTGTTGGGGCCTGAGCCCATCCAGCGCAGGTCGTTGCAGACCTTCGTCAGGCTGACCGCGATGGTGCGCAGCGCGCCGGACAGCTCGACGAGTCCGTCGCGCGCGCCCTGCGCCTCGAAGTGGTTGCGCGCCTCCGTGAGCGGCAGGCCCGTGTCCTCGACCAGCTTGGCGATCACCCGTTGCGGGAAGCCGGCCGGCGTGTTGATGCCGGTGCCCACCGCGGTGCCGCCCAGCGGCACCTCCGCGACCCGGGGGAGCGCGGCCTGCAGTCGCTCGATGCCGTAGCGGACCGCCGCGGCGTAGCCGCCGAACTCCTGGCCGAGCGTCACCGGGGTGGCGTCCATGAGATGGGTGCGGCCCGACTTCACCACGCCCGAGAACTCGTCGGCCTTCGCCTCGAGCGCCTGGGCGAGGTGCTCCAGAGCGGGCACCAGGTCGCGGACCACACCGGCCGTCGCGGCGACGTGCACCGAGGTGGGGAACACGTCGTTGCTGGACTGCGAGGCGTTGACGTGGTCGTTGGGGTGCACGTCGGCGCGCAGCGAGCGGGTCGCCAGCGTGGCGATCACCTCGTTGGCGTTCATGTTCGAGCTGGTGCCGGAGCCGGTCTGGTAGACGTCGATCGGGAAGTGCTCGTCGTGCGCGCCGGAGGCGACCTCGTCGGCCGCGGCGGCGATCGCGGCGGCGACGTCGGCGGGGAGCACGCCGAGCTCGGCGTTGGCGGTCGCCGCGGCCTTCTTGATCCGGGCAAGCGCCTCGATGTGGCCCCGCTCCAGGCGCGTGCCGGAGATCGGGAAGTTCTCCACGGCTCGCTGCGTCTGCGCGCGGTAGAGGGCGTCCGCGGGGACGCGGACCTCGCCCATCGTGTCGTGCTCGATCCGGAAGGCAGGCTCGCTCATGGCCCCATCCTGCCGCAGCGCCACCATCCCTCGGCTCGCACCGCCCCCTGCGGCGTGCGGTACTCAGATGGCGCCGAGCGAGGTGGTCAGGCTGACGCTTCCGGCGACCAGGGCGTACTCCGTGCCGACCACCGCGCAGGTCCCCGCCGCGATGCGCTGGGCGAGCGCGGGCGAGTAGTCGGAGAGCATCCGCGCAGTTGCGCGCACGTGCTCGTGTGCGAGGTCCTCGACATCGAAGGACGAGAGGGGGCGCCCCAGGGCGGTGAGCCCCACGATGCTCGGCAGCACGCGGTCGACCACCGCGCGGACCAGGCTGTGCGGCGGCTCGCCCTCGATGAGGGCCCGAGCCGCCGCGCCCCCGGCCCCGCACCGGTCGTGGCCGAGCACCACCACCAGCGGCGCCCCGAGCACCTCCACGCCGTACTCGATGGACCCCAGCGCGGCGCTGTCGAGCGTGTGCCCTGCCGTGCGGACGACGAAGAGGTCGCCGAGGCCCTGGTCGAACACGATCTCGGCCGCGACGCGGCTGTCCGAGCAGCCGAAGACGACCGCGAACGGCGCCTGGTCGGCGCTGAGGTCCGCCCGGCGCTCGGCGTCCTGCGACGGATGCATCATCTGGCCGGCGACGAACCGCGCGTTGCCGGCGACCAGCGCGGCCCAGGCCTGCGCGGGGGTGGCGGGCCGGGCCGGGACAGCGGCCGTCACGGCGTCACCGCCGGCTCGACCGGGGTCCACCGTTCCCGCGCGGGCCGCGCCCCGGGCCCCACCCGGTCGGCGGCCAGCATCACGACCCGGAACAGCACGAGCTGGAGCAGCAGCACCGGGACGATCGCCAGGAGAAGCGGCAGCTCGTAGAGCAGAGGCAGCGGGATCAGGTTGTGGAACAGCACGAGGATCGGCGCTCCCTCCGGGTCGAACATGTACATGTAGTTGGCGCCGGGGTCGGCCACGGCGCGCAGCACGAGTGTCACCGGCAGCACCAGGAGGGCCAGCACCACCAGGTAGCCGATCGACAGCACAGCATCCCTCACGGTCGGCCGGTAGACCCCCAGCGACGCCATCAACGTGGGGACGACGAAGTTCAGCCCGTGCGCGACGAAGAAGAACGTCTTGGCCGACCACAGCGGGTGGTCCCAGTACATCGGCGCCGCCGAGAAGAAGGCGAGGAAGCCCGCGATCGCCCCGGGATAGAAGCACAGGGCCTGCAGAGGTCGAGCGCTCGTCAGCACCGTGGGCAGCAGCAGGAACGAGACGATGGTGCACAGGTGCAGCGGCAGGTTCTGCCACAACGGGAAGATGACCGCCGGGTCGGCCAGGTACGCGAGGTGGAAGGCGACCGACGCGCCCATGCATGCCGTGGCGAGCACCGCCAGGCCGGCCCCGCGCTGCCGCAGCGGACGGCCGCGGAGCAGCAGGTGCGCGAGCACCCCCACCGCGACGAGGGCCAGCAGGATCCCGGCCCACGCGGGGCCGAGCATCGTCACGGTCATCGCGTCCCACGTTCTCGACCGTCAGCGCGGGACGCGCCCTCGTCGTCATCGCCGGGCCCGCGCGCGGCGGGATCGCCGCAGCATAGGGGCCGACGAATCGTCCGCCAAGGGCTGCTCAGCTCGCGGTCTCGCCGAGCTCCGCCCGCTTCGGCGGGTTCGCACCGGCACGGGAGACCGTGATCGCCGCGATCCGGATGCAGCGTTCCAGCACCCGCCGGAGCACGCCGGAGTCGATCGCCTTGAGCGCCGCCCGCCGGCTCGCGCCGAGGAGACCCTCCGTCCACAGCCCGTCGATCAGTCCGGACATGAAGGAGTCGCCGGCCCCGACCGTGTCGACCACGCGGACCTGCGGAGCCGGCACGTGCAGGTGCGCGCCGGAGGCGGTCGCGGCGAACGCGCCGTCCTCACCGTGCGTGACCACGACGATCGCAGGGCCGCTCCGCGCCCAGCGCGCCGCGACGTCGTCGGGCTTCTGACCGGGGTAGAGCCACATCAGGTCGCCGTCGCTGGCCTTGATCACGTCGGCGACGCGCACGAACTCCTCGACGATGGCGCGGGCCTGCAGCGGCGTGCCCATGAGGACGGGCCGTGCGTTCGGGTCGTAGGTGATCGTCGAGGTCGACCTGCGCGCCGTCACGGCCCGGAGCACCGCGGGGCCGCCGGGCTTGAGTGTGGTCGCGATCGATCCGGTGTGCACCACCAGGGGAGCCGCGTCGTCACCGTCCCACGCCGTCGGCAGGTCCCACGTCAGCTCGAAGTCGTACGACGCCTGACCTTGTGCGTCGAGGCGCGCGATGGCAACCGGGGTCGCCAGGGCCGAGCGGTTGCCCGTGAGCAGGTGCACGCCGGAGGACTCGAGGTGGGACTTCACCCGGCCGCCGTACGCGTCGTGCGCCAGCCATGTCAGCAGGTCCACCGGACGGCCGAGCCGGCCGAGACCCAGTGCGACGTTCGCCGGGCTGCCGCCCGGGTGCTCCTCACGCCGGCCGTCGGCGTGCACCACCACGTCGACGAGGGCCTCGCCGATCACCAGAGCGCGCGGCTCGCTCACAGGGTCCCCTCGTCGTCATCGTCGTCGTCCGTGCCGGCGGGCTGTGCGGCGGCGAGCCGGGCCCGCGCCCCGTCGAGCCACTGCTGGCACCGGGCGGCGAGGGCCTCACCGCGCTCCCACAGGGCGAGCGACTCCTCGAGCGAGCCAGCGCCGGCCTCGAGGCGGGCGACGACGGCGACCAGCTCGTCGCGTGCCTGCTCGTAGCCGAGCGCGGCGACGTCGGGGATCTCTGCCTTGGCCACGGGGTCAGTCAACCAGCACGAGCGGACAACGCCAGCGTCGACGGTCCCTCAGGGTGCCGGTCAGGCGTCCTCGACCCGCGCCCCGAACCGCCCGCGGGCCACCCGCACGGCGATCGGGTCGCCCGCGGCCACCTCTGCGGGGTCGAGCACCACGTGGCCGTCGGCACGCTGCACCACCGCGTACCCCCGGTCGAGGGTCGCCGCGGGCGACAGCGCGCGCACCTGTGCGGCGAGCGTGGCCACCTCCGTGCGCGCGTCCGCGAGCAGTGCCGCCGCCGAGTGCCGTCCGCGCCCGACGAGCGCGTCCAGCCGCTGCTGGTGCGGGCCCACCAACGTGGCCGGTTCCGCGAGGGCGGGCCGGGCTCGCAGGTGGTCGAGCGAGGCCTGCTCGCGCGCCAGGCGGTGCAGCAGCGCGGAACGCGCACGGTGGCGGGCCTGCGCCAGTCCGGCGCGCTCGGCCGTGACGTCCGGCACCACGCGCTTGCCCGCATCGGTCGGTGTCGAGGCTCGCCAGTCGGCGACGAGGTCCAGGAGCGGGGAGTCGAGGTGGTGGCCGATCGCACTGATCAGCGGCGTGCGGCAGGCCGCAGCGGCGCGCAGCATCGCCTCGTTGCTGAACGGCAGCAAGTCCTCGAACGAGCCGCCGCCGCGCGCGACGACGATCACCTCGACGCGTGGGTCGGCGTCCAGCTCGGCCAGCGCCCGGCTGACCTCCGACACGGCACGGTTGCCCTGCACCGTGACCCGGCGGATCTCGAACCGCACGGCAGGCCAGCGGGCGCGGGCGTTGGACACGACGTCGTGCTCCGCGTCGCCCTGCTGGGCGCACACGAGGCCGACCACCGCGGGCAGGAACGGCAGCGGCACCTTCCGCGACTCGTCGAACAGACCCTCGGCGGCCAGCAGTCCCTTGAGCCGCTCGATCTGCGCCAGCAGGTCCCCGAGGCCGACGAGTCGCACCTGGTCGGCGGCGAACGCCAGGTCACCGCGCTTCTCGTTGAGCCGGGGCCGCGCATGCACGACGATCCGCGCGCCGTCGCTCAGCCGGTCCAGGATCGGTGTGACGGCGCCGGCCGGGGCTGTGACCTGCAACGACATGTCCAGGTCGACGTCCCGGAGCGTGAGGAAGTACAGGCTGTTCCAGCGCTTGAGGTTGAGCACCTGCCCCTCGACCCACACCGCCGGCATCCTCTGCACGTAGTCCGCGACCTTCGGCACCAGGTGGCGCACCGGCCACGGCCGCTCGGGCGTGGTGTCGGCCGCCTTGACCGGCAACGGCAGCCTGGCCTGTGCCGCTGCGTCAGCCCCGCTCTCGTCGTACGCGCTCACGCCCCCACCCTCCCACCCCGCACCCACCGCCCACCCCGCACGTCGAGCGCAGAGTTCGTGATCGAGATGGTGGGTTTCGGCGACCGGAAGCCACCGTCTCGGCGATGAGTTCTGCGCTCGGGGATGGGTTCTGCGATCGGGGGGAGTGCTGCGTTTTCGGCGGGGCCCGGTCGTGACAAGACTCGCTCGCGAGGGGGTGGGGCGGGGGAACGTAGGGTTGGGGGCGTGACCCTCCCGACCACGGCTGCCACCAAGCGCGTGCTGCTCGCCGCTCCGCGCGGCTACTGCGCCGGTGTCGACCGCGCGGTGATCGCCGTCGAGAAGGCCCTCGAGCAGTACGGCGCGCCGGTGTACGTGCGCAAGGAGATCGTGCACAACAAGTACGTCGTCGAGACGCTCGCAGCGCGCGGGGCGGTCTTCGTGCACGACACCGACGAGGTGCCCGAGGGTGCGCGCGTCGTGTTCTCGGCCCACGGGGTCTCACCGGCGGTGCGCGACGCGGCCGCCGCGCGGCAGCTGCGCACCATCGACGCCACCTGCCCCCTGGTCACCAAGGTGCACAAGGAGGCCGTCCGGTTCGCGGACGACGACTTCGACATCCTGCTCATCGGCCACGCCGGTCACGAGGAGGTCGAGGGCACCGCGGGCGAGGCTCCGGAGCACATCCAGGTGGTCAACTCGCCCGACGACGTCGACTCCGTGGTGGTGCGCGACCCCGAGCGGGTGGTGTGGATCAGCCAGACCACGCTCTCCGTCGACGAGACGATGGAGACGGTCCGCCGCCTGCGTGAGCGGTTCCCGAACCTCGCCGACCCGCCGAGCGACGACATCTGCTACGCCACCCAGAACCGCCAGGTGGCCGTGAAGAAGCTGGCGCCGAGCTGCGACGTCGTCATCGTGGTCGGTTCGGCGAACTCGTCGAACTCCGTGCGGCTCGTCGAGGTGGCGCGTGAGTCGGGTGCCGGTGCCGCGCACCGCATCGACTACGCGGCCCAGGTGGACCCGGCGTGGCTGCAGGGTGCCAGCACGGTGGGCGTGACGTCGGGAGCCTCCGTGCCGGAGATCCTGGTGCGCGACGTGCTCGACCGGCTCGCGGAGCTGGGCTTCGGCGAGGTCGAGGAGGTGCGCACCGCCACCGAGGACCTGATGTTCTCGCTGCCGCGCGAGCTGCGCGCCGACCTCAAGGCGGCCGGCTCGGATCCCGACCGCGCTCGCCGCGAGGCCCGTCGCTCCCTGGACATCCGCCCGGCGTAGCCGCCTCAGGCGCCGGCGCGCTCGTCCAGCGCCACCACCTGGTCCGCCGCCGAGGCGACGAGCTCCGGCGCGCTGACGGCCGCCAGGCGCGGATCGGCCGGCGGCGGGGTCTCGAGGTCGCCCTCGACCACGCCGAGGTCCGCGAACCGCCGGGCGCTGACGAGCACCCGAGTCTCCAGTGATCCGACCGCCTGGTTGTAGGCAGCAGCCGCGCCCTCGAGCGACCGGCCGAGCCGGGCCAGGTGAGCGCCCATCGTCGCCAGCCGCCCGTGCAGCTCCTTGCCGAGCGAGAGCACGGCCTGGGCGTTGGTCGCCAGCGCGTCCTGCTTCCAGGCGTAGGCGACCGTGCGCAGCAGCGCCAGCAGCGTCGAGGGCGTCGCGACGACGACGTGCCGGTCGAACGCGTACTCGGCCAGCGCGGGATCGGCGTCCAGCGCCGCCTGCCAGAACGCATCCGCCGGCACGAACATCACGACGAACTCCGGTGCCGGCGCGAACTGGTCCCAGTAGGCCTTGGCCGCCAGCTGGTCCACGTGCCGGCGCACGTGCCGGGCGTGGTCGGCCAGCCGGGCGGCCCGCGTGGCCTCGTCGGGCGCCTGCGCCGCCTCGAGGAAGCCGAGGAAGGCGACCTTGGCGTCGACCACCACGTGCTTGCCGCCCGCCAGCCGCACCACGAGGTCGGGCCTCAGCGCGCCGTCGTCGGTGCGCGCCTGCTGCTGCTCGGCGAAGTCGACGTGCGGCAGCATTCCCGCCGCCTCGACGACGCGACGCAGCTGCACCTCGCCCCACCGGCCGCGTACCTGCGGGGCACGCAGCGCCGTGACCAGCGCCGACGTCTCGCCGCGCAGTGCCTCGGACGCCGACTTCATCGACAGCACCTGCTCGGCCATCGCCGCCTGGCCGGCCTCCCGCGCGCGCTCGGCGGCACCGACCTCGGCGCGCACCTGCTCCAGCGCCCGCGCGATCGGCTCGACCATCGCCCGCACCGACCGCTCCGAGGCGGCCAGCTCGCCGGCCCGGGCGGCGTCCAGCTCCGCACGGCGGGCC
>JAEXPS010000088.1 GCA_023438885.1 Actinomycetes bacterium
GGCCGGGCCGACGAGGTGCGGGCGGCGCTCGCCACGGCCGGCGGCCCAGGCGCCGCCGGCACGGACCTGGACTCGCCCGTCGTCGTCATGACGCCGGTGGAGAGCAAGGGCCTCGAGTTCGACGTCGTCGTGCTCGTCGAACCCGCGGAGATCCTCGCGACCTCGCCCGGCGACCTCTACGTCGCGATGACCCGCCCGACGGTGGCGCTGCACGTGCTGCACGCCGCCGAGCTGCCGCCCGGCCTGCGCCCCTCTGACGGCGACGACGCGCCCAGGTCCGCGTAGCGGGACGGATTCGGTCCACGCTCGGACAAGGCGCACCATAGGTCCGTGCCCAAGGCCTTGCTCCTCGAGAACATCCACTCCGACGGCCGCGAGATCCTCGAGGCGGCCGGCTTCGACGTCGAGTCGCGCCCGGGCGCCCTCGACGAGGCGGACCTCTCGGCGGCGCTCGAGGGAGTCGAGCTGCTGGGCATCCGCTCGAAGACCCAGGTGACGGCCGAGGCGCTCGCCGGCGCCCGCGATCTGCGGGCCATCGGCGCCTACTGCATCGGCACCAACCAGATCGACCTGCGCGCGGCGGCGAACCTCGGCGTGGCGGTGTTCAACGCTCCGTTCTCGAACACGCGCAGCGTCGTCGAGCTCGCCATCGCCGAGATCATCGCGCTGACCCGGCGACTGACCGAGTTCGACCGGCTGATGCACGCCGGGGTCTGGAACAAGTCGGCCACCGGCGCGCACGAGGTCCGCGGCCGCACGCTCGGGATCGTCGGCTACGGCAACATCGGCACCCAGCTGTCCGTGCTCGCCGAGAACCTCGGCATGTCCGTGGTGTTCTACGACACGTCGGAGAAGCTCGCGCTCGGCAACGCGCGCCGCATGCACACGCTCGACGAGCTCCTGGACGCCGCCGACGTGGTCACGCTGCACGTGGACGGGCGCGCGGGCAACGCCGGGCTGTTCGGCGCGAAGCAGTTCGCGCGGATGCGACCCGGGTCGGTGTTCCTCAACCTCTCCCGCGGTTTCATCGTCGACCTGGCGGCGCTGCGCGACGTCGTGGTCTCCGGCCACCTCTCCGGCGCGGCCGTCGACGTCTTCCCGCACGAGCCCAACCGGAACGACGAGCCGTTCGAGTCGGAGCTGCGCGGCCTGTCCAACGTGATCCTCACGCCGCACACGGGCGGCTCCACCGAGGAGGCTCAGGAGAACATCGGTCAGTTCGTCTCGCACAAGCTGCGCGACTACATGGCCACAGGCTCGACGACCCTCTCGGTCAACCTGCCGAACGTGGCCCTCGACGGCCTGCCGGACGTGCACCGCCTGGCCTACCTGCACCGGAACGTCCCGGGCGTCCTCGCCGCGGTCAACGCGACGCTGGCCGAGCACGGCGTGAACATCGAGGGCCAGCTCCTGGCGACCCGCGGCGACATCGGCTACGTGGTGACCGACGCAGGCTCGCCGGTGGACCCGGAGGTCGTCGCGGCACTCGAGGCACGGCCCGAGTCGGTGCGGCTGCGCATCCTCTCCTGACGCGCGGCCCGACTCAGGACGAGCCGGACTTGCGCTGGAAGCGGCGCTGGGTGGGCCCGGAGGTCTCGGAGCCCCGCACCGCGCCGTGACCCGCCGCCCCGCCCTCGGTGCGGTGGTGGATCGCCTTCTTGCGCTCGAGCGCCTCGCGGAACCGCGCCTTCGCGTCCTCGCTCACCTCAGGACGCTCGTGCGGCTGCTCGTCGTGGGCCATGGCCCCTCCTTCGTCTCGGGATCAGCCTGTCTCACGCCTCCGGTGCACGCCAACCCCATACCGAGCCACGGACGCGCCCAGCGGCCGCTGCGGATCGAGCCCGCGCCGGCTCAGTCGGCCTGGTCGCCCGTCGTGACCGCGCCCGGAGCCGTCGACGGCCCGTCGGACGCGTGCCCCGAGCGCAGCAGGGTGATGGCGGCCTCGAAGTCCTCGAGCGACCCGAACGCCTGGTACACCGAGGCGAAACGCAGGTAGGCGACCTCGTCGAGCTCGCGCAGCGGCCCGAGGATCGCCAGCCCGATCTCGTACGAGTCGACCTCGGCCTGGCCGGACGCGCGGAGCGTCTCCTCGACACCCTGCGCGAGCAGCGCCAGCTGGTCGTCCGTCACCGGACGCCCCTGGCAGGCCTTGCGCAGCCCGCTGACGACCTTCTCGCGGCTGAACGGCTCGACGACGCCGGACCGCTTGACCACCGACAGGCTCGTGGTCTCGAGGGTGGTGAAACGCCGCCCGCAGCTCGGGCACTGCCTCCGGCGCCGGATGGACGAACCGTCGTCGGACGTCCGTGAGTCGACGACTCGGGAGTCGGGATGCCGGCAGAACGGGCAGTGCACGGCTCGTCCTTTCGCCGGGGACTCAGTTCCCCGGCCAGCGTGGACGGGAACCATCGCGACGCTAGGGGACGGCCCCACGCGATGCAAGCCGCTTCACCGCGTCCCGGCGGGTGCCTCGGTCCGTGGCGGACGGGGCGTGTCAGCGGTCGACCGGCAGCACGATCTGCTGGCCGGCGATCAGCCCGGCCGAGGGCATGCGGTTCAGCAGCTCGATCTCTCGCACGACGTCCCGGATGTCCTCGCCCGGCCGCGCCAGGCCGGCCGCGATCGCCCACAGCGTGTCGCCCTCGGCCACGACGTACCGCTCCACCTGCGGCGCGACCGCCGGTGCGCCGGCGTCCGCGCTCGTCGCGACGAGCGTGCCGCCGAGCACGACGGCGAGCGCGAGCAGCAGCAGGAGGGCTCGGCCGCGACGCGTCAGACGGAGCGAGGCGGGACGGCTCGACCCGCCGCGCACACCGGCGCGCACCCGCACGGCGTCGGCGGCGGTGAGGGTCAGCGTGGTCATGGCATCCTCCAGCTCGGGATCGAACACGCGTACGTCGAACGCATGTACGATGTCTAGCAGATCCGACCGACATCCGTCGAGACACGATCGAACAGATGTTTGATCCGGTGTACTCCCCAGCCCTACGCTGGGTACCGGCACAGCGCACCACGCACCACCGACAAGGCCGCTGACGAAGGAAGGAACCGACGGTGACGGACACGCGGGGACCGGACGAGAACCTGGCGTCGGTGCACGAGCTGCCGGACGGCGCGCCCGACGGGGACGGCCTGACGGCCCGCCAGCGGCTGGTGCTGCAGACGATCCGGGCCTCGGTGGAGCAGCGCGGCTACCCGCCGAGCATGCGCGAGATCGGCGAGGCGGTGGGGTTGACCAGCCCGTCCAGCGTCAAGCACCAGCTCGGCGTCCTCGAGCGCAAGGGGTACCTGCGCCGCGACCCCAACCGGCCGCGCGCCATCGAGGTGGTCCACCCGGACGACTCGCGGGCGGCCACCGTGTGGCAGGGCACCGGCTGGGCAGGCGGGCTCGATCCCGACGTCCCGGAGTTCGACCACGCTCCGACCCCGGCGTACGTGCCCGTGGTGGGCCGCATCGCCGCCGGCGGGCCCATCCTCGCCGAGCAGGTGGTCGAGGACGTGTTCCCGCTGCCGCGACAGCTCGTCGGCGACGGCGAGCTCTTCCTGCTCAAGGTCCGCGGCGACTCGATGATCGACGCTGCGATCTGCGACGGCGACTGGGTCGTGGTGCGCAGCCAGCAGGTCGCCGAGAACGGCGAGATCGTCGCCGCGATGATCGACGGGGAGGCGACGGTCAAGACCTTCCGGCGGGAGGCTGGGCACATCCGGCTGATGCCGGCCAACCGCGCCTACTCCCCCATCGACGGCGACGAGGCCGTGGTCCTCGGCCGGGTCGTCAGCGTGATGCGCAGCCTGTAGGGCTCAGTACCCGAACTGCCGTGCCACCGCGCGCACGGCGTCGGCCGAGTGCCGCAGGCCCTCGATCTCGTCGGGCGCCAACGGGACGGGCAGCCGCTCGCCCACACCGCTGGCTCCGACGATCGTCGGCACGGACAGGCAGACGTCGCTGATGCCGTAGTAGTCCTCGAGCAGCGACGACACGGGGAGCACGCGGTGCTCGTCGTTGAGGATCGCCTCGATGATCCGCGCGCCGGCCAGGCCGATCGCGTAGTTCGTCGCGCCCTTGCCCTCGATGATCTTGTACGCGGCCGAGACCACCTCGTGGGCGATCTCCTCCCGCAGCTGCGCGGTGAGCGGGCCGTGCCGGCCGACACCCGTCCACTGCAGCAGGGGCACGCCGCCCAGGCTCGCGACGCTCCACAGCGGGATCTCGGTGTCACCGTGCTCGCCGGCGATCCAGGCGTGCACGCTCTGGACGGCGACCCCGGTCTCGTTGGCGATCAGGTACCGCAGGCGTGAGGAGTCGAGCAGAGTGCCGGAGCCGAACAGCTGGTGCGACGGCAGGCCGGAGATCTTGAGCGCCGCATAGGTGACGACGTCGACGGGGTTGGTCACCATGACGTGCACCGCGTTCGGCGCGACGCGGACCAGGTCGGGCAGCACCTTGCCGACGAGGTCGATCGTGGCGCCGGCCAGGTCCATCCGGGACTGCCCTGGCTTCTGCTTGGCGCCGGCCGTGAACACGATGACGTCACTGTCGGCCAGGACCTCGACGTCGTCGGAGCCGACGACCTCCGCGGTCGGCATGAACTGGATGCCGTGCGACAGGTCGAGCGCCTCCGCCTCGACCTTCGCGCGGTTGATGTCGAAGAGGGCGACCGTGCGCGCCGCGCCGGCCATCAGCGAGGCGAACGCCATCGTCGAGCCGACGGCGCCCGCGCCGACGATGCCCAGCTTGGCCGTCCGCCGCGGTGAGAAGTCGAGACGCGCCAGGCCCGCCTCGTCAGACGTGTCGAACTCGGTCATGTCCCCTCCCACGTTCGCCCATCCGGCGCCGTCGCCGGGACGAGGCTAGCCCGACGTTGCCAGCCTCCGCAGGGCGGCCGTCGCCGTGTCGAGATCGGTGGTCAGCCAGAACGGTGGCATCGACCGCTGGAGGAAGCCCGCGTAGCGGGCCGTCGCCAGGCGCGGGTCGAGCACCGCCACGACGCCGCGGTCGGCTGCGGTGCGAATCAGCCTGCCGGACCCCTGGGCCAGCAGCAGCGCCGCCTGGGTGGCGGAGACCGCCATGAACCCGTTCCCGCCGCCGGCGTCCACCGCTCGCGCGCGCGCCGCCATCAACGGGTCGTCGGGCCGGGGGAACGGGATCCGGTCGACGAGCACCAGGCGGCACGTCGACCCCGGCACGTCCACGCCCTGCCAGAGCGAGAGCGTGCCGAACAGGCACGTGGCCTCGTCGTCCGCGAACTGCCGCACCAGGGTCGGCAGCTGGTCGTCGCCCTGCAGCAGCACCGGGAACGGCACCCGGGGCCGCAGTGCCGTCGCGGCCGCGGTCGCCGCACGCCGTGACGAGAACAAGCCCAGCGTCCGCCCGCCCGCGGCATGGACCAGCTCGGCGATCACGTCCAGCTGGGCGTCGGTCGCCGGCTCCCGGCCCGGTGGCGGCAGGTGCCGAGCGATGTAGCAGATGCCCTGCTTCCGGTAGTCGAACGGGCTGCCCACGTCGACGCCGCGCCAGCCCTCTGCCAGCCCGACGGCTCGCGCCACCGGCTCGAAGGACCCGCCGAGCTCGAGGGTCGCGGACGTCAGCACGGCCGTGCGTTCGGCGAGCAGGCGCGAGCGGATGAGGCCGCCGACGAACAGCGGCGCGGCGTGCAGGCGGGTGACGACCTCACCGCGACGGTCCTCACCGCGCGAGCACCACACGACCGTGCCGTCGGCCTCCGCGGCACCGCCCGCCATCCGCTCCGCCGTCTCGAAGAGCGTCGCGACCGACGAGTACGCCATCTTGCGCCCGGCCTGCGCCTCCAGCGGCTCCTTGGACTCCGGCTTGAGCGCCGTCAGCAACGTGCGCGCGGCATCCCTGACGGCCGCCACAGCCTCCGCCGCTGCCGGCGGCAGCCCCTCCGGGAAGCGGCCCTCCGGCAGGCCGGCGAGCACCGCCTCCAGCCCTCGCGAGGCGGCGTCCAGGTCCGTGCTCGGTACTCCGCCGTGCCGCCGTGCCAGGCGTCCCGCGTGCTCGACGACCCCGACGGACATCTCGGCGGTGGCCTGCGCCGTGACGCGGTCGGCCAGGTCGTGCGCCTCGTCGACCACGAGCACGCCGTGCTCCGGCAGCATCCCCGGTGCGAGGTCGGCGGCTACCACGCCGAGCATCGCGTGGTTCGTCACCACGACGTCGGCCGCGTGGGCGGCATCGCGCGCGGCGGCCGGGAAGCACTCCTGGCGCAGGGGGCACGACGAACCCAGGCACTCCGGTGCCGTCACCGAGACCTGCCGCCACGCGCGGTCGGTGACACCCGGGACCATCTCGTCGCGGTCGCCGCTCTCGGTCTCGTCGGCCCACTGGCGCAGCCGCACGATCTGCTCGCCCAGCGACTCCGCGCGCGCCGCGCCCTCGGGCGGTGACGGGTGCTCGGCGACGCCACGGGGCTCCAGGTCGAACAGGGCGCCCTCGTCCTCGGGGTAGCCGCCGGCGACCTTCTGGCGGCAGAGGTAGTTCTGCCAGCCCTTGAGCAGGGCGACACGCGGCTGGCGCGGCAGCGTGCCGGCGGTCGCCGCGACGACCAGCGGAAGGTCGCGGGTCAGCACCTGCCGCTGCAGGGCAAGAGTCGCGGTCGAGACCACGACGCGCTCGTCGGCCAGCACGGCGTGCCGCACCGCGGGGACCAGGTATCCCAGGGACTTGCCGGTACCGGTGCCCGCCTGGACGGCCAGGTGCTCGCCCGTCTCGATCGCTTCGGCGACCGCCTGCGCCATCCGGTGCTGGCCCTCGCGCCGGGCCCCGCCCAGCGCCGCCACGGCCAGGTCCAGCAACGTCTCGACCGACGGATCGTCAGGAGCGGACTCGTCGGGCACCCGGCAAGGCTAGTGCCGGCCTGCGACGCGTCAGGTGAGCGAGACCGCCTGGAGCTCGGCCGCCAGCTGGGCATCGACCCGGGCCCGCAGCGCCGTGCCTCGCTCGGTGTGCTCCTCGGTGTCGATGTCGCCGTGCTCATGGACGCGGCTGACCAGGTCGCCCCGGTCGTACGGCACCACGACGTCGACGAGGACGCCCGGTCGCGGGAGCTGGTCCGCGACCACGTCACGCAGCTCGTCGATGCCTTGCCCGGTGTGGGCGGAGACGACCACCGCTCCCGGCTCCTTCGCCAGCAGCCGGGCGAGCGCCTCGGGCGAGGCGAGGTCCGCCTTGTTGAGCACCACCAGCTCGGGCACGTCCATTGCCCCAGGGATGTCGGCGAACACCGCCCGCACGGCGGCGATCTGGCCTTCGGGGTCGGGGTGGGCGGCGTCCACGACGTGGAGGATCAGGTCGGAGTCCGCCACCTCCTCCAGCGTGGAGCGGAACGCCTCGACCAGCTGGTGCGGCAGGTGCCTCACGAAGCCGACGGTGTCGGCCAGCGTGTAGACGCGGCCGTCCGCGGTCTCGGCGCGGCGCACGGTCGGGTCGAGGGTGGCGAACAGCGCGTTCTCGACGAGCACGCCCGCACCGGTGAGACGGTTGAGCAGCGAGGACTTGCCGGCGTTGGTGTACCCGGCGATGGCGACCGACGGGATCGCGTGCCGCTTGCGGGAGGCCCGCTTCGTCGTGCGCGCCGGGGCCATCTCCTTGATCTCGCGGCGCAGCTTGGCCATCCGGGTGCGGATGCGGCGGCGGTCCAGCTCGATCTTCGTCTCGCCGGGGCCACGCGAGCCCATGCCCTGCCCGGCACCGCCCACCTGCCCGCCGGCCTGCCGGGACATCGACTCGCCCCAGCCACGCAGTCGCGGCAGCAGGTACTCGAGCTGCGCCAGCTCGACCTGCGCCTTGCCCTCCTTGGACTTCGCGTGCTGGGCGAAGATGTCGAGGATCAGCGCCGTGCGGTCGATCACCTTGACCTTGACGATGTCCTCCAGCGCGCGGCGCTGGGACGGCGAGAGCTCGCCGTCGACCACCACCGTGTCGGCGCCCTCCGCCCGGACCAGCTCCGCCAGCTCGGCGGCCTTGCCGGAGCCGAGGTAGGTGCCGGCGTCCGGGACGCGACGGTTCTGGAGCAGGCCGTCGAGCACCTGCGAGCCGGCCGTCTCGGCCAGCGCCGCCAGCTCGCGCAGCGAGATCTCGGCCTCGGTCGCCGTGCCGCCGGAGGTCAGGCCGACCAGCACGACGCGCTCGAGGCGCAACCGCCGGTACTCGACCTCGGTGACGTCCTCGAGCTCGGTCGACAGGCCGGCGACGCGGCGCAGCGACGTGCGCGCCTCGAGGTCCAGCTGGTCGCCGTCGTACTGCGTGTGCTCCGCGGCGGTCGACTGGAGCGCTGTGCCGGCCCTGGCCAGCACCCGCGCGACGACGTCGTCAGCCACCTCTTGCGCCGAGCGCACTCGCTCGTGGCCGGGGGTGTGCTGGGGGTCGTTCACGCGGTTCCTCTCGTCGGGCGGACCCCTCCAGGGTCGCATGCCGAGGTCCGTGCTGCGACGCATTTCGCCAGCGGCCGAGCACTAGCCTTCCGTGGGTGAGCGAGCCCGAGCATTACTTCTCCGCGCGCCCGGCCGCACCCGGCGAGCGGCGCACGCTGCTGGTCGAGCTGGCCGGCCGTGAGGTGGAGGTGCAGACGGCGGGCGGCGTCTTCTCCCCCGACCACGTGGACCTCGGCACGCGGGTGCTGCTGCGCGAGGTGCCCGACCCACCTGCGGCCGGCGACCTGCTGGACCTCGGCTGCGGCTGGGGACCTCTCGCCCTGACGATGGCGCTGCTGTCCCCTCAGACGCGCGTCTGGGCGGTGGACGTCAACGAGCGCGCCCTCGACCTGGTGCGGGCGAACGCCGCGGCCCTCGGGCTGACCAACGTCACCGCCACGCTGCCCGACGACGTGCCGGCAGATGTCGCGTTCGCTGCGATCTGGTCGAACCCGCCGATCCGGGTCGGCAAGGACGCCCTCCACGACCTGCTGCGCCGCTGGTTGCCACGCCTGGCGCCGGGTGGCGAGGCGTGGCTCGTCGTCGGGCGGAACCTCGGCGCTGATCCCCTGCACCGCTGGTTGGCCGACGACCTGGGGATGCCCACCACGCGAGAGGCGAGCGCCAAGGGCTTCCGCGTGCTCCGCGTCGGTCCCTAGATGTGTGCGGACGCACTCGGCGACGACCACCCGCATCGGGAGGCATGCCGCGCCATCGTCCGCGCTGCCCAACGGGGTGAGGCCGAGCTGCACGGAAGCGTCGATCTGGTGCAGGAGCTCGTCTTCCACCGCCTGCGCCGCATCGAACGAGCCGGCGCCGTCGAGGAGGGGCGCTTCGCAGCACGGCTCTGCGTCCTCCTCGCGTTCGACACGCACGTCCTGAGCAGAGCTCTGGACCTCACCGCATCGACCCGGGTCGCCGGCCGCGGCGCCGTCCACGCGGCGACGGCTCTCCTCAACGGGTTCGACGCGATCGTGTCCCCGGATCGCGACTTCGAGGCGGTCCCTGGGCTCCGCCGGATCGACCCGGCTGATGCGCTGACGATCTGATCAGCCCGCGAGCGCGTCCAGGTCCACCGAGACGTCGGCCACGAGGACCGCGGGGCCGGCCAGCTCCACGTGACCGCCCGGCAGCGCGGTGACCCGCAGGGTGCCGCCGGGCACCTCGACGAACCACACATCGGGCGCGCCGTCGCCACCCCACGCGCGGATCGCCAGCGCCGCCGCGCACGCACCGGTGCCGCAGGACGCCGTCTCGCCGACGCCGCGCTCGTGCACCCGCATCCGGATCACGCCGATGCGCTCGCCGTCTGGTCCGGTCTCCTCTGGCAGGGGGAGCACGAGCTCGACGTTCTGGCCCTCCTGGCCCTCGGGGGTCACGGCGGGGGCCGCGGTGAGATCCGCGGCCTCGAGCTCATCCTCGGACGCGACGACGAGCACCACGTGCGGGTTGCCGACGCTGACGCGCAGCGCCGGGCGCGCCACGGGCAGCCCACTGACCGCGACCTCGACGTCGCCACCGGCGGCCACGGCGTCGGCGCCGCCGGGCAGCACCCACGCCCCCATGTCGACGGCGTACCAGGACTCACCCTCCCCTGGCTCCTTGCGCACCCGCCGCGTCCCGGCGCGGGTGCCGACGACGAGCTCGCCCGTGTGCGGGTCCCAGAGACCCAGTCGCTCCAGCCAGGCGGCGAAGACGCGGACACCGTTGCCGCACATCTGCGCCAGCGAGCCGTCCGCGTTGCGGTAGTCCATGAACCAACGGCTGCCGGGGGCCAGCGTGCCGTCACCGAGGCGGTCGCTCGCCACCAACCGGATCACGCCGTCGCCCCCCACCCCCCCGTGGCGGTCCGCGAGCGCGCGCACCAAGTCGGGGGTCAGGTCGAGGGCGCCGTCACGGTCGTCGAGCAGCACGAAGTCGTTCCGGGTTCCGTGGCCCTTGACGGCCTGCAACGTCATGAACCCAGCCTACGGGCCACCTCTCCAGGTTCCTTCAGCTCGCCCTTTCGGGCGCGCTCGACGATCTCCAGCGCGTGCCCGACGAGATCGGGGTCCTGCGCGTCGAGCCAGTGCACCCTCGGGTCACGGCCGAACCAACCCATCTGGCGGCGGGCGAGCCTGCGGGTGGCGACCACGGTCTCGTCGTACGCCTGGCGCTCGGTGAGGCGGCCTGAGCGCAGCGCGAGCACCTGGGCGTAGCCCACCGCCCGCGCGGCGGTGCGACCGAGGCCCCCGCCGGCCAGCAACGCGTCCACCTCGCCGACGAGGCCGGCCTCCCACATCCGCTCGACCCGCCCGGCGACCCGGGTGTCCAGGACGGCGCGGTCGCAGTCCAGACCGATCTGCACCGCCGGCACCGCGTACACGTGCTCCGGCAGGGACGACGAGTACGGGCGTCCGGTCAGCGCGATCACCTCCAGGGCTCGCACGAGGCGCCGTGCGTTGTGCGGCCCGATGCGCTCGGCGGCCCGCGGGTCGGCCGCCACGAGCTCGGCGTGCAGCGCGCGAGGGCCCTCGGCGTCCGCCCGGGCCTCGAGGCGGGCCCGGACCTCCGGGTCGGTGCCGGGGAACTCCAGGTGATCCAGGAGCGCCCGTACGTACAGGCCCGAGCCGCCGACCGCGACCGCCGTGCGCGCCCGCGACGCCAGGTTCGCGAGCGTGTCGCGGCCCCAGGACTGGTAGTCGGCCACGGAGGCGTCCTGGCTCGGGTCCAGCACGTCGAGCAGGTGGTGCGGCACCCCCCGGCGCTCGACGACCGGGACCTTGGCGGTGCCGATGTCCATGCCGCGGTACAGCTGCATCGCGTCGGTGTTGACCACCTCCCCGCCCAGGGCGAGCGCCAGCGCGATGCCGAGGTCGGACTTGCCGGTCGCGGTGGGGCCGACGACGGCGACCACCGGTCCGATGAACCCCTCCGCGCTCATGGACCCACCCGCCAGGTGAGCACCGCGTGGGTGGCGCCGGCCAGCACGTGCCGGGCCAGGAGCCGCGCCGTCACCTGCGCGTCACCGGCTGCGCCGAGCAGCACCTGCCAGGGTGCCCAGCCCGTGACCGCAAGCTCGGCCGCGGTCGCCGGGTCGAGCGCGGCCAGGCGCGCCCGCGCGTCCGGTCCAGCGTCGGCGAGAGCCCGCACGAGCGCGTCGTCGTACGCCGGCGCGCGCGGGTCGTCGGCCAACGGCGCCTCGGGCCCGTGCCGGCCCGAGCCGGAGCCCACGACCACCAGCGCCGTCGGCGCATCCTGCACGAGCCCCGCCCCGAGATCACGCAGCACGCGGGCGCGGCCCCTCGGGTCGTCGTCCGTGGAGGCGACCTCGACGACCGACGAGGCGTGGGCACCCGCCTGCGCCAGGAGGAGCAACGCGACCGACGCCGGGACGCCGGCGACCTGCGCACCCGCCGGCCCGGGCGCCGGCCAGGCGAGCAGCCGGTCGGGGATCCCAGCGGCGCTCAGCGACCCCCGCACCGGGGCCGCACGCGTGCGGTCCGCCGGCCCGGGAGCGACCACCGTCACGCGCGCGCCGGACGAAGCGACATCCACGACGGCCGCGAGCGCGTCGGCCCGCAGCACCGCACCAGCGTCCGCGACCCCGCCGGCACCGGGCACCAGCAGCGCGGTGTCCGGCACCAGCGCGGCAGCCACAAGCACGGACCAAGGCTACGGCCCGGGCACACCTGCCGGACGGCTCGGCGGGGCGTCGCAGGCGGTAGGTACAGTCAGGACATGGCGTCCTTCGCCGACCGGGCTCGGCAGTGGTTCGCCCGCCGCGGCGGGCGTGTGTCGGGCGCCGACGCGGCGGTCGATCACGACTCCGTCGCCGAGCTGATCGCGCGTGAGCTGGGCGTCGTCGAGCCCGCCGTCGAGGTGCCGGCGCCCGTCAGCCCCGCGCGCGTCGCGGCGTGGATGACCGAGAACGGCTTCTCCTACTTCGTGGACAACGACGGCGACCTCGGCGGGATGTGGCGCGGCCGGCTGTTCTACTTCTTCCTGTTCGGGGAGCGGCGCGAGATCCTCCAGGTGCGCGGACAGTGGCAGCGTGAGGTGAGCATCGAGCGGATGAGCGAGATCCTCGACATCTGCAACGAGTGGAACGCCGACCGGATCTGGCCCAAGGCCTACGTCCGCGTGCGCGACAACGGCCGGGTCCACGTGGTCAGCGAGACGGCGATCGACCTCGAGCACGGCGCCACCGACGCCCAGCTGCACCAGGCGCTGTTCTGCGGGCTGTCCACCGGCTCGATGTTCTTCGACGCGCTCGAGGAGCGGTACCCGGACCCCGTGGGGACAGCCCCGTGAGCCGGCCCGGGTGGTTGCTGCGGGCGCTGGGATCGCTGCCCAACACCCCCAAGTCCCCCAGCGGGTCCGACGAGCCACCCGCTCCCGTGACGCGCCCGCGCATCGCCGACTACCTGCGCGACCGCGGGTACCGCTTCGTGGTCGACGAGGACGGCGACCTCACCGGCACCTGGGACGGCAACCGGTTCTGGTTCCTGCTGCTGGGCGACGCCCAGGAGATCCTCCAGGTACGTGGCCGCTGGCACCGCACGCTGCCGCTGGATGCGCGCGGGGCTCTCGCGCTCGCGCTCAACGACTGGAACCGGGAGCGGATCTGGCCCAAGGCCTACGTGCGCGAGGAGGAGGGGGCGCTCGCCGTCTACGCCGAGACGTCCGCGGACCTCGAGGCGGGCGCCAACGACGTCCAGCTCGCGCAGCTGCTCTCGTGCGGCCTGGGCACGGGCGTGCAGATGTTCTCCACGTTCGAGAGCCAGATGCCCGAGCCGGGGACCGAGGACCCCACCGACCTGCCGGACCACTGAGCGGCTGGCGCCGAGGGCGAGCGGTGCGGTGGCCGGTGTCGGTGTCCTCCCCGACGATGGACCGGTGACCGACACCAGCGCGCTCGTCGCCGCCCTCACCGACCTGCTCCCGGGACGCGTGGTGACACCGGGTGAGCCGGCCTTCGACCCCGCCGCGCTCGTGGCGTTCGATCCCGGACCGGTGAAGCCGGCCGCCATCGTGCGGCCGCGGGACGCCCGCGACGTCGCTGGCATCCTGCCGCTCGTCGGCGAGGCCGGCCTCGCCGTCACGGTCCGCACCGGCGGCCACTCGTACGCCGGACGCTCGCTCGTCGACGGTGGCGTGGTGCTCGACCTCGCGGACCTCGACGCGGTGGAGATCGACCCGGCCACCAGCACGGGGCGGGCGGGCGGAGGCACGACGGCCGGCCGGTACACCTCCCTCGCGGGGGAGCACGGCCTGGCGACCGGCTTCGGTGACACCGGCGGCGTGGGGATCGCCGGCCTGACGCTCGGCGGCGGGATGGGGCTGCTCAGCCGGCGGTTCGGCCTGACCGTCGACGACCTGCTCGGTGCGGAGCTGGTCACCGCCGATGGCCGGTTACTCGAGGTGGACGACGACCGCGAGCCCGATCTCTTCTGGGCCCTGCGCGGTGGCGGTGCCGGCCTTGGTGTCGTCACGGGGTTGCGCTTCCGCCTGCACCCGGTGACCACCGTCACGCAGGGCATGCTGTTCTTCGAGCCCGACGCCGAGCTGCTGGCGGCGCTCGTCGCCTACCTGGCCGACGCGCCCGACGAGCTGGCCTCGATGGTCAACGTGATGGCCGCTCCGCCGATCCCGATCCTCCCGGCCGAGCGACACGGCCGGCCGGTGATCATGCTGCTCCTGGTGCACTCGGGTGATCCGGGCGAAGCCCAGCGCCTGGTCGCCCACGTCCGGGCGATGGCGTCACCGCTGGCCGAGCGGGTGGCGCAGGTGCCCTACTCGGGCGTCCTCGGCGAGTTCGGCTTCCACGGGATGGGCGTCGTCACGGGCACCGGGTTCGCCGACGAGTTCGGGACGCAGCGGGCGGCCCACGCCGTCGACACCGTCACCTCCGGCGGCCGGGCCATCGTCAACCTGCGCCCGATGGGCGGCGCGATCGCGCGGGTGGCCGCCGACGCCACGGCGTTCGCACACCGCGACCGGCGGGTGATGGTCACCGTCTTGTCACTCGCCCCCGACCGAGCGACGGCGCAGCTCGCCGCCTCCGCCGTCGACGAGCTGACGTCGTCGCTGACCGACGGGATCGCCGGCTACGTGAACTTCCTTCGGTCCCGGCCGGACGCCGCCGAGCGCGCCTACCCGCCCGCCACCCGGGAGCGCCTGGCAGCGGTGAGGGCGGCCTACGACCCCGGCAACCTCTTCCGCGCGCAGTAGTTCGTCGTCCGGCGGCGTGCACCGCCATCATGGAGCCGTGCCCACCCAGCCGGACGACGAAGAGCTCGACCTCATCCGCCGGTCCGGGGTGGTGCTCCGCGTCGGCCGGCTCAGCCTCTCGTCCGGCACCGGCTCCTACCGCGTCAAGGCGTCCATGGCGCGCGTGGCCGCCGCCCTGGGCATCGAGCGCCACGAGGCCCACGTCACCCTGACCGAGATCACCACCACCTCGCACCGCGGTCGCTCCTTCCGCACCGAGGTCGCCGAGGTGCGCAACATCGGTGTGAACACGGACCGGCTCGCCGAGCTGGAGTGGCTGGCCCAGCGGGTGGAGGCGCGCAAGGGCTGGACGGTCGACGAGGTCGACGGGCAGCTCGACGCGATCGCGGCCAAGCCGCCGCTCTACGCCGTGTGGCTCAACGCGCTGTGGGCAGCCGTGGCCTGCGCCGCGTTCGCGTTCCTCAACAACGGCGGACCGGTGGAGATCCTCGGCGCCTTCGTCGGCGCCGGGCTCGGTCAGGCCCTTCGGCGCACCCTGATCCACCGTGGCTACAACCAGTTCGGGGTGACGATGCTCGCCGCCGCGGTCGCCGCGCTCGCCTACCTCGGATTCGTCGCGGTGTTGCACCTGCTCGGCGCCACCGGCGGTGCGCACGAGGCCGGGTACGTCTCGGCAGCCCTGTTCCTGGTGCCGGGGTTCCCGCTGGTGACCGGCGCGCTCGACCTGGCGAAGCTCGACTTCTCCGCAGGCGTGGCGCGGCTGACGCACGCGCTGATGATCTTCGTCTCGGCGGCGTTCGCCGTGTGGGCGGTCTCCATCGTCGTCGGGCTGTCTCCCGACCCGCCCCAGCCGCTTCAGCTCGGGTTCGGCGCGATGACGGCGCTGCGCGCACTGGCGTCCCTGGTCGGCGTGCTGGGCTTCGCGCTGATGTTCAACAGCCCGTGGCGCATGGCGCTGACGGCGGCGCTGGTCGCCACCGTGCCCAACGTGCTGCGGATCCTCGCCGTCGAGCGGGCGTCGTGGCCGCCGCAGGCCGCGGCGGCCGTCGCGGCGTGCCTCGTCGGGCTGCTCGCCGCCTGGGTGGCGCCGCGTCTCAACGTCCCGCGGATCACCGTCTACGTGCCGGCCGTGACGATCATGGTGCCGGGCGTGCCGGCCTACCGCGCCGTGTACCACCTCTCGAACGGCGAGATCACCCAGGCGCTCTCGTACGGGGTGTCCGCGGCGCTCGTCGTCGCCGCGCTCGCGATCGGCCTGGCGATCGCCCGGATGCTGACCGACCGCGAGTGGGGCTTCGAGTAGGGCTCAGAGCCCGCCGAGGATCTGACCCAGCAGGATCTTGACGATCATCGCGGCCGGGTAGACCAGCGCGTAGCCGAGGGCCACGCGCGAGTCGTGGCCCGTGCGCCCGTTGGCGAAGGCCAGCACGGCCGGCTGGGTCTGCGTGCCGCCCATCACCCCGGACAGCTGGGTGCCGCCCATGTGGAACACCCTGCGCATCACCTGGTACAGGCCGAAGGCCACCACCGTCGTCACGGCCAGGCCGAGCAGCAGGATCCGCACCCACTCGCCGGACGAGAACGCGACGCCGATCTGCGAGCCGGCGCGGGTGCCGGCCTGGGCCAGGAACACCAGCAGGCCGAGCTCGGAGATCGCCTGGGCGGCGGTGAAGGGCATCGCCGTGACGACCGGGCCGACGCGGCCGATGCGCCCGAGGACCAGGCCGAGGATCAGGGTGCCGGCCGCCGAGCCGATCGAGAACACCGTCCCGGGGACGGGGAACGCGACGGCGCCGAGCAGGATCCCGAGCGTCATGCCGACACCGAGCACGATCGGCGTGATGTCCGACAGGCCACGTGCCGAGTCGCCGAAGAAGGTGGACACCTCGGCCATCCGCGCACGGGGAGCGATCACCCGCACGCGATCGCCGAGCTGGAGCATCACGTCCTCGGAGGCGACGATGTCGACGTCGCCGCGGCGCACGCGCGACGCGGTCGCCTGGAACCGCTGGGCCAGTCCCAGCTCGCCGACGGTGCGGCCGGCCACGCGGTTGTCGGACACCGTGACGCGACGCATGTCGAGGTAGGCGCGGTCGATCTCCAGCCGGTGGGACGAGGTGTGGCCCAGCTCGGCCGTCACCTCCTCGACGTCGTCGGCCGGGCCGACGATGGTGACGAGGTCGTCGCGGCGCAGCGTGTCGGAGTCCGCCGCCGTCATGATCGGGCTCTCCTCGCCGTGACGGACCCGGGAGAACGTGATGCGGTCGCCGTGCTCGGCGATGATGTCGCCGATCAGACGGTCGCCGTCCACCTCGACGCGGATGGTCCGGGTGACGAGGGCGGGCGGTGCGTCGGTGTCCTCGTGGCGGTGCCGCAGCGCGAGGTACACCGCCGCAAGCATGCCGATGACGCCGTACAGGTAGGTGACCGCGTAGGCCACCGTCGGGCTCGTCGGGTCGCCCGCGGCCTCCTGGGCCGTGGCGAGCGCGGGGGTGTTGGTC
>JAEXPS010000030.1 GCA_023438885.1 Actinomycetes bacterium
CGCGAGCGCGCGGCGAGGGGGCGGCGCAACAACCGCGGCAGCACGGGGTCATTGTGGCGGGCGGCGGGGCCGGGACCTGCGCCCCGGCCCCGCCCAGCCCCCGCTCAGCGGTCGAAGCGGTCCTTGACGTCCTCGACGGCGTCCTTGACCTTGGCCTTGGCCTGGTCCACCTTGCCCTCGGCCTGCAGCTTCTCGTCGTCCGTCATGTCGCCGGCGGCCTCCTTGACCTTGCCCTTGGCCATCTCGGCGGCGTTCTTGATCCTGTCGTCGGCACCCATGCGGGCACCTCCCTCCATGCACGGCGGATGCGGTGAGCACCGCCTCCACGCCGGACCGGCGGTGCGGCGGGTTTCCTCCGCCACACGGTCCGAGCGGCTGCCGGGATCCACGCTCGGATTCCGCAGCGCTCCTCTCAGCCTCACCCCGCAGCGGCGCCCGCGCACCTCGGCGGCCGTGGCAGCAGCGGCGGTGCGGAAGAATGGCCGACCGTGACCTACGCGCTCGCCATCTTCGACCTCGACGACACGCTGGCCCCCTCCAAGTCGAAGGTCGACCCCAGCATCGTCGAGCTCCTCGTCGACCTCACCAGCGTCGCCGACGTCGCCATCATCTCCGGCGGCCGGTTCGAGCAGTTCGACAGCCAGCTGCTGACCTCGGTGCACGACGAGCGCGCCCTCGCGCGGTTCCACGTGCTGCCCACCTGCGGCACTCGCTACCTGGTGCACGGCGCCTCCGGCTGGGAGGAGGTCTACAACGAGCCCCTGACCGACGAGGAGCAGGCCCGCGCCGCGGCCGTGCTCGAGGAGGGCGCCCGCGCTCTGGGCCTGTGGGAGCCGGAGACCTGGGGCGACCGCATCGAACTGCGCGGCAGCCAGGTGACGTTCTCGGCCCTGGGCCAGGAGGCTCCGGTGGACGCGAAGAAGGCCTGGGACCCGGACGGCCGCAAGAAGGAGGGGCTGCGCGCCTTCGCGGCCGAGCGCCTGCCGGATCTCGAAGTCCGCTCCGGCGGCTCCACCTCGGTGGACATCACGCGCGCCGGCATCGACAAGGCCTACGGGGTCAACAAGCTCCTCGCCCGCCTGTCGCTCGCGCCCGACGAGGCCGTCTTCTTCGGCGACCGGCTCGACGAGGGTGGCAACGACTACCCGGTCATCGCCACCGGAGTGCCCTGCGTCGCCGTGACCGGCTGGGAGGACACCCCCGCCAAGGTCCGTGCCACGGTCCCGGAGGCCTTCGCCCGCTAGGCACGGGCACGACGAGCGTACGACCTCAGCGCACGCGCGCGGGCACGAGTTCGGCGGCCAGCGCGACGGCGTCCAACAAGGTCGACGCCACCGGCGCGCCCGTGGCCACCAGCCGGTCGCGGGAGGTCATCCCGCCGTCGTAGAGCACGATCGCCGTGCCGACGGTGCGCGCCGCCTCGAGGTCGTCGAGCGTGTCCGCGACCATCACGGCCTCGGCCGGCGCGATACCGAGCGCCGCCAGGTGGGCAACCAGGTGCGGCGCCTTGGGCCCGCCGCCGACCACCGCCCGCAGTCCGTCGACCCGGCCGAACGCCTCGTCGAGCGCGTGTCGTCGCAGCAGGGCGACGAGGTCGTCGTGGAAGAACATCGACAGCAGCGACTGCGTGCCGCCCCAGGCGGCGAGGGCGTCCCGGGCGTCGACGGCCAGCGGGACGTCGTCGAGCCCGGCCCGGTACGCGACGTGGAACGCCTCGTCGAGCGCTGCGAAGTCGTCGTGCCCCACCTCACGCCCGAGAAGCCGTTCGTAGTACGCGGCGATCGGGCGGGCGAAGTCCCGGCGGTGGTCCTCGACGCTCACCGCCGGTGCGCCGAGCTGCCCGAGGGTTGTGTTGGTCGCCGCGACCACCAACGCGGCGTCGTCGAGCAGCGTGCCGTTCCAGTCCCAGACCAGGTGTGCCATCGCAGCAACCTAACGGCACCCCAGGCCGCTCTCGGACGCCGCGAGGTCCCCGAGGAGTCATGGGACGTTCAGCCCATGCCTAGTGAAGTTCTTCACATACTCTGGATACATCGCTGGTCTCCAAGGATGCAGGCCTTCACGTCCGCTACGACAAGGAGATCCGGTGACCACCACGGCTGCCGACAAGCCCCGCTCGACGGGCCGCGCCACCAAGCAGGCGGCACCTGCCGTCGTCGCCCCCGCCCCCACCGCCGCCTCCGCCGCACAGGCCGAGGCCGACCAGGTGCTCGCGGCGGTGGACCAGCTGGTCGCCAACGCGACCAAGGCTCTCGCCGAGTACGCGACCTTCACGCAGGAGGACGTGGACCGGCTGGTGAAGAAGGGCGCTGTCGCGGCCCTGGACAAGCACGGCGCCCTCGCCAAGCTCGCGGTCGACGAGACCGGCCGCGGCGTGTTCGAGGACAAGGCCGTCAAGAACATCTTCGCCTGCGAGCACGTCACCCACTCGATGGCCAACCTCAAGACTGTGGGCGTCATCGGCGTCGACGACCTCAACGGCATCACCGAGATCGCCGAGCCGGTGGGCGTCATCGCGGGCATCACCCCGGTGACCAACCCCACCTCGACCGCGATCTTCAAGTCGCTGATCGCCCTGAAGACGCGCAACCCGATCATCTTCGCGTTCCACCCGAACGCCCAGCGCTCGTCGGCCGAGGCCGCGCGCGTGGTCCGCGACGCCGCCGTGGCCGCCGGTGCTCCCGAGCACTGCATCCAGTGGATCGAGCTGCCCTCGCTGGCCGCCACCAACGCCCTGATGAACCACCCCGGCGTCGCCACCATCCTGGCCACCGGCGGGAACGCGATGGTCAAGGCCGCGTACTCCTGCGGCAAGCCGGCCCTGGGCGTCGGCGCGGGCAACGTGCCCGCCTACGTCGAGAAGACGGCCAAGCTCCAGCGGGCCATCAACGACATCGTGCTGTCCAAGGCCTTCGACAACGGCGTGATCTGCGCCAGCGAGCAGGCCGCGATCCTGGACGACGAGATCTACGACGCGGCCATGGCGGAGTTCGCCCACCTGCACGCCTACCGCACCACCCCGGCGGAGAAGGCGCTGCTGGAGGCCTTCATCTTCGGTGTCGAGGCGGGCGGCGAGAACTGCGCCGGAGCCAAGCTCAACCCCACCGTGGTCGGCAAGTCGCCGGTGTGGATCGCCGAGCAGGCCGGGTTCAGCGTTCCGGCGGACACCTCGATCATCCTGGCCGAGGTCGCGCAGGTGGGGCCGTCCGAGCCGCTGACCCGCGAGAAGCTGTGCCCGGTGCTCGCCGTGCTGCGCGCCCGCAGCACGGACGAGGGCATCGCCCTGGCCGAGCAGATGGTCGAGTTCGACGGTCTGGGCCACTCCGCCGCGATCCACACGCAGGACGAGGCGCTGACCGTCGAGTTCGGCAAGCGGGTCAAGGCCGTCCGGATCATCGCCAACGCACCCTCGTCCCTCGGCGGCATCGGCGACATCTACAACGCGTTCATCCCGTCGCTGACCCTGGGCTGTGGCTCCTACGGCCACAACTCGGTGTCCAACAACGTCTCGGCGGTCAACCTCATCAACGTCAAGCGCGTGGGCCGGAGGAACAACAACTTGCAGTGGTTCAAGGTGCCGGCCAAGACGTACTTCGAGCCGAACGCTGTCCGGTACCTCGCCGACATGGCCGGCATCGAGCGCGTGACGATCGTCACCGACGCGACGATGACCACCCTCGGGTTCGTCGACAAGGTGCTCGACGTGCTGCACCGCCGTGCCAACACCGTGGCCGTGCAGATCATCGACCAGGTGGAGCCGGAGCCCTCGGTCAAGACCGTGCAGGCCGGCGCAGCGCAGATGCGCCACTTCAAGCCGGACACGATCATCGCGCTCGGCGGCGGTTCGCCCATGGACGCCGCCAAGGTGATGTGGCTCCTGTACGAGCACCCCGAGATCGTGTTCAGCGACCTGAAGCAGAAGTTCTTCGACGTACGCAAGCGCGCGTTCAAGTTCCCGGTGCTCGGCGAGCTGGCCAAGCTGGTCTGCATCCCGACGACGAGCGGCACGGGTGCCGAGGTGACGCCGTTCGCGGTGATCAGCGACCCCGAGGCCGGCAAGAAGTACCCGCTGGCCGACTACGCGCTGACCCCGTCGGTCGCGATCGTCGACCCGGTGCTGACCGCGAAGATGCCGCGCTCGCTCGCCGCCGACTCCGGGTTCGACGCCCTGACGCACGCCACCGAGGCGTTCGTCGCGGTCTACGCGAACGACTTCACGGACGGCATGGCGCTGCAGGCGATCCGCCTGATCTTCGACAACCTGGCGCAGTCGGTGAACGGCGACCCGGCCGACCCGGCGACCAAGGACGCGCGGGAGAAGATGCACAACGCGGGCACCATCGCCGGCATGGCGTTCGGCAACGCGTTCCTCGGCATCGTGCACGCGATGGCGCACGTCGTCGGCTCCACCTACCACCTGGTGCACGGCCGGACCAACGCGACGCTGCTGCCCCACGTGATCCGCTACAACGGCAAGGTGCCCACGAAGCTCACCTCGTGGCCCAAGTACGAGCACTACGTCGCTCCCGAGCGGTTCCAGCAGATCGCCGCGATGCTCGGCCTGCCGGCATCCACGCCGGAGGAGGGCGTCGAGTCCTACGCGCTGGCCGTCGAGGCGCTGCGGGCGAAGGTCGGCATCCCGTCGTCCTTCCAGGCGCAGGGGGTCGACGAGCAGGAGTTCATCTCCCGCCTCGACGAGGTGGCGATGGGCGCCTACGAGGACCAGTGCGCCCCGGCCAACCCGCGGATGCCGATGATCGACGACATGAAGACGATCCTCACCGCCGCGTACTACGGCACGTCCTTCGACGAGGTCCGCGCCGGCGCCTGACGCTCTGACCACGGCTCGGCCCGGGACTCGCGCCTCACCCGCGACTCCCGGGCCGACCTGCGTCAGCGCCCACCCCTCCCCACCAAGCGCAGCGCCCCCCACCGAACGCAGCGTCCCCCCGCCGAGCGCAGCGTCCCCCACCGAGCGCAGCGTCCTTCGTCGAACGCAGAACTCATCGCCGAACGCGTACGTTGCGGCGGCCAGAACGTACGCGCTCGCTCGGGAACTCTGCGCTCGGCGGAGCGGGGGGCGCCGGCCTGGCGATCAGCGGTGGGACCCGTGGGCTCGTCGGACGCGGGTGGCAGGCTGGGGGCATGTGCGGGCGTTACGCCTCCTTCCGCGAGGACCAGCAGCTGGCCGACGAGTTCGCGATCGCGGCCGTCGCCGACGACGCGCGGCTGCTGCCCCCGTCCTGGAACGTCGCGCCGACCGACGGCGTGCGGATCGTCGTCGACCGCCCCGACGACCAGGGCGAGGTGGTGCGCCAGCTGCGCGTCGCACGGTGGGGCCTGGTGCCGGCCTGGGCCAAGGACCCGTCGATCGGCAACCGCTTCGTCAACGCCCGCGCCGAGTCGCTCAGCGACTCGAACGCCTTCGCCCGGCCGTTCGCCGTCCGGCGCGCGCTGCTGCCTGCGGACGGCTACTTCGAGTGGCAGAAGCTCGCCGAGCCGCCCGCCGACCGTCCCAAGGCCCGCGTGCCGAAGCAGCCCTACTACATCCACCCGAGCGGCGGGCACTCGCTGGCCCTCGCCGGGCTCTACGAGTTCTGGCGCGACCCGAGCAAGGCGGACGACGACCCCGAGCGCTGGCTCGTCAGCGCGGTGGTGATCACGCGGCCCGCCCTGCCGGAGCTCGAGCACATCCACGACCGCCAGCCGCTGATCCTCACGCCGGACCTGTGGGAGGCCTGGCTCGACCCTGCGGTGGGCCCCGACGAGGCCGCGAAGTTCCTGGCCGCGGACCCGCCCAGCCTGACGGCCACCCCGGTCGGTGACGCGGTCAGCAACGTGCGCAACAACGGCCCGGAGCTGCTCACCCCCACCGACCCGAAGCCCGGCGCCGACGCCCCCGATCAACTCTTCTGAGCCCGCGGCCCGTCACCGGCGGCGGAGGCGGAACGGGGAGACCGGTCCGAGGCCGGCCACCTCACGCGGCTCCAGGGCATCCGTCGCGAAGCGCGGATCGGCCGCGAGGGCGGCGGCCGTCGGCTCGTCGGTCCACACCGTGCTCGGCTCCGCGAGGTCCGTCAGCCGGGCGGCGAGCGTCACCGGAGGGCCGAACACGTCCCCGAACCGTGACAGCACCCTCCCCCACACCAGCGAGACCCGAACCGGCGTGACGCCGCGCGCGTCGCCCTGGAGGTCGGCCGGCACCGGCCCGCCGAACCGGTCCGCCAGCCCGAGGGCGACCAGGGCGCCGGTCGCCACGTCGTCGGCGATGAACAGCACCGCGTCGCCGATCGTCTTGACCACCCGCCCGCCGGCCGCGGACACCACGTCCCGCGCCGCGGCCTCGAACCGCTCGATGAACGCCGACAGGTCCGTGGGCCCCAGGCCGGCGGTGCGGCGGGTGAACGACACCATGTCCGCGAACCCCACCGCCCGCTGCAGGGGCAGCTCGCCCTCGGCTCCGCTCGCCTGGTGGGCGGACAGCTCCGTCTCCCATCGCACCGCCAGCGCCCCGAGCTGCCGGTGGTAGGCGTACGTCAACAGGATGTCCAGCTCCGGCATGAGATTGGCCAGGCGGTCGAGCACCAGGAGCCGCGCGCTCGCGTGGTCGATCGCGAACTCCTCGCCGTAGTGCTCCGCGATCGCCTCGACCTGCCAGAGCACCAGGCGGTCCATCGTGTGTCCCAGCGACCGCACCAGCTCGCCGAGCGCCGACGGCGAGAGCCCGTGCTCTTCCGAGAGCCGCCGCACCGCCGCTCCCGCCGCCACGTCCGACTGCGCGAACGCCGCGGCGCCCGGCTCGGTGGCAGCCAGGCCGAACATGCGGCGATACGCGAGGACCCGCTCGGAGTCCGCGCCGATCCGCGCGGCCACCTCGTCGGCCGTCAGCCGCCCGGTCCCGCCGAGCAGTGCGGCTTCGAGCGCCGCGACCGTCGAGGGTTCGCGTGGCACGCGACGAGCCTAGGTCAGCCGCGCACCAGCAGCACGTCTCCGGCCAGGACGGTCTTCTCGCCGTCGTCCGTGCGCACCACGAGGGCACCGGACGGGTCCAGCCGCTCGGCGCGGCCGTCGAGCGTGCTACCTCCGGGCAGCTCCACGTGCACCGCGCGGCCGAGCGTCATGCACACCGACGCGACCTCGTCGGCCAACCCCGCGGCCACCGCGTCGCCACCGGCCGCGACGAAGCGAGAGGCGACGTCCGCCAGCGCGGTCACCACCGCCACCAGCACCGACTCGCGGTCGGGGTGCCGGGCTCCTGCCAGCGACAACGACGTCGCCCACGGCACCGGCAGCTCCTCGCGCCGCTGGCGCACGTTCACCCCGATGCCGACCAGCACGGCCGGACCCACCACCTCGGTGAGGATGCCGCCGAGCTTGCGCCAGGTGCCCCACTGCTCCACCGCCGGCCCGCCGAGGTCCACCACGACGTCGTTCGGCCACTTGAGCGCCGCGGGCACCCCTGCCGTGGCCCGCAGCGCCGTGACCACGCCCAGTCCGGCCAGCAGCGGGATCCAGCCCATCGCGCCGGCCGGCAGGCCCGGCCGCACCACGAACGTCCCGGTCACGGAGGTGCCGGGCGGCGCCTCCCACGTTCGCCCCGCCCGGCCGCGCCCCGCCGTCTGCCGCTCGGCGACGAGTAGGCCCGGGTCGGGCCACGACGACGGGTCGGCGCGCAGCTCCTCGGCCAGCGCGGTGTTCGTCGAGCCGACCTCGTCGACCACGGAGAGGCGGGCCAACGGGCCCTGGGGCGCGACGAGGAGGCCGCGCAGCCGGTCGGCATCGTGCATCACCGCCCCATCATCGCTTGTCGGGTTCCGACGAGGCGAGGCGCACAACACCGTGAAGACCCGTCACACGCCTGGAGGGATCGCACAACTACCCTGCCAAGGTGACCCAGACGCAGCCCGAGACCGGCACCGCCGCCAAGCTCGCGGACCTCGCCGCCCGGCAGGCCGCGATCCAGGCGAACGAGCAGGCTGCGGCCGCCAAGCAGCACGATCGCGGCAAGCGGACCGCCCGCGAGCGCATCGAGGCCTTGTGCGACCCGGGCAGCTTCACCGAGCTCGACGCGATGGTGCGGCACCGGTCCACGAACTTCGGCCTGGACAAGAAGCGGATCCCTGGCGACGGTGTCGTCACGGGCCACGGCACCGTCGACGGCCGCCCGGTGGCGGTCTACGCGCAGGACTTCACGGTGTTCGGCGGCAGCCTCGGCGAGGTGCACGGCCAGAAGATCGCCAAGGTGATGGACCTGGCGCTGCGCACCGGCGTGCCGCTCGTCGGCGTCCTCGACGGCGGCGGTGCGCGCATCCAGGAGGGCGTCGCCGGGCTCACCCAGTTCGCGGAGATCTTCCGCCGCAATGTCGCCGCCTCCGGCGTGATCCCGCAGATCTCGATCGTGCTCGGCCCGAGCGCCGGCGGCGCGGTCTACTCCCCCGCCCTGACGGACTTCATCGTCATGGCGGACAAGACGTCGAACATGTTCATCACCGGCCCGGACGTGATCCGCGCCGTGACCGGCGAGGACGTCGGCTTCGAGGAGCTCGGCGGGGCCACCACCCACAACGCGCGCTCCGGTGTGGCCCACTACCTGGCCTCCGACGAGGAGGACGCGATCGACTACGCGCGCGCCCTGCTCGGCTACCTGCCGAGCAACAACCTCAGCGACGCCCCGACCTATCCGCACGAGGCGGACCTCGAGCCCACGGCCGAGGACCTCGCCCTCGACTCGCTGATCCCGGACTCCGACGCCCAGCCGTACGAGATGCGCACCGTCGTGGAGACGGTGCTCGACGACGGCGTGCTGCTCGAGGTCCAGGCGCTGTTCGCACCGAACGTCGTGGTCGGGTTCGGGCACGTCGAGGGGCACCCGGTCGGCGTGATCGCCAACCAGCCGCAGGCGATGGCCGGCACCCTCGACATCAACGCCGCGGAGAAGGCCGCCCGGTTCGTGCGCACCTGCGACGCGTTCAACATCCCCGTGCTGACGTTCGTCGACGTGCCGGGGTTCCTGCCGGGCACCGACCAGGAGTGGAACGGCATCATCCGCCGTGGCGCCAAGCTGATCTACGCATACGCCGAGGCCACCGTCCCGCTGGTCACGCTCATCACGCGCAAGGCGTACGGCGGCGCCTACATCGTCATGGGCTCCAAGCAGCTGGGCGCTGACGTCAACCTCGCGTGGCCCACGGCACAGATCGCCGTGATGGGGGCCGGAGGCGCGGTCAACATCCTGCACCGCGCCACGTTGGCGGCCACCGAGAAGGAGGGCGGCGACGTCGAGGCCGAGCGCGCCCGGCTCACCCGCGAGTACGAGGAGCAGATCGTCAACCCGTGGGACGCCGCCGACCGCGGCTACGTCGACGCGGTGATCGCGCCGAGCACCACCCGCGCCGAGATCACGCGCGCGCTGCGGCTGCTGCGGACCAAGCGCGCCGCCCTTCCGGCCAAGAAGCATGGGAACATCCCGCTGTGAGCGAGCACCCCGAGCACGACGACCAGTCCCACGGCACCGAGCCGCTCCACGGGATCGACCCGACGGCGCTGCACCAGGTGGTGGACGAGCTGACGGCGACCCTGCACGCCTACGTCGACACCGCGGTCGGCGTGCGCGCCGAGTTCGGCGCCCACGAGGCCGACGAGGACCCGCGGGTGCTCGCGCTGGAGTCGACGGTGGGCATGCTCAACGCCCGGTTGTACGACCTGGTCCACGAGACGCTCGGCCTGCACGCGGACCTCGTCGGCATGAGCTGGGACGACGACGAGCCCGAGCCGGCGTCCGAGGGCACCGAGGTCGACACGTTCCACCTGGGGTTCGTCGTCGGACCGCCGCAGGCGGCCAGCGACCTGACGCTGGACTCCGTGCTCGACCTGGTGGACGACGGCGGCGCCGAGCTGGCCCACAAGCTCCAGGACGCCGGGTTCGAGGTGGTCGAGTGGGGCGCCGCGCGAGGCGCCCCGGTGCAGTTCGGCGACGAGGAGGACGACGCATGACGGTGCCGACGCCGCACGCCGAGACCCCGGACGTCCACGTGGTGCGCGGCGCCCCGGACGAGGCCGAGCTCGCCGCGCTGGTGGCGGGCCTCGTCGCCTCCGGTACGCACCACGAGCCCACGTCCGCCGCCTCGGCCTGGGCCGAGCACCGCCGCGCCCTGCCCACCCGACCCCCTGCCGAACCGGGCCCGGACTCCTGGCGCTGGAGCCTGCACCCCTGACGCCGTCCACGACCCTCAGCGTCCGAGGTCAACAGGGGTAGAGCCCCGAATATCTCGGACGTCCGAGACGGGGGCCGCGGGTAGGGTCGGGGTCCATGACCCGCACCCCCACCCCCGTCGACGAGCTCGCCGACGCCTTCGTCGCCCGGTTCGCCGCTCTCGACCCGCTGGCGGCGACCGCCATCGGCGTCAGGGGCCACGACCACGAGATGACCGACTTCTCCCCCGCGGGCAACGCCGCCCGGGCGGAGCTGGCCCGCGAGACCCTGCGCGCTCTCGACCGCATCGCCCCGCAGGACGCCACCGACGAGGTGACGATCGAGACGCTGCGCTACGAGATCGGCTCCGAGGTCGAGCTCGACGAGGCCGGCGAGCTCCTGTCCCAGCTCAACAACATCGACTCGCCGCTGCAGGCGATGCGAGACGCGTTCGACCTGATGGCGACGGACACCGACGAGGACTGGGCGATCGTCGCCGAGCGCATGCGCGCGCTTCCCGCCGCCGCCCGCGGATACGTCGAGGCGCTCAACGCCGCCGCGGACGACGGGCACATCGTCGCCGTGCGCCAGTTCGAGGAGGGTGTGCGGCAGGCCGCCGAGCTGGCGGACCCGAGCTCGTCGTTCTTCGCCGCTCTCGCCGCCGGTGGCCCCGAGGCGCGGCGTGCCGAGCTCGAGGAGGCCGCCGCCGGCGCCATCGCCGCCTACGGCGAGCTGGCCGAGGCGCTGCGCGAGCTGGCGCCCCGCGGAGCGCAGGCAGACGCCTTCGGCCGCGAGCGCTACGCCATGTGGTCGCGGGCGTTCATCGGCGCGGCCGTGGACCTCGACGAGACGTATGCGTGGGGCCTCGAGCAGCTGGCGGAGATCACGGCCGAGCAGACCGCGATCGCGCGGCGCATCGCCGGCCCGGGCGCGAGCGTCGAGGACGCGATCCGCCTCCTGGACTCCGACCCGGCCCGCAAGCTCCACGGCACGGACGCGCTCCAGCGCTGGATGCAGCAGACCAGCGATGCGGCGATCGCCGCCCTCAACGGGACGCACTTCGAGATCCCCGAGCCCATCCAGCGGCTCGAGTGCCGCATCGCGCCCACCCAGACGGGCGGCATCTACTACACCGGACCGTCCGACGACCTCACCCGTCCGGGCCGCATGTGGTGGTCGGTGCCTGCCGGCGTCGAGGAGTTTGGCACCTGGCGCGAGCTCACCACCGTGTACCACGAGGGCGTTCCCGGCCACCACCTGCAGATCGCCACCGCGGTGATCAACCGCGAGGAGCTCAACTCCTACCGGCGGCTCCTGGCCGGCACCTCGGGTCACGCCGAGGGCTGGGCCCTCTACGCCGAGCGCCTGATGGCCGACCTGGGCTTCCTGGACGACGACGGCGACCGGCTCGGCATGCTCGACGGGCAGCGGATGCGCGCGGCCCGCGTGGTCTTCGACATCGGCGTGCACCTGGGGCTTCCGGCGCCGGAGGAGTTCGGCGGCGGCACGTGGGACGCGGACAAGGGCTGGGAGCTGCTGAACGCCAACATCCACATGGCCGAGGCGTTCAACCGGTTCGAGTGGCTGCGCTACCTGGGCTGGGCCGGCCAGGCTCCCTCGTACCTCGTCGGCCAGCGGCTGTGGCGGCAGATCCGCGACGCCAAGGCCGCCGAGGCGGCCGCCCGCGGCGAGGTGTTCGACGCACCCGCCTTCCACACCCGGGCGCTCAAGCTCGGCGCGATTCCGCTGGACGTGCTCGCCAAGGCCGTCTGACGCACCCCGGTACGGCGGCGCCCGCGCTCAGGCGAGCAGGGCGCTGCCGTACTTGAGGATGATCATCAGGGCGAGCAGCACCAGGAAGCCGACGGTGACGAACCAGTCGGTGCCTGCGGCGACGAAGCGACGCGCCCACGCTGGTGCGGGGATCACCCCGTCGCGCACGTTCATCCGCGTCAGGCCCGCCCAGACCAGCGTGGTCGTCACCGTGATGAGCAGGCACCACGGGCACAGCACGTTGATGACGAAGTACGACTGGCTGAACAGCCAGAGCGCGAACAGCAGGCCGATCGTGTACAGCGCCTGCACGCCGCGCATGTACCAGCGCGGGAACCGCACGCCGCCCAGCGTCGCGATCGAGATCGTCAGCACCACGGTCTCGAAGAGGATGCCGAGGAACGCGTTCGGGAAGCCGAGCAGCTGGGCCTGCCACTCGCTCGCGACCTTGCCGCACGAGATGACGGCGTTGATGTCGCACCCGAAGGTGGCTTCCGGGTCGGCGGCGAGCTGCCACGCCTCGATGGACAGCACGAACGAGGCGATCAGGCCGAGGACGCCGGAGATCACCATCTCGACGGCGGTGCGGCGGTGCCACTGCCGCGACGCCGGTCTGCGCAGGTCAGGGTCGTCGACGTAGAGCTCGGCGTCCTCGTCGAACGCCTCGTCCATCACCTCGGTCATCGCCCCTCCTGGCAGTTGGCGGTTCATTGTCCACCACACCCCTGTGACCCACGCCAGGACCCGCCCGCGTCTGCGTGGCGCCCTCCCCGGGTGGTTGCTGCATAGGGTGCGGGGGTGACCCGGCTGCTGCTCGCCTCCGCCTCCGCCGCCCGACGAGCAACGCTCCTGGCTGCGGGGATCGAGCCGCTGGTCGCGGTCTCGCAGGTCGACGAGGACGCGGTGCTCGCCGCCGCAGGCCCGCTCGCCCCGGCGGAGGCGGTGCTGACGCTGGCGCGGGCCAAGGCGCAGGACGTCACCGGGACGCAGCCCGTCGCAGATGCACCGGACCTCGTGGTGCTCGGCTGCGACTCGATGCTCGAGTTCGACGGCGAGGTGCTGGGCAAGCCGTCCGGGGCCGGCGAGGCGACGGCGCGCTGGCGCGCCATGCGCGGCCGCGCCGGCGTGCTGCACACCGGTCACTGGCTCGTCGACGCGCGCACGGGCGCCAGCTCGAGTGCGGCGGTCGGCGCCACCGCGTCGACCACCGTCTGGTTCGCGGACCTCACCGACGACGAGATCGACGCCTACGTCGCGACGCAGGAGCCGCTGCGCGTCGCGGGAGCGTTCACCGTCGACGGCCTGGGCGGGCCGTTCGTCGAACGCATCGAGGGCGACCACCACAACGTCGTCGGCCTCTCGCTGCCCGTGCTGCGCCACCTGCTCGCCTCGCTCGGAGTCACCATCCCCGAGCTGTGGGCCCGCTAGGTCGTCGGAACCCCACAAACGCCCGCCCCCGCCAGTGGGGTGAGGCGCCAAGAGCCCCAGCACAGCGGCACGTTACGGTGGACCGTGCCCGCCATCACCAAGGTCCTCATCGCCAACCGTGGCGAGATCGCCGTCCGCGTGGCCCGGGCCTGCAGGGACGCCGGCATCGCAGCGGTCGCGGTCTACGCGGACCAGGACCGCGAGGCCCTCCACGTGCGGCTGGCCGACGAGGCGTACGCGCTCGACGGCGCGCGTGCCGCCGACACCTACCTGTCGATCGAGAAGTTGTTGGATGTCGCACGCCGCGCCGGTGCGGACGCCGTGCACCCGGGCTACGGCTTCCTCGCCGAGAACGCCGCCTTCGCGCAGGCCGTCCTCGACGCGGGGCTGGCGTGGATCGGACCGCCGCCTGCGGCGATCGCCGCGCTGGGCGACAAGGTGAGCGCGCGCGCCATCGCGAGGCGCGCCGGCGCGCCGCTGGTGGCCGGGACCGACGAGCCCGTGGAGCTCGCCCAGGTGCACGAGTTCGCCGCCGCGCACGGCCTGCCGGTCGCGATCAAGGCGGCCTTCGGCGGAGGCGGTCGCGGCCTGAAGGTCGCCCGCTCGCTCGACGAGATCGACGAGGCCTACGAGTCGGCGGTCCGCGAGGCGACGGCGGCGTTCGGGCGGGGCGAGTGCTTCGTCGAGCGCTACCTGGACCGGCCGCGGCACGTGGAGACGCAGTGCCTCGCCGACGCGCACGGCACGGTCGTCGTGGTGTCCACGCGCGACTGCTCGCTCCAGCGGCGACACCAGAAGCTCGTGGAGGAGGCGCCCGCACCGTTCCTCTCGGCCGCCCAGGTGGCGCAGCTGACGGATGCGTCGATCGCAATCCTGCACGAGGCGGGCTACGTCGGGGCCGGGACCTGCGAGTTCCTCGTCGCGTCCGACGGCACCATCTCGTTCCTGGAGGTGAACACGCGGCTTCAGGTGGAGCACCCGGTCACCGAGGAGGTCAGCGGCATCGACCTGGTGCGGGAGCAGCTGCGCATCGCGGCCGGCGAGCCGCTCGGCTACGACTCCGTGGCCACGCGTGGCCACTCGATCGAGTTCCGCATCAACGGCGAGGACCCGGCGGCCGGGTTCCTGCCCGCGCCGGGGAAGGTGACGCGGCTGCGCTTCCCGTCCGGCCCCGGAGTGCGCGTGGACAGCGGCGTCGTCGAGGGCGACACCGTCTCGGGTGCGTTCGACTCGATGCTCGCCAAGGTGATCGTCACGGGCGCCACGCGGCGACAGGCGATCGAGCGGGCACGGCGAGCGCTGGCCGAGCTGGAGGTCGGCGGCATCCCGACCGTGGTGCCGTTCCACCGTGCCGTGCTGGACGACGAGGCCTTCGCGCCCTCGTCGGACGCGCCCTTCTCGGTGCACACGCGCTGGATCGAGACCGAGTTCGTGGACCGGCTCGCGGCCCTGGAGTCGTCCGGCGCGGAGCCCGGCGACGACCCCGACGAGGCCGCCGGGCTCGAGCGGGTGGTGGTCGAGGTGGGCGGCAAGCGACTCGAGGTCGTGATCCCCGCGGGCCTCGCCCTGGCACGCTCGGGCGGCACCCGCGGCCGCCCGGCGCCGGGGCGGCGCGCGGTGCGACGGCCGGTGGCGCGCTCGTCGGGGAACGGCACCACGCTGGCCTCACCGATGCAGGGCACCATCGTCAAGGTCGCGGTCGCCGAGGGAGCAGTCGTCGAGGAGGGCGACCTGGTGGTGGTCCTCGAGGCGATGAAGATGGAGCAGCCGCTGGTGGCGCACCGCTCAGGGACGGTCACCGCCCTGACGGCCGACGTCGGTGTGACCGTCGCGGCCGGCACGGCGATCTGCGAGATCGTCTAGCGCCGCGGACGACGGTGTCACTGTCGCGGCTGGCACCGCCATCCGCGTGATCGTCGAGCGGTCACCGCGAACGCCGGCACGAGGCCGTAGCGTCGGGGCCGTGACCGACGTTCCGCCCCGTGAGCGGCTGCACCACGGCCCCGGGGACGCCTGGGTGCAGTGCGCGTGCGGGCGCCGGCACTGGGGGCTGTTCGGTGCGGCCGGGCTGCTGCTGGTCCGTCGCGACCGCTCCGGTGCGCCAGCCGCCGTGTTGCTCCAGCACCGGGCGCTGTGGAGCGACCAGGGCGGCACGTGGGGGCTGCCGGGAGGCGCGCGCCAGCCGGGCGAGTCCGCGGTCGACGCGGCGCTCCGCGAGGCTCACGAGGAGGCGGGCGTCGACCCGCGCGCCGTCGGCGTGCGGGGCTCGTCCGTGCTCTCGCACCCCGACTGGTCGTACACCACGGTGATCGCCGACGAACTCACCCTTGTGGAGCCGGCCGCGACGGATGCCGAGAGCCTCGAGGTGACGTGGGTGCCCGTGCCCGACGTCGCCCGCCTCCCGCTCCACCCGTCCTTCGCAGACGCCTGGCCCGCGCTCGTCGCCCGCTTCACGACGACCTGACAACCCCGTTCGCCTGCCCACGCCAGTCAGGCGGCGTACCGGGGGGTGCCGTCGCCGGGGTCGTTGTCGGCGTCGTCGGCGTCGTTGACGCGGGCGTCACCGGCCACGCCGGTGTCGAGTGGACTGGCTGGTGGTCGGCCGGGTGGTCCGGCTGCGGGCAGGGCTTCGCCGTAGAGCCGTCCATCGGGGTGTCGGTGTTCGTAGCTGCCGTCACGGTTCTTGGTGACGGTGAGGTTGAGCCGGTGGATCTCGTGGTGGTGGAAGGAGCACTCGGGGGCCAGGTTCGCGTAGTCGGTGGGGCCCGCGTGCTCCCACCAGTGCATGTGGTGCAGCTCGGTGTAGCGCAGCGGGATCGTGCAGGCTCCCACCGAGCAGGTGGCCTGGCCGCTGGCCAGCAGGGCGAGCCAGTGCTTACGGGCGAAGAACCGTTCCTTCATGCCCAGGTCGAGGACCTGGCCGGTGGCGTCGAGCACGGCCCGGGTCAGCTGGCAGTCGCACAGCGCTCGACCTACCTCCGAGGCCGGCCAGGCGTGCCCGTCCTCGTCGCACACGGGCGGCACCGCCTGCAGCCGGGCAGCCACGTCGGCAGCAGATCCAGGTGGCGACAGCAGTGCAGCCGCGCCGTCCGCCCCAGGCCCCGCGGCGCCGACGGCTGCGGTCTGGCGGGTGGCGCGCAACGCGATCCAGGTGGCTTCGCTCAAGGTGAGCACGGCCTGCACGGGAGCGATGGCGTCGGGGACGGTGGCCTTGTCGGTCAGGACGTGACGGGCCATCGCACTGAACGCGTCGAGCATCCGCTGCTCGCGCGAGCGGGCGTCATCGGCGGCCGGTCGCGGGCACAACGCGTCGATCGCCTTGGCCAGCTCCCGACCCGCCACCGCGTCCATCCGCGCCTTGATGTCGGTGCCGCCGGCGTGGTGCGTGATGTGCAGGTACCGACCCGCGCGCTGCGCCTCGTGCTCGCGCTGCCGCGCGGCCGGGTCCAGTGACGCCGACAGCTGCTTGAGCGCGGTGCCGAAGTGCTGAGCATCCAGCCGGCCCGCCAGCTCCACCAGCTGAGCCTGGCCCTCCACGCTGCCCACGTGCTGCGCCAGCACCGGCGAGGTCTCCGCCGCCCGGGTGATCTGCGCCAGATGCTTCGCCGTCACCGGACCATCGACCAGCGCCTCGGCCACCAGGGGCATCGCCGCCAACGTCGCGGCCTGCCCCACCGCCGTCAACCCCGCACCACGACCCTGACGCGAGACCCGGCCCACGAACCCGGCCACATCCCGATCCCCCGCCACCGACCACGTCCCAGCCCGCGACTCCGCCGTGATCACCTTGCATCGGATCGCGGTCAGCACCCGCTCGTGACGATCCAGCCACGCCAGGACAGCCACCCGCGTCGGCCCGTCCCACGAGGCGGCTTCGTCGGCCAGCGCCAACGCATCACCCGCGGCGGCCTCCACCGCGGCGAATGCCGCCGGCACCACGGCAGCAGGCGTGCGCGGCGAGCCGTGTTCCATCGTCGCGCACCCCCTGCACCCAACCCTGACCATCGTCGAACGCGTGTTCGAAGACTACTCGATGAGTCCCCGCAGCGCAACCCACGAACACCCTCTGACCTGCGCGAACGTTGTGCACAGCCGTCTCCAAAGGGCGGGCTGTGGACGGCTCACCCGCGCCGCGGACACAGGCTTCGGCAGCCGCGCCCGCTCCCGCGCGCCCCTGGTCACGCCCCACCACAACCCCCCGCTACCCTCGCTCCATGACCGCAACGCTCCCGCTGGACGACCCGCTTGCCGATCCCTTCGTCGTCGCCCGCGAGGCGGCAGAGGTGATCGCACAGCGCACCGGCGTCGCCAGCCACGACGTCGCGCTCGTCCTCGGCTCAGGCTGGGGCGGGGCCGCCGACCTGCTCGGCGAGGAGGTGGCCCGGCTCGACGCGCACGAGATTCCCGGCTTCACCGCCCCCGCGGTCGTCGGCCACCACGGCACCATCCGCTCCATCCGCTTCGTGGCCGACGACGGCGCCACCAAGCACGCCCTGGTGCTCGGCTCGCGCACCCACCTCTACGAGGGCCGGGGCGTGCGCCGCGTCGTGCACGGCGTGCGCACCGCGGCCGCGGCCGGCGTCTCCACCCTCGTGCTGACCAACGGCTGCGGCGGCGTCGACCCGGCCTGGGGCCCAGGCACCCCGGTACTGATCAGCGACCACATCAACCTCACGGCGGTCTCGCCGCTCGAGGGCGCCACCTTCGTCGACCTCACCGACGTCTACTCCCCCCGCCTACGCGACATCGCCCGCGAGGTGGATCCCACCCTCGACGAGGGCGTCTACGTGCAGTTCCGTGGCCCGCACTACGAGACGCCGGCCGAGGTGCAGATGGCCGCACGGCTCGGGGGCCATCTGGTCGGCATGTCCACCACGCTCGAGGCGATCGCCGCGCGCCACGTCGGCATGGAGATCCTCGGCGTCTCGCTGGTGACCAATCACGCGGCCGGCATCACCGGCGAGAAGCTCTCCCACGAGGAGGTCCTCGCTGCGGGCGCCGCCGCCGGCCCGCGGATCAGCGAGCTCCTGGCGCGGGTGATCCGCCGTTTCTGAGACGCCTGACGAACCCACGGCGACCGTCGTCGGGATCGCCGAGAAGATCGCAACGGCATGAGGCAGGTCGGTAATGCCCAAAGCAGGCTCCGGCGGGCGCGCTACCGAGTAGCGTCGCGGTCGGGCACCACTCGCGCCTTTGCGGGGATGCAGCGGGGCGTGCCCAACCGATGCGCGTCCGAACTCACCACGGCGGTGCGGATTGACGAGCGAGACGGATCTCCCAGCGGGCACGCCATCTGGCGGAGCCCCCGCTCGGAGGGGACGGTCAGCGGAGGTGATCGCGACGTGCGTCCTCTGGGGACCGTTCCTGCTCGTGGTCGCGCTCCTGTACGCGGTTGATCCCACGTGGACCGACCCTGACCAGTGCGACTCGGTCTGCCTCGGAGTACCCAACCTGGCCGCAAACGTGCTGTGGTTCTTCGGACCGCCGCTCCTCATCCTCAACGTCGTCGTGATCCTCGTGATCCGCCTGATCCGCAGGCTGAGTATCAACCGGGCGGAACGGACAGCGGCGCCCCGGATCTGAGGGGCGACGTCGCGCCCGTCAGGCCGCGCCGGCCACCACCCGGATCTCCCCGGAGACCGCCTGCTCCCCGAACGCGTCCCGGGTCACGGTGTGGAGCCCGATGCGCCGCCCGAGCGGCGCCGCCGCGTCGATCAGCGTGCGCCACATCACCGCGAGCCGTGCGTACAGGTCCGCCCGCCCGGTGAGCACCGCGGACATCGTGTGCACGCCGGTGAAGTAGGGCACGAACGTCGCCCCGAGCTCGCCCGGGTCCAGCCGGTCGGAGACGTCGCCGGCTTCCTGCGCCCGCGCGAACAGCCCGGAGACGTGCTCGATCCACCCCCGGTACTGCTCCGCGACGGCCTCGTCGAACGGCCCCAGCTCCATCGTCAGCCGCACTCCGGCCCGTACGGTCGGGTCGGCACCCAGCATCTGGTCGGCGATCTCCCGCGAGCCGTGGATCAGCGCCTCGAGCGGCCCGTGCCGCAGCAGCGCCCGGTCCAGCGTCGCGACCATCCGGCGGTTCTGCTCCACGACCACCGCGAGCGCCAGGTCGTCCTTGCGGCGGAACTGCGACGTGAGGACCGCCAGGTCGGTGCCGGCGGCGGTCGCGATCTGCCGGCAGGACGCCGCCGCGTAGCCGCCGGTGTCGAACGCCCGCGCCGCGGCCTCGATGAGTGCGCGACGGTACTCGCCGCCCCGCGCGGTTCGTGCTGCCATGGACGTGCCTCTCGCTCGCGCGTCTCGTCTCGTCGGACGCGTCGAACGTAGCCGGATATGCCCGGTTTGCGCGCTTCTGTCCTGGTTCTTCACCCGCCATCGGCGCCCACATCACCCGTCCGGCGCAACCACCCCCGAGGTGGGTAGCGTTCGGTCCCATGACTGGCAAGCACGCCTGGGACCCCACGACGGTCAAGGCCTGGATCGACGACGACCCCGACACCGCCACGGCCGACGAGCTCGGCTCGCTGCTGAGCGCCGCCACCGACGGCGACGACCTCGCCCGCTCGGAGCTCGTGGACCGCTTCTGCGGGCTGCTGCAGTTCGGCACCGCCGGCCTGCGCGGCGCCCTCGGCGGCGGGCCCAACCGGATGAACCGCGCGGTCGTCATCCGCGCCGCCGCGGGCATCGGCGCCTACCTGACCGCGCAGCTGGACGGCGCGCCCGCGAAGGTCGTCATCGGCTTCGACGCCCGTCACCGCTCCGCCGACTTCGCCACCGACTCCGCCGCGGTCCTGGTCGCCGCCGGCCACGAGGTGCTGCTCATGCCGCGCCCCCTGCCCACTCCGGTGCTGGCCTTCGCGGTCCGTGACCTCGGTGCCGACGCCGGCATCATGGTCACCGCCTCGCACAACCCCGCCGCCGACAACGGCTACAAGGTCTATCTCGGCGGCCGCGTCGTCACGGACTCGGGCCAGGGCGCACAGATCGTCCCCCCGATGGACAGCGACATCGCCGAGCGCATCGCCGCGGTTCCCTCGGTCGCGTCCGTGGCGCGCGCCGACGAGGGCTGGACCGTGCTCGACGAGTCGGTCGTCGACGCGTACGCCGCCGCGGTCGGTTCTCTCGTCGCGCACGACGAGCCCACGCTCGCCCGCGCCGCAGCGCTGAAGATCGTCCTGACGCCGATGCACGGCGTCGGCGGCGCGGTCGCCCAGCGCGTGCTCGCCGAGGGGGGCTTCACCGACGTCACCCTCGTCGAGAAGCAGGCCGAGCCCGACCCGGACTTCCCCACCGTCGCGTTCCCCAACCCGGAGGAGCCGGGCGCGCTCGACCTCGCCCTCGAGCTGGCGCGCTCGTCGGGCGCGGACCTCGTGCTCGCCCTCGACCCGGACGCGGACCGCTGCTCCGCAGCGGTGGTCGACCAGCACACCGGCGACTGGCGCCAGCTGCACGGCGACGAGGTGGGCGCCCTGCTCGGCGAGGAGGTGGCGGCCGCGGCCGGCGAGGGCACGCTTGCCGCCTCGATCGTCTCCTCGCGCCTGCTGTCCCGGATCGCGGCCGCACACGGCCTCGGCTTCGCCGCGACCCTGACGGGCTTCAAGTGGATCGCCCGCACCGAAGGCCTGGTGTTCGGCTACGAGGAGGCCCTCGGCTACTGCGTCGCGCCCGCCCTGGTGCGCGACAAGGACGGCATCTCGGCCGCGCTGAAGATCGCCACCCTCGCCGCACGGCTCAAGGCAGAAAGGCGGGGGCTCGTCGCGGCGCTCGACGACCTCGCCCGCACCCACGGGCTCTACCTCACCGGCCAGGTCTCGGCGCGGTTCGACGACCCCGCCGCGATCGCCGCGGTGGTGGACCGGCTGCGGACCGACGCCCCCACCGTGCTCGCCGGCTCGCCGGTCAGCACCGTCACCGACCTCTCGTCGGGCGTGGACGGGCTGCTGCCCACCGACGGCTTCCGCCTGTTCACGGAGGCGGACGACCGCGTCGTCGTGCGCCCCAGCGGCACGGAGCCGAAGGTGAAGTGCTACCTCGAGGTCGTGGTGCCCCTGGCACCCGACGCGCCCGACGAGGCCGTCAGCGCGGCGCGTGCGGCCGCCCGCGCCCGCCTCGACGAGGTGGCGGGCGACGTGCGGACCGCGCTCGGCCTACCCTGACGGTCGTCAGTAGGACGTGTCCGCGGGCTCCTCGTGACCGTCCTCGAGGCCGGCCAGCACGGCCGCGGTCGCCGACAGGCCGAGCCGCGTCGCGCCGGCGTTGATCATCGCCAGGGCGTCCGTCGCGGTGCGGATGCCGCCGGAGGCCTTGATCCCCAGGCGCCCGCCGACGGTGCCGGCCATGATGCCCACGGCCCGCACCGTCGCGCCGCCCGCCGGGTGGAAGCCGGTCGACGTCTTGACGTAGTCGGCCCCCGCCGCGGCCGCGGCCCGGCAGGACTCGATGATCTCGTGGTCGGACAGAGCCGCCGTCTCGAGGATCACCTTGAGCACCACCGGCCGGGGCGCGGCGGCCCGGACCGCGGCGATGTCCGCCTGCACGTCCTCGAACCGGCGCTCCTTGGCGGCGCCGATGTCGATGACCATGTCGAGCTCGTCGGCCCCGTTCGCGACTGCCTGGGCGGCCTCCGCGGCCTTGGTCTCGCTCGTGTGCTTGCCCGAGGGGAAGCCGATCACCGTGGCGACCTTCACCAGCTTGGCGCCGTTCTCGTCCACCGGGACGTCGAACGGCAGGAACGACGGCGAGAGGCACACCGAGTACGCGCCGAGCCGGACGGCCTCGGCGACGGCCTTCGCGGCGTCCGCCCTCGTCGCCTCGGGCTTGAGCATCGTGTGGTCCACGAAACTGGCGAGCCCGTGCGCGTCCAAGGGGCGGTGGGTGCTCTCGAGGGTGATGTTCCTGGTCATGCCACATGCCTCCCGCTACCTGCCCGGGCGTACCCGGGAGTGATGATCTCGTCGATGAGTGCGGTTCGTGCGTCCTGGTGGACGAACGCTTGGGTGGCGGCGGTCAGCGTGACCTGCCGCAGGTCCGCCAGGTCCCAGTCCGCGTGCTCGACGAGCGCGGCGAACTCCGCGCTCATCGAGGTGCCGGACTGCAGGCGGTTGTCGGTGTTGACCGTCACGGCGAAGCCGAGCCGGAGCAGCCGGGTGATCGGGTGCGCGGCGATCGAGGCCGCGCCACCGGTGTGCACGTTGGACGTCGGCGCGACCTCGAGCGCCACGCGCCGGTCGCGCACCCAGTGGGCCAGGGGTCCGAGCGTGCCGTCGGGCGCGACGTCGTCGGCGATCCGCACGCCGTGACCCAGGCGCAGGGCGCCGACCCGCAGTGCCCCGGCGATCGACGCGAGCCCGTCCGCCTCGCCGGCGTGGACCGTCGCCGGCATCCAGGCGTCGCGCAGGACCGTGAAGGCCTCGGCGTGCCGGTCCGGTGGGAACCCGACCTCGGGCCCGGCGATGTCGAAGCCGACGACGCCGCGGTCCCGGTTGGCCACCGCGAGCGCGGCGACCTCGTCCCAGCGGTCGGCCTGCCGCATCGCCGTCAGCAGGGCGCGGACCTCGATCCGCCGGCCCCGCTCCGCGGCGGCAGCCATGCCGTCGTCGAACCCCTGGAGAACGGCGTCCACCACTTGCTGGAGCCTCAGCCCTCGCTGCGTGTGCAGCTCGGGGGCGAACCGGGACTCCGCGTACACCACGCCGTCGTCGGCCAGGTCCTCCGCGGCCTCCCGGGCCACGCGCCGCAGGGCGTCAGCCGTCTGCATCACACCGGCGGTGTGCGCGAAGGTCTCGAGGTAGCGCTCCAGCGAACCGGAGTTCGCCGCGGCGACGAACCACGCGCCCAGCTCGGCCGGGTCGGTGGTGGGCAGCCGGTGGCCCAGGGCGGCGGCCAGCTCGACGACGGTCGCCGGACGCACGCCGCCGTCCAGATGGTCGTGGAGCAGCACCTTCGGCAGGTCGGGGATCGAGTCCAGCAGGTCCCGCCGCCGGTCTGAGCCGGCAGGCGGGACCGGGAAGGAGTCCTCGGGGGACTCCATCGCATCCGCCTGGCTCGTCATCTCACCACCGTAGTCGCCGTCAGTCCGCGTCTGGCTCGTCGTCGAGTGGGACCTCGGTGTCCTGGTCCACGACGTCGCCCTCGGTCGCCCGGCCGTCCCGGTCGGCCCTGGGGAAACCCGGCGCGTACTCCTCCGGGTCCGCGGGGGGCTCCTTCTGGTCCGCCTCGTCACCGAGCCGCAGCGGCTCGTCGGGCTCCACCGGCACGAGGCCGGCATCCCGCCATGCGTCGGGTCCCGGAACGGTGCTCATCTCGCGGCCTTCCTGAAGTGCAGCCCGCTCGCTCCTCCTCGAGCGTGCCCCCATCCTGGACCACCCGCGCGGCGAACCGCCAGCCCCTCAGGTCCCTTGACCGGGCCGCCGTCAGGCGATCCGCGCCATGACCAGCGGGCGGGGCCGCGGAGCCTCGTCGCGCACGACGAACGTCGCGCCGAGGGCCTCGGTGGCGCGCTCGAACCGCTCCGGCGTGTCGGTGTGCAGCCGCGCGATCACCTGGCCGGCCACCACGCGATCGCCGGGCCTGGCCAGCAGCTCCACGCCCGCGCCTGCCTGCACCGGATCCTCCTTGCGGGCCCGCCCCGCACCCAGCCGCCAGGCCGCGACGCCCACCGCGCGGGCGTCCACCTCGGCGAGCACGCCGGTGGCGGCGGCGAGCACGTCCTGGGTCTCGCGGGCCACCGGCAGCGGCGCGTCCGGGTCCCCGCCCTGGGCGCGGATCATCGCGCGCCACACGTCCATCGCTCGCCCGTCCGCCAGGGCGGCTGCCGGGTCGGCGTCCGGGCGGCCGGCGGCGTCGAGCATCTCGCGGGCCAGCGCCACGGTGAGCTCCACCACGTCGGCGGGTCCACCGCCGGCGAGCACCTCGACCGACTCGCGCACCTCCATCGCGTTGCCCGCGGTGAGGCCGAGCGGGGTCTCCATGTCCGTGAGCAGGGCCACGGTGCGCACGCCGGCGTCGGTGCCGAGGGCCACCATCGTCTCGGCGAGCTCGCGAGCGCGGGCCTCGTCGGCCATGAAGGCCCCGGAGCCCACCTTGACGTCCAGCACCAGGGCGCCGGTGCCCTCGGCGATCTTCTTGCTCATGATCGAGCTGGCGATCAGCGGGATCGCCTCGACGGTGCCCGTGACGTCGCGCAGCGCGTAGAGCTTGCGGTCGGCGGGCGCCAGCCCGGAGCCCGCGGCGCAGATCACCGCGCCGACGCTGCCGAGCTGGGCCTGCATCTCCTCGTTGCTCAGCGCCGCGCGCCAGCCGGGGATCGACTCCAGCTTGTCCAGCGTGCCGCCGGTGTGCCCGAGCCCACGGCCGCTCAGCTGCGGCACCGCGACGCCGAAGGCCGCGACGAGCGGCGCGAGCGGCAGCGTGATCTTGTCGCCGACGCCGCCCGTCGAGTGCTTGTCGGCGGTGGGGCGGCCCAGGCCGGAGAAGTCCAGGCGCTCGCCGGAGGCGATCATCGCGGCCGTCCACCGCGCGATCTCGGCGCGCTCCATGCCGTTGAGCAGGATCGCCATCGCCAGGGCGGACATCTGCTCGTCGGCCACCACGCCGCGCGTGTAGGCGTCGACCACCCAGTCGATCTGCGGGCCGGTCAGGGTGTGCCCGTCGCGCTTGGCGACGATGACGTCGACGGCGTCGAACGGCTCGCTCATCGGCTCGTCTCCAGGTCGTCCGGCCCGAACGCCCCGGGCAGCACCTCGGCCATCGTCCTGATGCCGGCCGCGGTCTCGACGAGCAGCGACGGCCCGCCGTGCTCGAAGAGGAGCTGCCGGCACCGGCCGCACGGCGCGAGGATCTCGCCGCGGCCGTCCACGCACGTGAACGCCACCAGCCGCCCGCCGCCCGAGGCGTGCAGCGCCGACACCAGCCCGCACTCCGCGCACAGCGTCAGCCCGTACGAGGCGTTCTCGACGTTGCAGCCGCTGATCACTCGACCGTCGGCGACGAGCGCCGCCGCGCCCACCGGGTAGTGCGAGTAGGGCACGTAGGCGTGCGCCATCGCCGCGGACGCGGCCTCGCGCAGCGCCGCCCAGTCGATCTGCGCCACCGTCACTCCTTGATGTACGGCTCGCCGTCCGCCGCCGGGGCGCGGGACCGCCCGACGAACCCCGCCACGGCGAGGATCGTGACGACGTACGGCAGCATGAGCATGAACTGCGGTGGCACCGGGGCGCTCACCACGGACAGCGCGCCCTGGAGGTTCAGGGCCGCGCCGAACAGCAGCGCGGCCAGCGCCGCCCGCACCGGGTCCCACTTGCCGAAGATCACGGCGGCGAGGGCGATGTACCCGGCACCGGCCGTCATCTCCTTGCCGAAGGACGAGATCGACACGACCGTGTAGAACGCGCCGCCGATGCCGGCGATGCCACCGGCGATGAGCAGCGCGCGGTAACGCACCCGCTCCACGCGGATGCCGACGGTGTCCGCCGCCTTCGGGTGCTCGCCCACCGACCGCAGCCGCAGGCCCCAGCGCGTGCGGAAGAGCGCGAACCACACCACGGGCACCGTGACGTACATCAGGTACACGAGCACCGTCTGGCGGAACAGCGCCGGGCCGATCACCGGGATGTCCGAGAGCAGCGGGATGGCCACCGGCTGGAACCGGGTGGTCGAGTTGAGGGTCTGCGCGTTCGGCACCAGCACCTGCGAGTACAGGAAGCTCGTCAGGCCGAGGACCAGGACGTTGAGGACCACGCCGACGATCACCTGGTTGACGAGGTACGTGATCGCGAACAGGCCGAGCACCAGGGCGACGAGCGTGCCCGCGGCGATCGCCGCCACCAGGCCGGCCACCGGGCTGTCGGTCAGCGAGCCGACGAACGCGGCACAGAACGCACCTGCGAGCAGCTGTGCCTCGATGGCGATGTTCACCACGCCGGCACGCTCCCCGACCACGCCGCCGAGGGCGCCGAACACCAGCGGCACCGCGAGCAGCACGGAGCCGCCGATGAGCGAGACCACCGGGAAGTCGCGCGCGCTACCGGCGCCGGCCCAGCACAGGAAGGCGACGAGCGCGGCGACCGCGAAGAGCATCGGCAGCCACAGCGGCACCTTCCGGCGCGCCACGACGAACGCCACCGCGCCGGCCGTCAGCACCGCGAGCAGCGCGACGCACCACCACGCGGCGGTCATGCCGTCGACCGTGAGGTTCGGCACGGCCCACTGGTCGGTCGGCTCGGAGAAGCGGAAGTGCACGTCGCCCTCGCGGGGACGGGCCAGCAGCAGCAGAGCCTCCAGCGCCGTGACGACCGCGAGCGTGATCGGCGTCTTCCAGCTGACGACGGTGACGTGACGCGGTTCCTCGACGATCGGCTCCGGCACGGTCAGGGTCGCGGCGCTCATACCGTCACCTCCACCGGCTCGGTCTTGCCGGGCTTGGCCGGCTTGGTCGGCTTCTTCTTCGTGGTGCCCGGCTGCGGCAGGTGGAACACCGCCCGCACCAGCGGTGGCGCGGCGATGAACAGCACGATGAGGGACTGGACGACCAGGACGATCTCGATCGGGATCGCTTCCGCGGCCTGCATCGTCGAGCCGCCCGCCTTGAAGGCGCCGAACAGGATCGCGGCCCCGAGCACGCCGAGCGGCTGCGACCGGCCGAGCAGCGCCACCGTGATGGCGTCGAACCCGATGCCGGCGTCGATGTCGAAGCTGAAGCCGGTGGTCGCCGCACCGAGCACCTGGTTGATACCGGCCAGGCCGATGAGGCCGCCGGAGACGAGCATCGCGTAGACGGTGGTGCGCTGGACGTGGATGCCGGCGACACGGGCCGCAGCCGGGTTCTCGCCGATCGCCCGGAACTCGAAACCGACCCGTGAGCGGTTGAGCAGCCACCAGACGAACGCCACCGCCGCGAGCGCGATGACGAAACCCAGGTCGAGGCTGTACTTGCTCCCGAAGAGGCCCGGCAGCACCGCGGACTGCGCCATCGGCGGAGTCTTCGGGTTCGCCGAGCCGGGCGCCTGCAGCAGCCCGGGGGTCGCGAGGAGGTAGGACACCAGGTAGAACGCGACGTAGTTGAGCATGATCGTCACGATCACCTCGTGGGCGCCGGTGGTCGCCTTCAGCAGCCCGGCGATGCCGCCCCACAGCGCCCCGGCGAGGATGCCGGCGATCAGCGCGACGATCATGTGCCACGGGAACGGCATGTCCACGGCGAACCCGACCCAGCCGCCGGCGGCCGCCGCGGCCAGCATCTGGCCCCGGCCACCGATGTTGAACATGCCGGCCCGGAAGGCCACGGCGACGCCGAGGCCGGCGCTGATCAGGGGCGTCGCCCGGAACAGCGAGTTCGTCAGCGGCTTGATCGCGTCGGCGAAGTTGTCGGCGGTGAAGTCCCACACCGCGCCGCGGAACAGCGCCGCGTAGGCGCCGCCCACCGCGCTGCCGATGGCGCTCAGCGTGTCGCCCGGCCGGGTGAAGAAGTACCCGCTCGCCGTGCGGACGTTCTCGTCGGTCGCCGCGATCATGATCGAGCCGGCGAGCACCGCCAGCACGATCGCGCCCACCGACACCACCCAGCCGCCCGACACCACGCGGCGGAACGCGTCCCGCCAGCGCCCGTCGTCGGCGCCACCTTGTGCCGGGGCCTCGGGCACCTTCTCGGCCGTGCTCACGCCTCCACCAACCCTTCCGGCACGATGCCCGCCATCATCAGACCCAGGTCCTCGCGTGACGTCGTGGCCGGCACGATGCCGACCACTCGCCCGCGGTACATGACGAGGATCCGGTCCCCGAGCGCGACGGCCTCGTCGAGCTCGGTCGACACCACCACCACCGGCACGCCCGCGTCGCGGGCCTCGATGACCCGCCGGTGGATGAACTCGATGGACCCGACGTCGACGCCTCGGGTCGGCTGCGCGGCCACCAGCAGCCGCAGGTCGCGGGACAGCTCGCGCGCGACGACCACCTTCTGCTGGTTGCCGCCGGAGAGCCGGCTCACCGGCTCCGAGATCCCCTGCGTGCGGATGTCGAACTCCTCGACGGCCTTGCGCGCGAACTCGTCGCGCAAGCCCAGCTGGATCGCCCCGCCGCGCACGAAGGGCGGCCCGGACATCCGGTCGAGGACGAGGTTCTCGGCGACCGTGAACTCGCCGACGAGACCCTCGATGCTGCGGTCCTCCGGCACGTACCCGACGCCGGCCTTCAGCACGTCGCGCACGGAACGGCCGAGCAGCTCGGCACCGTCCAGCCGCACGCTGCCCGTGGCGGGCACCAGCCCGGCGAGCGCCTCGGCGAGCTCGGTCTGGCCGTTGCCCTGCACGCCCGCGACGACGAGCACCTCGCCGCCGCGCACGGAGAACGTCACGTCGTCGACGAGGACCACGCCCCGTGCGTCGGCCACGTCGAGGTTCGTCACCTCGAGCAGGGCGTCGGTGTAGGCGGGGGCCTCCTTGCGCACCGTCAGCTCGACCGCGCGGCCCACCATCAGCGAGGCCAGCTCCGCATCCGACGTGCCGGGTGCCGCTTCGCCGACGACCTTGCCGCGGCGTACCACCGTGATCCGGTCGGCCACCTCGCGAACCTCGCGCAGCTTGTGCGTGATGAAGACGATCGCGGCACCCTCGTCGCGCAGCTGGCGCATGATCGCCATGAACTCGTCGGTCTCCTGCGGCGTCAGCACCGCGGTGGGCTCGTCGAACACGAGCACCTTCGCCTGCCGCGACAGCGCCTTGATGATCTCGACCCGCTGCTGCACGCCGACCGGGAGGTCCTCGATGACCGCGTCCGGGTCGACGGCGAAGCCGAAGCGCGCGGCGATCTCCCGCACGCGCGCACGGGCGGCGTCCAGGTCGAGGCGGCCGCCCGCCTTCGTCTGCTCGTGGCCGAGCATGACGTTCTCCGCGACGGTGAACACCGGCACGAGCATGAAGTGCTGGTGCACCATGCCGATGCCTGCCGCCATCGCGTCGCCCGGCCCCGAGAAGTGCCGCACCTCGCCGTCGAGGACGATCTCGCCCTCGTCGGCCTGGTAGAGGCCGTAGAGGACGTTCATCAGGGTGGACTTGCCGGCACCGTTCTCGCCCAAGAGGCAGTGGATCTCGCCGGCCTCGACCGTCAGGTCGATGTGGTCGTTGGCCACCAGCGTTCCGAAACGCTTGGTGATGCCGCGCAGCTCGAGCTTCATGTCCTGTTCCTCGCCCGACGTTGGACGTGCGCAGACACGCTACAGGGGAGGCCGCGCCCGCGGCCTCCCCTGCGGCGGTGGTGCTACCTGATCACTGGGCGAGGTACGAGGTGACCGTCACCTTGCCGTCGATGATGTCCTGCTTGAGCGCCTGGACCTCGGTCCACAGCGCCGCGTCGACCTTGCTCTCGAAGTTGTGCAGCGGGGCGATGTCCACGCCACCGTTCTCGAGGGTGCCGACGTAGGCGGCCGGGTCGAAGTCGCCCTGGCCGGCGGCCATGACGGCCTCGTAGGCCGAGACGTCCATCTTCTTCTGGATCGAGGTGAGGATGTACGGCTGCGTGGTCGGGTCGCTCTCGAACACGTCGGCGTCCACGCCGATGAGGGCGATGTCCTTGCCGGAGTCCTGGATCGCCGCGATGGCGGACTGGTAGATCGGGCCACCGACCGGGAGGATCACGTCGGCGCCCTGGTCGAGGATCTGCTGCGCGATGCCCTTGGCCTGGTCGTTGGCCTCGAAGCCACCGGTGAACAGGCCCTGGTCGCCGCCGTCGAAGCCGACGACCTGCACGTTGGTGCCGTTGACCTCGTTGTAGTACTCGGCGCCCTGCTTGAAGCCGTCCATGAAGATCGTGACGGTCGGGTACGGCGCGCCGCCGAAGGTGCCGATGACGCCGGTCTTCGAGTAGCCGGCCGACAGGTAGCCGGCGAGGAACGCGGCCTGCGCCGTGTCGTAGAGGAGCGGCTTGATGTTCTCCGCGTCCTTCTCGCCGTTGAAGTCGTTGTCAGCCGCGTCGTCGATCAGGACGTACTCGATGTCGGGGTTGGCCAGCGCCGAGGCGACGGTGTCGGCGGACAGCGCGAAGCCGACCGAGGTGATGAGGTTGCAGCTCTCGCCGACCAGCGACTCGAGGTTGGGCGCGAAGTCGGTCGCGGAGTCGGACTGGACCTCGCCGAACCCGGCGCCGAGCTCCTCGGCTGCCTTCTTCACACCCTCCCAGGAGAGCTGGTTGAAGCTCTTGTCGTCGAAGCCACCGGCGTCCGAGACGATGCACGCCTTGAAGTCGATCGCCTCGGCCGTGGGGGCCGCGGACGTCTCGTCGCCGGCCGGCGTGGTCTCGGTGTCTTCCGGTGCCGCCCCGCACGCAGACAGGGCGAGCACTGCGATCGTGCCGATCGCAGCCATACGCATGATGTTCTTCACGGACTCTCCTGGTCATGGTGCCCCGCCGGGGGCCGGGTCCGCCCCCCACGGCAGCGCCTCATTGAGCCGCCGTGGGGGCGGGGGCCGACCGGCATCGATCGCATGGACACTAGCCCCGGTCGGACACCTGTCCATGTCGTCAGGCGGCAGACCACCTGGTTCCGTTACCGCATTGGTACGTAGTGCCACATGGTGAAACTGCGGTCTCGCGGCGTGGTCGTCCCTCGTCGTCCGAGCCGTCAGCGGCGGCCGGCGAGCAGAGCCACGCGAGCCAGCACCAGCGATCCCGCCTCGATCGCCCGCTCGTCGACCCGCAGGTCGCCCTGGTGGATGTCGTAGGTGTGGCCACCCGGCACGCGGGTGCCGAGCCGGGCCATCGAGCCCGGCGTCCGGGTGAGGTACCAGCCGAAGTCCTCGCCACCGAGCGACTGCTCCGTGAGCACCACGGCGTCAGGTCCGAGCACGTCACGCACCGCGGCGTCGAGCAGGTGGGTGCTCGACTCGTCGTTCACCACCGGTGGCACGCCACGCTGGCAGCGCACCTCCAGGTCCACGCCGTAGGGCTCGACGACGTCGCGCACCGCGGCCTCGAACACCTCGGCCGCCGCCTCCCACGCCCGCACGTCGAGGCAGCGCAGGGTGCCCGTGAGCGTCCCCGACGCCGGGATGGCGTTCGCGGCGCTGCCGGCGCGCACTGATCCCCACGTCAGGTTGACGCCCGAGCGGGGGTCCAGGCGCCGGCCCAGCACCGCGGGCACCTGCGTGATCACCTGCCCCAGTGCGAACACGACGTCCGCCGTCAGGTACGGGCGCGACGTGTGCCCGCCGGGGCCGCGCAGCGCGACGTGCACCTCGTCGGACGCGGACGTGATGGGCCCGATCCGCGTGCCCACGCGCCCGACGTCCACCTTCGGGTCACAGTGCAGGGCGAAGACCTGGCCCACGCCGTCCAGCCCTCCCGCCGCCATCACGCCGATCGAGCCGCCCGGTTGCACCTCCTCCGCCGGTTGGAACAGCAGCCGCACCGCGACGTCGAGCTCGCCGGCGGCCTCCAGGTCCGCGAGCGCCAGGCCCGCGCCGAGCAGCGCCGCCGTGTGCACGTCGTGGCCGCAGGCGTGCGCCACGCCACGGGTGGTGGAGGCGTACGGCTCGCCGCACGTGTCCGGGATCGGAAGGGCGTCCATGTCCGCACGCAGCGCCACGCGAGGCCGGCCGTCCGTCCGCTCCCCGATGTCGCACATCAGGCCGGTGCCGGGGAACAGCACCGGCTGCAGGCCCGCCGCCGCGAGCCGGTCGGCCACCACCCTCGTCGTGCGTTCCTCGGTCCGGGCGAGCTCCGGGTGTGCGTGCAGGTCACGGCGCAGCGCCACCATCTCGTCGCGGCGTGCGGCAACCAGTGCGTGCAGGCGGGCGATGCCGGGGTCGTCGGGCACGGCGACCAGAGAGGTCAACGGCGGAACCGGCTCCGCGGCGCTGGGCACCCGGGGCAGCCCCGGCACCGGCGCGACGCCCGGGGACTCCGGCACGGGCGAGACGCCCTGGGACTCCGCTCCGGGCGAGACGCCCTGAGACTCCGGCACGGGCGAGACGCCCTGAGACTCCGCTCCGGGTGACGGCGCTGACCGCGGCGACGCAGGCTCGGCAACCACGCCCCCATCCTCGCAGCGCACTCTCCCCACCGCAGCGTCCGAGCAAGTGGTCGCCAGAACCACCACTTCCTCGGACGCAACGGATAGTCACGGCGCAGCGTCCGAGCAAGTGGTCGCCAGAACCACCACTTCCTCGGACGCTGGGAAAAGAGGAGGGAAGAGGGAAGAGGGATGAGGGAAGAGGGAGGAGGGGGGAAAGGGGCGCTAGAGGAGGTCGTCGCGGGCGGTGGCGCGCCAGGCGTCGACCGCGGACTTCACCGACTGGGCGTGGGCGCGCGTGGTCACCAGCACCGCGTCGGGCGTGTCGACGACGACGGCCTCCGGGATGCCGATCACGCTGACGGTGCGGCCGCCGGTGACCACGAGGGCGTCGTCGGCGTCGATGCGCAGCACGGTCGCCTCGTCGCCCAGCGTCCGGGTGCCCGACGACTCCAGCAGGCCCGCCAGTGAGGCGAAGTCGCCGATGTCGTCCCATCCGAACTCGCCGGGTACCACCGCGACACCGCCGGCGGCCGCCACGGGCTCGGCGATCGCGTGGTCGATGGCGATCTTCGTCAGGCCGGGCCACACGGCGGCGAGCTCGTCGTCGCGCGCGGGGGTGTCCCAGGCGGCGGCGAGGCGGCGCACGCCCGCCGCCAGGGGCGGCAGCTGGGTGGCGAGGTGGTCCAGCAGCACGCCCGCCTGCACGATGAACATCCCGGCGTTCCACCGGTACTCCCCCGTGGCGAGGTAGGCGGCGGCCGTGGCGGCGTCCGGCTTCTCGGTGAACGCGACGACGTGGCGCGCGCTCGGCGCACCGGCCACCCCCAGCGGCGTGCCGGCGTGGATGTACCCGAACGCGGTGGAGGGTCCGGTCGCGGCGATGCCGATGGTGGCGACGTACCCCGCTCGCGCCGCGGCGACCCCCTCGCGCACCGCGCGCGCGAACTCGTCGTGCCCCGTGATCACGTGGTCGGCGGCGAACGAGCCCAGCACCGCCTGGGGCCCGTGCCGGTGCTCCAGCACCGCGGCGGCCAGGCCGATCGCGGCCATCGAGTCGCGCGGCGACGGCTCGGGGAGCACGTCGTCGGCCCCGACCGTGTCCAGCTGCTCGCGCACCGCGGCCGCGTGGCCCGCGCCGGTGACGACGAGCACGCCGCCGGGTCCGGTCAGCGGCTCGAGCCGGTCCACCGTCGCCTGCAGCAGCGTGCGCCCGGAGCCCGTCAGGTCGAGGAGGAACTTGGGCCGGCCCGAGCGCGACAGCGGCCAGAGCCGCGTGCCGGCCCCACCCGCGGGCACCACGGCGTGGAACCCCTCGATCGGCGTGGGCGGCGTGCTGTCGTCGGCGACCATGGGCGAGACCATGGGCAAGAAGGGTAGTAGGGCCCGTGAGCTCGTCCCATGACCGAGGTGCAATATCTCGACATCGAGTCACTACAGTGGACTCAAGGACGTCGCAGTCCCCCAGTTCCCTTCGCCAGGAGGCCCCGACAGTGGCAACTGCGCCCACCGTGCCGGCCGGAACGCTCTATCGCGGGCGTGAAGGCATGTGGTCGTGGGTCGCGCACCGCATCACCGGCGTCGCGATCTTCTTCTTCCTTCTCGTCCACATCCTCGACACCGCGCTGGTGCGCGTGTCCCCCGAGGCCTACAACGACGTGATCGGGACGTACAAGAACCCGATCATGGGCCTGGGCGAGGCCGGACTCGTCGCCGCGATCGCCTTCCACGCCCTCAACGGCATCCGCGTGGTCCTCGTGGACTTCTGGGGCAAGGGCGCCAAGTACCAGCGCGTGATGCTCTGGGTGGTCCTCGGGCTGTGGGTGGTGCTCATGGCGGGCTTCCTGCCGAGGCACCTCGGCATCGTGTTCGGGGGTGGTGAGTGATGATGACCGCGTCCACCATCGCGGAGCCCAGGTCGCGCCCGACGAGGAAGACGACCCACGGCAACACCGAGATGATCGGCTGGATCTTCATGCGCGCCTCGGGCGTGCTGCTGGTGGTGCTGATCTTCGGCCACCTGTTCGTCAACCTCATGGTCGGCGACGGCGTGCACGCGATCGACTTCGGCTTCGTCGCCGGCAAGTGGGCGTCGCCGTTCTGGCGCGTGTGGGACCTGCTGATGCTCTGGCTGGCGATGATCCACGGCACCAACGGCGTGCGGACGATCATCCACGACTACGCCGAGCGCGACCGCACCCGCCTGGTGCTCAAGTCGCTGCTCTACCTGGCGTTCGTCGTCACGGTGGTGCTCGGCACGCTCGTGATCTTCACGTTCGACCCGTGCCCGCCGGGCTCCCCGGCGGACCTGCTCCCGTCGTTCTGCTTTGAGTGAGTCGAGGAACCCGATGCAGATCCACCAGTACGACGTCGTGATCGTCGGCGCCGGCGGCGCCGGCATGCGCGCGGCGCTGGAGTCCTCCACGCGGGCCCGCACCGCGGTGATCACCAAGCTGTACCCGACGCGGTCCCACACCGGCGCGGCCCAGGGCGGCATGTGCGCCGCGCTGGCGAACGTCGAGGAGGACAACTGGGAGTGGCACACCTTCGACACGGTCAAGGGTGGCGACTACCTCGTCGACCAGGACGCCGCCGAGATCATGGCCAAGGAGGCCATCGACGCCGTCCTCGACCTGGAGAAGATGGGCCTGCCGTTCAACCGGACGCCCGAGGGCCGCATCGACCAGCGGCGGTTCGGAGGCCACACCCGCAACCACGGCGACGCCCCGGTGCGCCGCGCCTGCTACGCGGCGGACCGCACCGGCCACATGATCCTGCAGACGCTGTACCAGAACTGCGTCAAGCAGGACGTCGAGTTCTTCAACGAGTTCTACGTGCTCGACCTGCTGGTGGACCACGACCTCGCCGCCTCCCACGTCCCGGCCGGCGAGGAGGTGCACGTCTCCGGCGTGGTCGCCTACGACCTGGCCACCGGCGAGATCCACGTGTTCGCGGCCAAGGCCGTGATCCTCGCCACCGGCGGCGCGGGCAAGGTCTACAAGACCTCGTCGAACGCGCACACGCTCACCGGCGACGGCATCGCGCTGGCCTACCGGCGCGGCATCCCGCTGGAGGACATGGAGTTCTTCCAGTTCCACCCGACGGGCCTGGCCGGGCTGGGCATCCTGCTCTCCGAGGCGGCCCGCGGCGAGGGCGCGATCTTGCGCAACGCGTCCGGCGAGCGGTTCATGGAGCGGTACGCGCCGACGATCAAGGACCTGGCCCCGCGTGACATCGTCGCCCGCTCGATGGCCAACGAGGTGCGCGAGGGCCGCGGCGCCGGCCCGAACAAGGACTACGTGCTCCTGGACCTGACGCACCTGGAGCCGGCGCACATCGACGCCAAGCTGCCGGACATCACGGAGTTCGCCCGCACGTACCTCGGGGTCGAGCCGTACACCGAGCCGGTGCCGGTGTATCCGACGGCGCACTACCTCATGGGCGGCATCCCGACGAACGTCGAGGGCGAGGTGCTGCGCAACGACACCGATGTGATCCGCGGCCTCTACGCCGCCGGCGAGTGCGCCTGCGTGTCCGTGCACGGCTCCAACCGCCTGGGCACCAACTCGCTGCTGGACATCAACGTGTTCGGCAAGCGCTCGGGGCGCGCCGCCGCGCAGTACGCCGCCACCGCGCAGTGGGTGGAGCTGCCTGACGACCCCGCCGGCCCCGTCGTCGCCGAGCTCGAGGCGATCCGCACCCGCTCCGACGGCGAGCGCGTGGCGGACATCCGCCGCGACCTGCAGCAGACGATGGACACCAACGCGCAGGTGTTCCGGACGGCGGAGTCGCTGGCCCAGGCGTTGGAGGACCTCAAGGCGCTGCGCAAGCGGTACCGGGCCGTCAGCGTGCAGGACAAGTCCCGCGCGTTCAACACCGACCTGCTCGAGGCGGTGGAGCTCGGCTTCCTGCTCGACATCGCGGAGACCGTCGTCGTCGGCGCCCTCAACCGCAACGAGTCGCGCGGCGGCCACTTCCGTGAGGACTACCCGAAGCGGGACGACGAGAACTTCATGCGGCACACGATGGCCTACCGCCGTCCGCTGCCGCCCGACGGGCACCGGCTGTGGAACACCCAGCCCGACGGCGACCAGGAGGGGCCGTTCTCGCACATCGCGGTGTTCGACGACTACCAGCTCGTGCTGGGCTCCAAGCCCGTCACGGTCACCCGCTACCAGCCGATGGAGCGCAAGTACTGATGACCGCCACCGTGGACGCCCTCACCGCCGCGGACGAGGTGCCGACCTTCGAGGTCCGCCTCAAGATCCGCCGCTACCTGCCGCCGGAGACCGACGAAGCGCTGCCCTACGGCGCCCCGCCGCCGCAGGCCGAGGCGTACTGGCAGGAGTTCGTGGTGCAGGTGCACGGCACGGACCGCGTGCTGGACGCGCTGCACCAGATCAAGTGGGAGCAGGACGGCTCGCTGACCTTCCGCCGCTCGTGCGCGCACGGCATCTGCGGCTCGGACGCGATGCGGATCAACGGCCGCAACCGGCTCGCGTGCAAGACCCTGCTCAAGGACCTCGACCCGGATAAGCCGATCACCATCGAGCCGATCAAGGGCCTGACGGTGCTCAAGGACCTCGTCGTCGACATGGATCCCTTCTTCGCCTCGTACCGCGAGATCATGCCGTTCCTCGTCACGCACGGGAACGAGCCGACTCGCGAGCGCCTCCAGTCGCCCGAGCAGCGCGAGCGGTACGACGACACCACCAAGTGCATCCTGTGCGCCGCCTGCACCAGCAGCTGCCCCGTGTTCTGGAACGACGGGCAGTACTTCGGCCCGGCGGCGATCGTCAACGCCCACCGGTTCATCTTCGACAGCCGCGACGAGGCCGGGGCGCAGCGCCTCGAGATCCTCAACGACAAGGAAGGCGTGTGGCGCTGCCGCACCACCTTCAACTGCAGCGAGGCATGCCCGCGCGGCATCGAGGTCACCAAGGCGATCGCCGAGGTCAAGCGCGCGATGATCACACGCGCCTTCTGACCCCCCCCCCAGCCC
>JAEXPS010000133.1 GCA_023438885.1 Actinomycetes bacterium
CGGCGGGCGTGATCATCGCGCCGGCCGCGCCGCCGGGACAACCGACGAGGACGATCGCCGCGACGGCCGCGCCGCGCGGGACGACGAAGCGGCGACTCACTGCTGCCTTCCCCGGATCTCGACACTCACGGCGGTGGCCTTCACCACGGCCGAGGCGAGGACCCCGGGCTCGAGCCCGAGGTCGTCCGCCGCGGCTCTGCTGATGAGGGACACGATGCGGTACGGGCCGACCTGGATCTCGACCTGCGCCATCACGGTGTCCCGGACCACCCGGGTGACGATGCCCGTCAACCGGTTCCGGGCGGAGGTGACACCCTCGTCCGGCGTGGGCGTCGCCTGCTCCTGCGCCAGGGCGGCCAGGGAACGCCCCTCGACGAGCAGGCGGCCACCGGGACCCGACCTACGCGCGACAAGGCGCCCCTGCTCGACCAGCCGACGCACGGTGTCGTCGCTGACACCGAGCACCGCGGCCGCTTCCGGAACCCGGTACTCGGACATGTTTCGGATGATTCTGTCCCGCAGAATGCGCGAGCGCGGGCACAAGGTCCCGGCCCCGCCGGGCGGGTGTTAAATGCACGTAAACCGCGGGCTCGGCACCGATTCCTCGTCTCCGCCCGCGTGCGGACGGGCATTCTGGGCCGATCGAATCGATGCGTTTTGCGGATTCCGCAACGCGGACGTCACCGGCCCACCGGCCCCCGCACCGCGCCGGAAACACGGAGCCACCGCAACCAGAAAGAACGAAACGCGACCGTTACGCCCCGACATCACCCCGACGCCGGCGGGTCGGCCCGGGGCACGCTCCTCACTGCTGCCCGGTGCCGCGCACGCTCCCGAGCAGCGCCAGCCGGACGTGCTCCGGGGGACACTTCGGTAGGCGGGCCTCGGTCAGCAGCCCGTTCTTCTCCTGCGCAGTGTCGGTCAGCTGCGTGTAGCAGTAGCCCGCGAGACCGCTCCTCTCGCCGATCGCCGAGGCGAGATCACCGAGCTGCTTCGCCAGGTCGTCGGGCTGCACGACGTCGCCGTAGGCGGACCACGCGTCGGCATCGTCGTGGACGCTGATGCCGCCGAACTCGCTGAGCACCACGGGGACGCCCGTCGACCGCTCCGCAGCCGAAGGCAGGACGATCCGGCGGCCGCCGGTGTGCCCCGTGGCGACGGTGGTCCGCAGCCGCTCGGGTGAGCCGTACCGCTCCTGGAGCGCCCGCCGGTCCTGCGCGTAGTCGTGCACACCCACCACGTCCCCGGCCACGTACTGCCAGCCGTCGTTCCCGAGCACCAGGCGGTCGGGGTCGAGTGCCTTGAGCAGCGCGTGCACCGCCGTGACGGCATGCTGCTGCGCCGCGCTGGTCGCGAGCTGGGGCAGCCCCCAGCTCTCGTTGAACGGCACCCAGGCGACCAGACTCGGATGACCGGCGTCGCGTTCGACGAGCCCGACGAGCTCGGCCGTGGTGCGGGCAAGCGCCAGGCCGGAGAACCGGTAGGCCGCCGCGGCGTCCGCCCACACGAGCAGGCCGAGCCGGTCGCAGCACGCGAGGAACCGGGGGTCCGCGCTCGTCTGGTGCATCCGGAGCCCGTTGAAGCCCAGCTCCTTGATGAGCGCCGCCTCGCGCTCCAGGGCAGCGAGCGAGGGTGACGCGAGGTGCGTCTCCGGCCAGTACCCCTGCTCGAGGACCAGACGCAGGAAGTACGGGCGGCCGTTGAGCAGCACGTGGTCGCCGTCGGTGGCGACGGTCCGCAACCCGACGTACGACTCGACCTGGTCGACCACGTCGCCGGAGCGCCGGATTCGGGCGGTGACGTCGATGAGCGTGGGCGACTCCGGGCTCCACCAGAGCTCCTCCGGCTCCACGTCCAGGCTCTCGTGGTCCAGCACCACGACTCCCCGCACCGTCCGGGAGACACAGGCGAGACCGACCGCGGCCAGCAGCCGCCCCCGCAGCCGCAGCTCGAGCTCGAGAGTGTCCGCCTCGTCGACCGGGCCGACGAGGCGGACCTCCACGGCGACCGACGCGCGGTCCTCCCGCGGGCGCAGCACCAGACGGTCGATCCGGGTCGCCGCTACCGCCTCGAGCCACACGGTGCGCCAGATGCCTGACGTGCGCCGGTACCAGATGACGTGCGGCTCGTCCTGCCAGTCCTGCTTGCCGCGCGGTTGCTCGAGATCGCGCACGTCGTCGGTGGTCCGCACGACGAGGACGTTGCGGCCCTGCCTCGCGGCCTCCGTGACGTCGATGGTGAAGCGCGACTGGCTCCCCTCGTGGTCGGCCACGTGCGTGCCGTTGAGCCACACGGATGCGCAGTGGTCCACACCCTCGAAGTGGAGCAGCAGCCGGCCGTCCGCCCGCGCCGTGTGCTCGAACTCGCGCCGGTACCACAACGGCCCGGCGACGTCCTCGCCGATGCCCGAGGCCGGCGACTCGGGCGGGAAGGGCACCTGGATGGTGCGGCCGAACGGCTCGTTCGAGTCGAACCACCGGTCGCGCACCCCCCGGTCCGCGTCGTCGACCGCGAAGCCCCACGGCCCGTCGAGCACGACGAAGTCCGGGCGCTGGAGCTGCGGGCGCGGGTGCTCGGGCCTCATGCGGTTGCCTCGTCGCGGGGGCTGACCGTGACGAACGAGCCGGCGGGTGCGGCCACCGCGACGACCACGCGCCGGTGCCCCGTGGCCAGCGGCCGGGTCGGCAGCAGCCCGTCCCAGTCCGGCCGGCCCACACCGGCCACCACGCGTTCGTCGGCCCGGTCCACGTTCGCGACCCGGACCGCCACGGTCGCGTCCACCGGCGCACCGTCTGCGGTCCGCGCCTCCACCGTCCACTCGTCCAGCGGGACCGTGTCGGGGACGTCGGCGGCGTAGGCGCTCCAGCCGCTCTGGGTGCCGAACCGGAAGCCGAGCGACGCCTCGTCGAGGTCGGCCCAACCGACCCCGCCGGTGACGACCGGCATCCCCCAGCCGAGCCGCGGGCTCGGGTCCGCCGGGCCGTCGCCGGTTCGCACGAGCGCCACGGCGCCGGTGGGCAGCGTGATCGAGGCGCGACCGTCGCGCACCACGAGGGTCCGTTCGGAGCCGACCCCGTCCGCGTCGACGAGCCGCACGACGAGGTCGCCGTCAGCCCGGGTGACCGTCAGGTCGACCGCCAGGTCACCGAAGTGCCGGTTCCAGACGATGGCTGCGGTCCCCGACGACGAGGCGGACGCGATCGCGCCGAACCCGGGCGGTCCCTGGACGCCGACCGCCACGCGGTCCACCGGCATGTGCTGGTAGAAGCGGTACACGGCGTAGATGGGCTTGGGCTCGCCGTCGATGTCGACCATGCCCGAGAAGTTGCCCTCGCCGCTGTCGAGGAACTGCGCCCAGTGCGTGCGCGTCAGCTCCCGGTGCGCGAGCAGCCGGGGGATGTCGGCGGCGAACGCCGAGGCCAGCAGGTGCGTGTCCTGGAGGCCGCCGCGGGGGTAGTCGATGCTGAACGCGTTGTACTCGTTGAGGTGCAGCTCCACCTGTTGCAGAGCCGGGTAGCCCGCCAGCACCTCGCGCACCGTGCGCAGCGTGCTCTCGAGCCCGAAGTGCCCGTAGTGATGGAAGGAGAGGAAGTCGAGAGGCAGGTGCTCGCTGGTGACGAGCCGGCAGAACGCGTCGATCCAGTGCGCGTTGACGGCCGCGACGGCGAGCGCCGGGCCGCCGACGCGGGCGGCCGGGTCCGCGGCCCTGATGGCCGTGGCGGTGGCGCGGTAGAGGTCGAGGTAGTCGTCGAGCCCGCCGGTGTAGAAGGTGGCCTCCGCGGTGCGCTCGTCGCGCAGGTCCGGCTCGTTGTAGACCTCGTGGTAGCCCACCGTCGCGCCGCGCTCGCGCAGACCGGCGACGTAGGCCTGCACCGTGCGGACCCACAGCGAGTCGTCGCGGGCCATCGACCGCCAGTCGCCGCCGGGCTCGCGCGTGGCCGGCGGCACGTAGCAGTACGACCAGTACGGCCGCGCGCCCGAGTCGGCGAGCACGCGGGCGATGCGGTCGGTCTCGTCGAACGCGAACTGGGGCGTCCCGTCGGCGCCGAGCCGCACCACGTCCTGCGCCCACGGCATCCACTCCGCACCCCAGCCGAGGTCGATGCGCAGGGACTCCGGGCGAACGGCCGCGATGTGCGCCGCGTCGCGCTCGTAACGCGAGATCGGCACCAGGCCGGAGTTGTAGACCGCGATCCGCTCCTTGGACAGCGGGTGGTCGACGAGGGTCGTGGGGTCGATGCGCACGGCGGCGCTCGTCAGCGGGGGTCGCACGGTGGGGCCTTTCGGGGCTAGTTGGCGAGACCGGTCATGGAGATGCCGCGCACGATCCAGCGCTGGAGGAAGAGGTACGCGACGAGGATCGGCAGGGAGACGAGCGTGACGCCGGCCATGATCTCGCCGTACTGCGTCTGGTACCGGCTGATGAGCGACTGGAGCGCCTGGGTGAGCACCCAGCTGTCCTGCCGGGCGAGGTAGACGGAGTTGACGTAGAAGCTGTTCCACAGCGAGACGAACGTCAGCATGCCCAGGGCCAGGTACGCCGGCCCGGTCAGGGGGACGATGATCCGGAAGAACGAGCGCCACGGCCCGGCTCCGTCGATGGCCGCCGCGTCCTCCAGCTCGCCCGGCAGCGTGAGGAAGTACTGCCGGAAGAAGAACGACGCGAAGGGCGTCCCGAGCATCATCGGCACGATGATCGGCAGCGGCGAGTTCAGCCAGCCGAGCTCCCGGAAGATCACGTACTGCGGGATCAGCGTCGCCTGGACCGGAACCATGAGGGTCAGCAGCAGCGCCGCGAGCAGCGTCGACCGGCCCGGGAAGCGGAAGCGAGCCAGCGCATAGCCGGCCAGCGAGCTGGACAGCAGCGTCCCGGCGGTGCCGACCACCGCGATGACGAGGGTGTTCCCGAAGTACCGCGACAGGTCCGGCAGGGCCTCGAACAGCCTGCGGTAGTGCTCGAGCGTCGCCGGGTGAGGGATCAGCTGGTCCGCCGCGAACATGTTCTCGTCGGTGCGCAGCGACATCGACGTGGCCCACAGCGCCGGGAAGACGTAGGCGAAGACCAGGACGATCATCGCCGAGTGGTAGACGACGCTCGTCGCGCGTTGCCGGTTCGTCGCGCGGTTCCAGCTCGGGGGCGCACCGAACCCGCTCATGCCCGTCCCCCCAGCCGCCGGCGCCGGCGCGTCGAGCGCGCCGTCGGGTCGTCGTAGTGGACCCAGCGCCCGCTGACCATGAACTGGATGGCTGTGACGAGGAAGATCAGGAGGGCGAGCATCCAGGCGATCGCGGCGGCATAGCCCAGGCCGGAGACCTGCTCGTTGTAGTTGAACATCTGGTTGTACATGTAGAGCACGATCGTCCGGGTCGAGTTGGAGGGTCCGCCGGCGGTGGCAGGTCCGGCGCTGACCGACGTCATCGCCACGACGGGGTCGAACAGCTGGAACGCCCCGATCAGCGAGGTGACCGTCAGGAAGAACACCGTGGGCGAGATCATCGGCAGCGTCACGTGCCGGAATCGCTGCCACCGGTTGGCCCCGTCGATCGTGGCGGCTTCGAGCAGCGACACCGGCACGCCCTGGAGCGCGGCGATGTAGAGGGTCATGCCGTACCCGACGGTCTGCCAGGTGGTCACCATCGCGATGGAGGGCATCGCCGTGCGGGGGTCCAGGAGCCAGTCGGGGCTCGACCCGCCGAACAGCTCCCACGCGCGGGAGACGGGCCCGGAGGCGCTGTTGAACATCCAGCGCCAGACGACGCCGACGGCGATCTGGGACAGCACGTACGGCAGGAACAGCGCCGCTCGGTAGAGGCCGACGAACCGCCGCGGCGTGAACGTCAGCAGCGCCGCGAGGAGAGAGAAGACCAGGAGCGTCGTGGTTCCCACCAGGATGAACCGGACGGTGTTCCACAGCACCGCCGGGATCCGGTCGTCGCTGAGAAGGGCAGCCCAGTTGTCCAGGCCGACGAACGTCGGCGACGGCGCGACCAGGTCCCAGTGGGTGAAGGAGTAGCCGAGCGATGCCACCAGTGGCACCGCGGTGAAGGCGAGCAGTCCCAGGACCTGAGGCAGCACGAACAGCATGGCCGTCCGCGACCTCCGTCGAGAGAGGCTCGTCCTGCGCCTGGGCGCCGGCATCACTGCCGGCTCCGCGACGCGGCGCTCGGTGACTGGTGACATCGCTCGGCACTTCCTCCTTGCGTCGCCGGCCGGCTACTTCGCGGCGGCCAGCAACGGCTCGATCCGCGAGCCGCAGACCCCGGCGAGCGCCTCGGCGGCCGGCTTGCGGTTCATGATGATGTCCTCGATCGCCGGGGCGATCCCGTCCTGGCTCGCCACGGCCGTCCACACCACGGACGGGTCGACGTTGGTGTACGTCAGCTCCCACCCCGCGGGCTCGATCTGGGCGGCGACCACGTCGGCCGGCTCCCCCTCGGCCTGGGCGAAGGCGGGGCCCTCGGCGACGTCCTGGTAGGCCGGGATGAGGGCCATCTGCTTACCTGCGCCGTCGGTCGCCATGTAGTGGATGAACTCCCACGCGGCGTCCTTGACCTCGGACTTGTCGGACATCGCCCAGATGTGGATCTGCGCGAGGGTGGCGTTCCCCGCCGGGCCCGCCGGCAGTGCCGCGATGCCGTAGTTCAGCTCGGGGTTCTGTGCCTGCACGGCCGCCACCTGCTCGTGGGAGCCCTGCTGCATCGCGACCTGACCCCGCACCCAGCGGGCGGCACCCGGCTCCTCCTGCTGGAGCTGCGGGGTGATCGCCGAGTGGTCCTGCCACATGACGTCCTGCAGCCACTGGAAGCCCTCGACCGTGCCCTCGGACTCGGCCGTGCAGACGTTCCGCTCGTCCCCGCCGAGGATGCCGCCGCCGAAGGCGGCAAGGACCGGCCCGTACCCGGGCTCGATCGGCGCTGCGGCGTAGTTGAAGTACCCGTACTGCTCGATCTGGTCCGCGTCGAAGGCGGGGTCGGACGCGTCGTGCCCGGACTTGTCGAGCGTCAGCTTGGCGGCCCAGTCGCGCAGGTCGTCGTAGGTGTACGAGCCGTCGGCCGGCGGGTAGTCGAGCCCGGCGGCGTCGAACATGTCCTTGTTGTAGAAGAGCGACTGGATGTTGTACCCCATGGGCAGGCCGTAGAGCTTGCCGTCGGAGTCCGTCATGGCGTCGAGGATCGACGGGGTGAAGTCGTCCCGGGACGTGCCGGACGCCTCGAAGTACGGGGTGACGTCCGCGAAGACGCCGTCACGCGCGCCCTGGTAGTACACCCAGCTGCCGGCCACGACGACGTCGGGCATGTTCCCGCCCGCGACCAGGGTCTTGCACGGCGCGAAGTCGACCGCGCAGTCGCCGGTCTCCCACTCGACCGTCACCTCGGGGTGGGCGGTCGCGAAACCGGCGGCCGCGTCCTTGATCGACGTGATGTCCTGGTCGTTGCCCCAGAGCATCACCCGGATCGTCGCCGGCTCGGCCGAGTCACCCGTGGCCGCACCGCCCTTCGTCGGCTCGTCGTTGCCCGATCCGCCGGAACACCCGGCGACGACCAGGGCCAGGCAAGCCGCCGCAGCGGCTGCGCCCAGCGCGTTCTTCCGCAGTCCCATCTGAATCTCCTTTGGTTCGTGGGGTGCCTCGCGGGGACAGTCTTACCACGTAGCATGCTACGTGGCAAAGACCCGTGACCGAACCGAGACCTCGCGTGCGGTCTACTGACGAAGACTCGACTCGCGGACGGCGAGCTGGAACGGGATCGGCAGGTCGCGGGGCGCCGGCTCAGGTTCGGAGGCGGCGCGGGCGGCGATCCGGGCCAGCAGGGTCTCGACCGCGACGCGGGCCAGCTCCGCCTTGTCGGGCGCCACCGTCGACAGCGTCGGGACCGAGAACTCCCCCTCCTCAAGCCCGTCGAACCCGACCACGGCGACGTCCTCCGGCACGCGCACGCCGAGCTCGTGCGCGGCACGCAGGGCACCCAGGGCCAGCAGGTCGGTCGCGCAGAAGACGGCATCCGGGCGCCGGGACGGGTCGAGGCCGAGCAGCGCGGCCATGGCCGCCTCGCCGTCGCGCCGGTGGTAGGACCGAGTGCGCACGACGAGGTCGTCGTCGACCGTCAACCCGGCCGCGGCCAGCGCCTGCTCGTACCCGCGCAGACGCAGCTCGGCCATCCGCAAGGAGTCCTCCGGGTCCGCCCCGACGAAGGCGACTCGCCGCCGGCCCGACTCGAGCAGGTGAGCCGTCGCCTGGACCGCCGCCGCCGTGTCGTCGATCCCGATGTGGTCGACGAGCCCCATCCCGCTGCGCTCACCGATGAGCACGACGGGAGGGCGGGTGCGGCCCGGCGACACCAGATCCTCGATCGAGCCGACCGCGGACAGGATCGTGCCCTCGGCGTAGTCCGCCGCGGGGCCTTCGAGCGCGTCGCGCTCACGCTCCCGGTCACCCAGCGTCTGGCGCACCATCACGCCGAACCCCTGCTCCTCGGCACACTTGACCACGCCGCGGGCAAGCTCCGCGAAGTACGGGACGTCGAGCTCGGGGACAACGAGCTGGAGCACGCCGGACCGGCCCGAACGCAGGCTGCGCGCCGCATGGCTCGGCGTGTACCCCAGCGCCTCGATCGCCTCGGTCACCCGCACCACCACGTCGGCACTGACGTACGGGAACTTGTTCACCACGTTCGAGACCGTGCGCTGAGACACCCCCGCACGGCGCGCCACATCCGCTTGCGTGACAGGCACCCGATCCTCCTCGCGTTGCTACGTGGCACGACGGTACGCGATCCCGGCTCGCGCGCGTGGCAGGTGCCGCACCGCGACACGGCCACCCTGCCGCCCCCAAGAGTCGGGAAGCCCGCCTCTCTGCAGAGAAGCGGTCTCCGACGAGCCGGTAGTGCCCGAGCGACACTCCTAGCCGATCGGCTAGGACCTTCCGCCCGAGGAGGCCGTCCGCTGCGCGCCTAGCGTCGATGACATCCAGCTCCACGACGCGATCGGACGGCCATGACCGACACCCTGGTCCTCGGAGGCACCGGCCTCCTCGGCTACCACACCACCCTCGAGCTGCTCCGGCGCGGCTACGGCGTCACCACGCTCTCTCTGCCGACGCAGGACGCGGACTTCTTCCCCGCGGAGTCCGACGCGCGATTCGGCGACCTCACGCAGATGTCCGACGACGAGCTGGGCGCCCTGTTCACCGGCAAGCACGCGGTGTTCTATGCGATCGGCGCGGACGAGCGGACCGTCCCGCCGGCGCCCGCGGCACGGTTCTTCTACCAGGCCAACGTCATCCCGACGCAACGCGTCGCGCGGCTGGCCCGCGAGGCCGGCGTCGCGAAGTTCGTCGTCTACGGGTCGTACACCGCCGAGTGGGCCGAGAAGTGGCCCGACCTCGGGTACCGGACGCGCAACGGTTACCCGCGCACCCGGCTCGCCCAGGAGGAGGTCGCCTACCTCGAGGGCGACGGAGCGATGGACGTGATGGTCCTGCGGCTGCCGTACATCTTCGGGCTGGTCGCGGGGCAGCGGCCGCTGTGGGAGATGTTTCTCGACATGGCGCGCGCCGAAGGCCCCGTGACGACGCTCGGCGGGTCGACGTCCTCGGTGACCGTGCGGCAGGTGGCGCAGGCCGCCGTCGGCGCGATGGAGCACGGCGAGCACGGCGGCCGGTACGCCATCAACGCGTACGACCTCACCTACGCCGAACTCTTCCGGGCCTGCTGCGAGGCCGTGGGCCGCAGCCCGGAGGATGTGCTCGTCGTGCCGCTCGAGGCGGTGCTGCCCGGGTACGAGGCCGCACAGGAGCAGCTCTCCGCGACCGGCGTGGAGCACGGGGTGCACCTGCCGGACACCGCGCGATTCCAGGCGCGGGACGCCGTGAGCGACCCTGCGGCCTGCGCGGTGCTCGGCATCGAACCGGACGACGTGCCGGGCGCGATCCGGGAGACCCTGCAGTGGTGCATCGACCACCCGCGCGAGGTCGCCGGCGCCTGAGCCGGGCGATCCGTCACAGTGGTGGGGGGGGGGCGGGGGCCGCGCGGGGGGCGCCCC
>JAEXPS010000166.1 GCA_023438885.1 Actinomycetes bacterium
CTCACGGGTCGCCGCCGCCCCGCCGGACCACCCGCACCACAGGACCCGTGACCCGTACCCCAATCCGACCCGTGGAGACCCGATCATGAGCGAGAGCAACACCCCGACCCCTGCCGCCGCGCTCGACTTCGACGCGTGGCTGGCGACCGGCACCACCGGGCAGGCGACCGTCGTCCTGCACAACGCCCGCCACATCCCCGACCTGCTCGCCCAGCTGGAGCAGCGGCACGCCGTGGCCAAGAAGGCAGCCGCCGACCCCGAAGCCGCCGTCAGCGACGACTTCGGCCTGGCCGCCATCGAGCACGAGTACCAGGCGCTGTGGGACCAGTGGGAGGCCTCGAAGGAGACGTGGACGATGCGCGCCGCCTCCACCGATGAGGTGCGCGCCATCAACCGCGCCCACACGGCTCCCCCCATGCCGGCCGTACCCGACGAGCCGCGCAAGAACAGCCCCGAGCCCGTGCAGGCGCGCTACCGCCAGGAGAAGCAGGCCTACGACGAGGCGATGAAGGCCTGGCAGCCGCTGGCCGTCGCCTACCAGGACGAGGTGAACCTGCACTACCTGACGGCCATGATCATCCGCGTCGAGACCGCGGCCGGCGTGGCCGAGCCCCAGGGCGAACTGCTCGACGTCGACGGCGAGCTCAACCCCGACTTCCGACCGGCCATCACGGTCGGGCAGATGCGGGCGCTGCGCAAGCGGCCCGGCCGCCAGCAGGACTACACGACGCTGCTCGAGGCGGCGGTGAAGGCCCGTGAGGGGGACCAGGAGCCGGCGGTCCCTTTCTCGCAGCGGGCCTCGGAGAACGACCGGACCTGATCCGGGTCCTGCGTGCGGCCCGCGCGTGGGGTGTGCGGCCCACCAAGTACGCGGCCTGGTCGGCGCGCGACCGGGGCCTGGCTGAGGCGCTGATCGAGTACGAAGACGGCCTGTGTCCTGGCTGCGGGCAGCCCGTCGACCACGCCTGGGATCCGCGATCCGAAGGCGAGTACGAGGCGCATGAGCGCACCTGCATGGCCTGCCAGGAGAAGGCCATGAAGACCGACGGGCGCGAGCACAAGCCCGGCCACTTCGTCACCGTGAGCAGGGTCGGGACTCAGCCGCAGGCGTCGTAGATCTGCTGCTGCGCCAGGTAGTAGGCCACGTCGTCGGAGCCCCACAGGCGGGCGGCCTGGTTCATGTCCGCCGCCAGCTCGGGGTCGTCGGCGAGTGCGGCGGCATCGCGGATCTGCTGCGGCAGGCCATGCCGCAGCTCCGCGTAGGCCGTCGGGTCCGCGGTCACGTCGTCCATGGCGGCCTGTACGGCCTCGGTGGCCTCGCGGAAGGCATCACAGGCCTCCCGGTCGCCCCCTGACGGCCCGCCGCTGCACGCACCCAGCGTCACCGCTGCCATGAGCGCCACCGCTGCCCCTGCCCAACGTCGTCGCACCCGCCCATGGTGCCGCACCCGTCGACCGCCTGGGGGGTGAAGCGTCGTGGCTGCTGCCGTCGAGCGCTCCGTCAAGGCGATCCTCAAGGCTGAGGTCTCCAACTACGTCCAGCCGATGGCCCAGGCACAGAAGGCCACCGAGAAGGTCACCCAAGCCGCAGAGCAGATCGGGCCCGCCGCCAGGCGGTCGTTCGCCGACGTGCTGGCCGGCGTCGACAAGAACAGCGCCGCGATCAACGGGCTCAGCCTCCAGCTGGGTCTGCTGGGCGGCGCCATGGTGGGCTTCGCGGCTCTCGCGGTCTCGCGGGCGGCGGACTTCGACGAGGCCATGTCCGGGGTCGCGGCCGCGACTATGGAGTCGGTCGACAACATGGCGCTGCTGCGTCAGGCCGCGCTCAACGCTGGTGCGGACACCCAGTACACCGCCACCGAGGCAGCCAGGGCGATCCGGGAGCTGGCCAAGGCCGGCGTGTCCACGGCCGACATCCTCAAGGGCGGTCTGCGCGGGGCCCTGAACCTGGCCGCCTCCGGCCAGATGGAGCTCGCCGACGCCGCGGCCGTCACGTCGACGGTGATGAACCAGTTCCGGCTCAAGGGCGACCAGGCCAGCCACATCGCCGACGTGCTGGCCGCCAGCGCTGGCAAGGCCAACGGCGAGGTCAGCGATTTCGGGCAGGCCATGAAGTACGTGGGGCCCGTCGCCAGCCAGCTGGGGATCTCGCTCGAGGAGACCGCCGGCACGCTGGCGCTCCTGGCGCAGAACGGCATCCTGGCTGACAACGCCGGCACTGGCCTGCGCGGGGTGCTCATGGCCCTGACCGCACCCACCGACCAGGCGCAGAAGGCGCTCGACCGGTACGGGATCAGCATCTTCGACGCGCGCGGGGAGTTCGTCGGGCTCGAAGCCATGGTGGGCCAGATGCACACCAAGCTCGGCGGCTTGACCGAGGCTGAGCGCAGCGCCGCCCTGGGTCAGATCTTCGGCAACCACCAGATCACCACGGCGCGGATCCTCTACAACGAGGGCGCTGCCGCGGTCGCGAACTGGACCGAGAAGGTCAACGACTCCGGGTACGCAGCCGAGCAGGCGCGCATCCAGACCGACAACCTCAAGGGCGACATCGAACGCCTGGGCGGCTCGCTCGACACCGCGCTCATCCAGGGCGGAACCGGTGCCAACGAGGCGCTGCGCGGCATCGTGCGGGCCGCTGAGGCGGTCGTCGACGGCATCGGCAAGATCCCGGCCCCCATCCTGGGCATCCTCACGATGATCACCGGCAGCGGCGGCTTGGCCATCCTCGGTGTGGCCGGGATCATGAAGCTCGCCACCTCGGTGGCTTCGGCCAAGACCGCCTTCGACACCCTGGGCATCGGCGCCGGCAAGGCCAAGGTCGCCGTCAGTCTCGTGGGCGGCGCCCTCGCGGTCGGAGCCCTGGCGTTCACCGTGTGGGCGACGCAGGCGGCCAACGCCCAGGCTCGCACCGAGGGCTTCCTGGCCACGCTCGACGAGGCCGGGAACCGGACCGACGCGACCATCCGTCAGATCAGCGAGGCGCTGTCAAAGCCCAGCCAGAGCTGGCTGCAGGGGCTCTTCCACACCGGCGGCAAGTCGATCATCGACATGGCCGAAGAGTCCGGCATCGCGATCGACGACCTGACGGGCTACATCCTCGGCGAGGCCGAGGCGATCGAGCGCGTCACGACCGCGCGCAAGGCCTACTGGGCCGCATCGGAGGATGGCCCGCTCGGCGCCAACGAGGTCGACCAGTTCATCCGCTCCCTCGACGAGCAGGCGTCGTCTCTGTCGGAGGCCGAGAAGCAGGCTGCGCAGAAGGCGCGCGCCGACGAAGCGGCCGGGTTGGCAGCAGAGGGCGCAGCCAGCGGTATGGACGCCGCAGCGGCCGCCGCTCAGGCCGAGGCCGAGGCCATGCAGGTCGCCACCCAGGAGCTCGAGGCCTGGCGCCAGACCGTGGGCACCGCAGATGCGGCTTTCGTCGACCTGGCGGGTCTGTACGACGGGATCATCCAGAAGAACCGCGACTACGCGCAGAGCACGGCCGACGCCACGAAGGACTCGTCGGACTCGTGGGAGACCTACTACGACGGCGTGAGCGTCTCCAAGGACGACTACATCGCCGGGCTCGAAGCCCAGGTGGCTGCCCAGGCGGCGTGGGAGCAGAACATCCTCGACATCTCGTCGCGGGTCAAGGACGGGCTGTCGGGCGACATGCGGACCGCGGCCGAAGCCATGATCGACGAGCTGATCGCCATGGGCCCGGAGGGTGCCGCCCAGGTGCAGATGCTGCACGACATGAGCGAGCCAGAGTTCGAGAAGGTCGTCCAGTTGTGGTCCCAGAAGGGCACCAGCGCTGTCTCCGAGTTCGTCTCCCAGGTGGAGGCCTACCGGCAGCCGGAGATGGCGCTCCTCATCGACACGGTGGGCGCCCAGGGCGCGGTCGACAAGTTCTACACCGACAACAACGGCCGCAAGGTCAGCTTCGTCCTCGACGCACGGATACCGGGCGGCGTCGTCTACAACACGCCCGGCGGCCCGGTGAAGATGTTCGCCAACGCCGGCCCTGTCGTCGGCCCCGGCACGGCCACGTCGGACTCAATCCCAGCCAGGCTCAGCAACGGCGAGCACGTGCTGTCCGCGGCCGAGGTCGTCGGCCTGGGTGGCCACGGCGCGGTGGCGGCGCTGCGGGCGGCGGCTCGCACGGGCGCGTGGACCCGGCGCGCTGAGGGCGGGCCCATCGGCTACGCGTCGCAAGCCCGATACGCGATGCCGGTGTGGCCGTCGGTGGCGCAGTCCGGGTCTGCGGCAGCGGGTGCCCGCGCGGTCGAGGTCACGCAGCACATCACCACGTCGGACCCGATCGCCGCCGGCATCGTGGGCGCCCGCTACATGCAGAGGCTGGTGACCTAGATGCTGCTGGATCTGTCCGGGCTGCCCCTGACTGGCACGGATGCGCTCGGCGTGCGCTGGTCGGCGCAGCGGGACAAGACGGTCGTGCTGGACTCGCCGGGGCCGAAGGGCCGCTCGACGCCGCGCGTGGGTGCTCATGGCGTGTGGGTGGGTGACATCTGGCTGGACGCGGCACGGCCGGTGATCGGGGGGTACGCCTACGCCGCGGACGAGTCGGCGCTGTCGGCTGCTCGTGACCGGCTGACGTCGGCCGTGGGTGTCTCGGACTCGGTGCTGACGATCACTGAGGGCTCGGTGGTGCGGTCGCTGAGCGTGCGCCGTGACGGGCCGGTCATGTGGCAGGTGGTCACTCCCGGCGATGGTCGGATCCAGGCGGTCGCGGAGTGGTCGGTCCAGCTCGTCGCGCAGGACCCGCGGCTCAAGGCGGCGACGCTCTCGGTGGAGGTGCGTCTGCCGTCCACGTCGGGTGGTCTGACGTGGCCGGTGACGTGGCCGGTGACGTGGACGGACGTGACGCAGACCGGTGAGGGCTCGCTGACCAATCCGGGCAATGTCGCCGGTCCGGTGCGGCTGCGGCTGGACGGTCCGTCGAATCCGGCTGATCCGCCGCTGGTGGGTCCGGTGGTCACGCACGTCTCGTCGGGGCAGCGGCTCGTCTTCGCCTCGTCCCTGACCCTCGCCCACGGCGAGTTCGTGACGGTGGACATGGAGCGTCGTGAGGTCCTGGCGCAGGGCATCGAGCCCCGCAACGGCTGGGTGCTGCGGAGCGCGGCGAACTTCGGCTGGGCCGCCTTCCAGCCCGGGGCGAACGTGTGGAGCTTCACGGCGCAGGCGGCTTCGGCCTCCGCGCTGCTGACGGTGGAGGCGGACCCGGCATGGCAGTAGCGGCCCCGGAGTACCGGTGGGTCAGCGTCTCGGCTCGGACGGGGCGCATCATCGCGGACCTGCCGGGTGTGCGTGTCCCGCAGGTCGGGCAGGTGCTCGGTGGTGAGGTCGCCGCGTCCGGGACCCTGCCACTGGGTGACCGCCTGCCGACCCGGTGGGAGGAGGCGATCGACGAGGCCGCCGCGTGTCTGGTGCTCCTCGACGGCGATGACCCCGTGTGGGGCGGCCCGGTCACCGAGACGGAGCGCGGAGAGACCGACGAGATCGCGCTGACGCTCTCCTCGTGGGAGTGGTTCCTGCGTGGCTTCTACGTCGGGGACGCCGCCTATACCGCCACGCAGCAGACGCTCATCGTCGCGGACCTGTTGGAGTCCTTCGTCCAGGACGGCTCGCACCCGCTGATCGTCGAGGCTGACGCGAGCACGACCCTGCGAAGCGACTCTTTCGAGGACGCCGACGACAAGACGGCACTGTCCGCGCTGACCGCGTGCATGAACCTCGACGGTGGCGCTGAGTGGACGATCGGGTGGCGGCGCCTGTCGGACCCGGAGCGGTACGTGCCAGTGGCCACGATCCGTGACCGGATCGGCATCTCCCCCGGCGTGGGGTTCGAGCCGGCCGCGACCTTCGACCTGCCGGGCGCGGTGACGACGTTCCGCCTGACTCGCTCCTACGCCACAGGCGACGGCGCCAACCACATCACCGCCACGTCGAACCCGGACCCCGGCTCGGACCAGCGCCCGCAGTCCCCGCCGCAGGTGTACGCCGACCCACTGCGGCCCACGGTGCAGCGGCGCTTCACCCCGTCCACGTCGATCACGCAGGTGTCCACGCTGGTGTCACACGCGGTCGCAGAGCTGGCGATCCGCCGCGGCGGGTCCCGTGCCCTGGCCCTGACCGCTGTGGCCGATGGCGCCCCTCGCCTGGGCCGCACCTGGTCCATCGGGGATGACGTGGGCTACGACATCGCGGCCCCCTCGGTCCCGTCCGGGCTGCGTGGTCAGGCTCGCGCGCTGGGCTGGACGCTCGACTTCCCGGACGACGGGCCGACGACCGTCACACCGATCCTGGGGGTGCCCTCGTGACCGAACCGCGGCTCAACGGCGTGGGGGCTGGGGCGGCACGAGCGCTCCCCCTCGGTGACGACTGGATCAGCCGGCGCCTTCGGGAGCAGGACGAGCGGATCACCCAGAACCTCGCCTCGATGCGGGCCGTCACCGCGCCGCTCGCGCAGGCCATCGCTGAGGTTGAGGGCCTTGTCGCCTCGACGGTCTACGTGGACTCGATCGCGCAGGGCGTGAGCGGCAACGCCGTCCCGACCGTCTCCACTGCGCTCTCTGTCTTCGAGTTCGCAGTCCCGGACGGGTACAACTGGGCGAGCGTCACGGTCACCGCATCTGCCCGCGCGACCAACTCCAACGCCGGGACCCAGTACCTAGTCGCTTACGCCTACGCAGAGACCGGAGCATCCGGCTCGCCCTACGCGTGGGCGAACGGGGGTGCCCAGCAGGCGGCCATCCCAGCCGGATGGCAGGCCACCGTCAGCGCGCCCCTGGCCTCCTCGCTCGCCGTCCCACCATCTGGGCCGCGGCTACTGACGCTCAAGAGCTACGTGTCGTGCCCCGTGGGGATGGCGGCCGCTGCGGGCAACTACGTCGGGCTGGACGCGCTGGTCATCTACACGCGCTGACTACGGCTGCGTCGCGCCACCCTGGTCGGCGAACCCGCCATCGATCGGCGCCGGCGGAGGTCCGGCGTCGAACTGCGGGCCGTTGATGACATCCGGCGCGGGCTGCGGGGACTCGCCCTGGCCTCCCGTTCCGGGCACAAAGCCGCCGGCGCCCCCGGTGGGCTCCGGCGCAGGGGGCTCAGCCACAACGGGCTCGGGCTCAGGCGTGGGCGCCACGGTGACCTCCGGTGTGGGTATGGGCGTCGGCATGACGACGGGCTCGATGGTCGGCTCCGGCGTGGGCTCGATGGTCGCAATGAGGGTCGGCGGCGCGTCGGGCGGGCCGACCGAGGCTGAGGCCATCGCGATACCGCCAGCCGTCAGGCCGACGACGGCCGCCGCGATCCCGGCGACGAGCCCTGCTGTCCCCCTGCTCTGCATACCCCCCACGGTACGCCGCCCCCTCCCACATCGTGACGGATTTCACCCAGTAGGAGCGCCCCCACGCGCCCCGGATACACGGAGGCCCACATGACCGGTCGCGCCTGGCCCATCTCTGCTGTGTCGGGCTCGCCGCAGTACGCCGCCCGCCACGGACGACAGACCTCCGTGGCGCCCTTCCTGGCCGGTGGCACCGCTGCCCGTCCGCTGGGCGCCACGTCCGGTGTGCGTCCGGGCACCCCGTCCACCACGGTGGCCGTCTCCGGCTCGACGTGGACCGTGCACCCTCACGGCGGCATCCTCGACGTGGAGACCGCGAGCGAGGCTGGCCCGTACGGGTACGCCTTCGACGCCGACGAGACGGGCACGATCAGCCCCGCACACGCGACGCTGACCCGCTGGGACGGGATCTACGTCGTGCTCGACGACCCCGCCGAGGACGACTCCACCATCCCGGCCTGCCGCATCGAGTACAAGGCCGGGACCACCACGCCTGCCCTGCCGACCGCTCCTGCCCGCTCGATCCGCCTCGCCCGCCTCGTCGTCCCCCCGTCCGGTGGCGGGTCTGCGTCGGTCGTGTGGGACCCGCCCGTGATGGCTGCCGCCGGTGGGATGTACGTCAATCCCACGGCCGCGCAGCAGGCCGACCTCAACGCGATCGCCACGGCGAGCAGCCCGGCGCTGATCCTCGACGGATCGACGCTGAAGCGCAGCGTCGGGTCGGGATTTGGTGGGCTGACGACCTCTCGTAGCCGTGTCCTGACCCCAGCGCTCAGCGGCACCGTCGGCACGAATGACCTGGTGGCGGACCAGACGATCCCGGCGAATCTCTTCTCCGGGGTCACGAAGGCGGAGCTGCGGGTCTCGGCGTCGATCCAGTGCCTGATCGCAGCGGCCGGCGGTGTGCGCCTGGAGATCGTGCTCGACGGCGTGGCGGTCAAGACGGCGACCTTCGGCAACGGGGCGAGCGGCGTGCAGAACATGGCGGTGACCTGCGACCTCATCACGCAGGTCTCCGCAGGGTCGAGCCACACCGTGCGCGCCCGGGTCGTCAACGTCGCCGGGGCGAACTCCGTCAGCGCCGACGCGGGGCAGAGCTTCTCCATGAGCGTGCAGCCCACAGAGGACCTGTAGTGGTCGCCATCACCGCCCTCAACGGCCGCCTGCCAGCGTCTCTGCTGTCCCCCATCGGCGGCGGTGAGCGTCTGCGCTACGACGCCGCGGACTCCTACCGCAGGTGCCTCGCGGCCGGGATGCCGCCCGGTGGCGTGCGGGAGGGCTACCGCGACTACGCCACCCAGGAGCGGTACTACGACGACCCGCCCAACCACCTAGGGCTCGCGGCGGTGCCGGGCACGTCGCAGCACGGCTGGGGCGTCGCGCTCGACCTCGACCCGGCGCAGACGGCATGGCTGCTGGCCCACCCCAGCCACGGGTGGCGCCGCACCATCCGGGCCGAGTCCTGGCACTGGGAATGGACCCCCGCACTCGACCAGCACCGACAGCAGACACCGCACCAGGAGGACGACATGACACCCGACCAGGAGCGGATGCTCCGCGAGGTCCACGCCGCACTCGGAGCCGGCGGCGCAGTCGGCCTGCCCGACACCGACACCGTGCTGGGGATCGTGCGCCACATCGACTCCCAGACGAACGGGCTTCCGGACGTGGTGCAGGCCATCGCCGCCTCGACCAACGGCACCCCGGAGGCCTTGGCCGCGCTCGGCGCGCAGATGACCACCGTCGGCACCGCGCTCACCGAACTGGCCGGAGTCGTCTACGCCGGCACCCCCGGGACCCCCGTCACCTCGACGGTGTACCAGCGGGTCAAGCGCATTGACGAGCGCGCCTGACATGCGCCGCGCACTGCCGGTCGCCCTGGCCGTCCTGGCGCTCCTGGTCGCCGCATGGATGCTGACGGTCGCGCTGCTGCGGCTGACGCTGGGAGGGCTGGCGACGTGACCCCGGCCATCGACCCGGACGCTCCGTGGTGGGCGAACCTGCTCGTCCTGCTCGTTGTCCTGGCCGTCGTCCCCACCGTCGCCACCTGGCTCACCGGGCGCGGCACCCGCAAGGAGGTCCGCGAGACCAAGGCCGTGGCGCACGCCGCCGCCGCATCAGCCGACGAGACGGCCACGCTGCTCAAGCCCAACCACGGCAGCACCCCGGCAGACGCCATCACCCGCATCGAAGAGGCCGTGGCCCGCGTCGAAAACGCCCAGCGCGCCCAGGCCCGCGACCTCGGCGGCATCCGCGAAGAGATGCGCACCGAGCGCACCGAGCGCCGCGACGTGTCCAAGCGCCTCGACGACCACCTGGCCGAATGCCCGCCCCGCACCACCCGTCGACCCAAGCCACAGCCCATCCCCACCGAGGAGGACTAGCACCATGTCCGACACCACCCCCAACGTCGTCATCCCCGACCCGCGCACCCGTCGCGTGCTCGGCGTCGTCCTGTACGTGATCGCGGTCCTCGCCGGCGTCGCGTCGTTCGTCGCTGCGGGCCTGGAGGTGTCCGAGGTCGTGGACTTCTGGGTCGGCAAGGTGACCGGCGTCGTGGCGCTGCTCTCCGGCGCCTTCGGCCTCGGGGTCACTACGCCGAACGTGCCCCGCGTGGCGCCGCTGAGCTCCGACGGCCAGGCGTCCGTGATCACCGACCTGCCGCCCGACGACGGCCCGAAGCACGCGGCCTGACCATGGCCACCAAGAGCGCCGTCTGTCGCGAGTGCGGCCAGATCTACTACGGACCCGGCGCGCGCGATACGGCCGAGGACTGCGCCGACTTCGACAGGTCCGAGCGCACCGACTGACCAGCACCGCACGACGATGGCCCCCGCCCACCTTCGGGAGGGCGGGGGCCGCTTCGTCATGCCCGCCGCCGCAGCCGGTGTCCTCGCCCAGCCATCGCCGGATCAGCCAGGGCCAGGGTGTCGGCCGAGCGGTGCTGCTCGACCTGTTGCACCAGTCCGCTCGAGAGTGCCCGCTGGGACCGCGCCTCGTGCAGCGCGGTGGCGGTCAGGGGTGTGTGCAGCGGCAGTCCGTGGGCCAGGCGGTAGGCCCGCGCTCCGTCATGGACCATGCCGACGTGCACGCCGAGCGCGGCGTACCAGCGTCCGCACTCGTGACACAGGAGCCGGTCGTCAGCCTCGGTGAGCACACCCCAGATGCCGTGACCGGACGGGCTGAGGCCGACCACCATCCCGCCCTCGGGGTCGAGCTCCTGCCCTCGTGCGGCGCGTCGGTAGTGGCGTCGGCACATGCCGCGCGAGTGGACCGGGGCAGTGCACCAGTCGGGTCCGGCGTCCTGGCCGCAGACCCGACCGGCGGCGGGCATGCGTGCGGGCTCGCCGGGACGCGTGACGGCCCGCTCGCGCGTCACGTCAGCGTCCGAGGGGCGCCAGGTGCGCCGGCCAGACCAGCAGCCCGGTCAGGTCGGCGCCGGTGGCGTCCTGGGCGCGCACGACGACGTGCCGCCACCAGCGCATCCCGTAGCCCCGGATCGTGGGGGCGGCTCGCTCGACGACCAGCGACTCCCACCCGTCGCCTGGGTGCTGGCCGACGATCTGCACCAGGTCCTCGACATGTCCGGCGGTCTCGGCCGCGACGGCACGCACCTCGTCGGGCACGCCGTACGGGATCGGGTCCTTGCCGGACTCCCACCCGCGCACCGTGTCCGGGCGCACCCCCAGACGGGCGGCCATCGCATCTCCGGTCAGGCCCAGGTACTCGCGCTGCGCCCGCAACGCGGCCGGGCTCATCCGTGCGTCCATGCTCGCTCCTCTCACGGGGAGAGCCCCCGCCCCAGGTGCGGGGCGGGGGCTCGTGGTCGGTGTCAGCGAAGCGCCTCGCGCGCATCGGCGATGGCGTCCTCGATGCTGTCGTAGGACTCGCCGTACTCGGCGACGATCTCCTCGACCTTGGCCAGCTCGGCGTCCGAGAGGGACTGGCGGACCATCGCGGTGAGGGCGGAGGTGGTGATCATGGCTGGCTCCTTCTTGCCTGCTGGTCTGGGGCTGTTCCCCTGACCTGATGAGAAGAACACTACCCCACAGTTTGTGGGGTGTCTAGTCCAGCCCATCACCCGACCGGGTGAAACTTCCAGACCGCCCGCGTACCACCACCACCCCGTGCCACGCTGAGCCCGCCACCTCTAGGGGGGTGCTCACGGCCCCGCTCTCACCTCGCGCCCCACCGCCTGCCAGCGGGCGAGGACGAGGGCGGGGCCGCTTACTCCTCCTCGGCGCCGTCCGCGATGGCCTCAAGCCGCGCGATCTCCCGCTCGATGCGGCGTCGCTTGGGCAGCGTGACGAGCGCCATGATCCCGTACACGACAGCAGCGATCACCGCGAGCCAGACCGCGTACTTGCCGACCAGCAGCACGGCCAGGATCAGGGCCAGCAGGACGATGACGGCAGAGCTCGACCCCTTCGACATGGGCGCAGCGTAGCGGCGAGCCACCAGCCCCTGGGCGCTTCGTACACTCGTTCGATGCCGGACTACCCCCACGTCCCCGAGCCGGTCGCCTACCAGCAGGTGCTCAACTCCCGCCCCATCCCACCCCGGCACCTCCAGCGCAAGAACCGCCGGCACATCCCCATCACAGCCCGCATCGTCTGGAGCCTCGACGGTGAGGAGCTGATCGAGTGCGAGGCCGCCGACTGGGTAGGCAGGGACGTGCTCGTGTGGGGACTCGGGACACGGTGCCGGACGCGCGGGGTGTGGGTCAGCGCCGCGGATGTAGAGCGCACCCGATCTGTATGAGGATCTGTATCCTGGCCGCACGATCCGCTCGGACAAGCGAACGGCCCGCCCCTGCTCTAGTGCAGGTGGCGGGCCGTTTTCGTCTTGTAGCGGGAGCGGGACTCGAACCCGCGACCTCACGATTATGAGTCGTGCGCTCTCACCAACTGAGCTACCCCGCCTCGACATCCTTGGAGCCCCGAAAGGGAATCGAACCCTTGACCTTCTCCTTACCATGGAGACGCTCTGCCGACTGAGCTATCGGGGCGGCGCGGACAAGAGTACAGGAGCCCTGGGGGGCCACGAAATCTGTGCGACGGCGCCCCGCACGACGACGAACGGGGCGCCCCTCCTGGTGGAGAGACGCCCCGTCGACGCGTGGCGGGTGAGGGATTCGAACCCCCGTAGGCGTTGCCAGCTGATTTACAGTCAGCCCCCTTTGGCCACTCGGGTAACCCGCCGAGTCGCGCCGAAGCGCGGATGGAAGGATAGCAGCGGATCATGCGCCTCCCGTACGCGGAGGCGGACCGGGAGGAGTGGGTGATGGCAGGCGAGTCGTCGTTCGACGTGGTGAGCAAGGTGGACCACCAGGAGGTGGACAACGCCCTCAACCAGGCCGCGAAGGAGATCGCCCAGCGGTACGACTTCAAGGGCGTCGGCGCGTCGATCTCGTGGAGCGGCCAGGAGGCCGTGCTGATGGTCGCCAACTCCCCCGAGCGCGTCCTGGCGGTGCTCGACGTGTTCGAGACCAAGCTGATCAAGCGCGGCATCTCCCTCAAGGCGCTCGACCTCGGCGACAAGGAGCCCAAGCCGTCCGGCAAGGAGTACCGGCTGGTGGCGACGATCAAGCAGGGCCTGTCCTCCGAGGTGGCCCGGCAGCTGGCCAAGCTGGTCCGCGACGAGGGGCCGAAGAACGTCAAGACCCAGATCCAGGGCGACGAGCTGCGCGTGACCGGCAAGTCGCGCGACGACCTGCAGGCGACGATCGCCCTGCTCAAGGGCGCCGAGGTCGACGCGGCGCTCCAGTTCGTCAACTACCGGTAGGCACGCTCAGACCTGCAGCGCGCTGATCGCCGCGTCGATCGCCGCCTCCACGGCCGCCGGCATGTCGACGACCGCCGGGTCGAGCAGCCACTGGATCTGCAGGCCGTCCATCGTGCCGATCAGCGAGGACGCGACGTCCCGCAGCCGTTGCCCGTCGGCGGCCGGGACCACCACGTGGAGCGCGTCGACGATCATCGTCCGCAGGCCGGTGTAGCGGTCGCGGAAGAACTGCTGCGCCGGGTGCCCCTCGGTGACCGAGTCGGCCGAGAGGACGATGTACGCCTGGAGCACGCCGGGCCGGGTCGTGTTGATCCGGGTGGTGCGCACCAGGTGGTCGAAGAACGCCCGCCCGGACGGGACGTGGGCGCCGTCGAGGCCGGCGACGTCGGAGTCGTCGCGGTACTCCAGCATCGCCAGGAGCAGCTTCTCCTTGGACGGGAAGTGGTGCAGGATCCCCTGCCGCGTCAGTCCCGCCTTCTGGCCGACCTCGAGCAGCGAGCCGTTGGTGTAGCCCTTCGTCCCGAAGACCTCCATCGCGGCCTCGAGGATCCGTCGCTGGGTGTCGGTCAGCGGCGGGCGACCGGTGGCCGCCCGGGCGTCGTCCACGCCCGCATGGTCGGGCGTCGCAATGGGGCGCGGCATCAGGGCTCCTCGTCGTCCGCTGACTCGTGGCTGATTGTAGGAGTCCACCGAAGCACCAGGTGGGGCGCGTGATCGGGGAGTCGCCACCGATCCGGCGCGCGCCGCTCGGGCGCCCCCGTCGCGCCGAGCAGCGGTTGCCAGTGCCCCGGCCCGCGGTCGTCGGCGAGCACGAGATCCGCCGTCCCGCCAAGCCAGCGGGCGACGTGCAGCACCTCGCCCGCCGGGGTGTCGTGCAGCACGGCGATGCCGCCGGGATCGCCACCCTCGCGATCGAGCCTCGCCGCCGTCCGCCGCCCGACGAGCGCACCGGCGACGGGCTCGCCCGGTGCGACCGCCAGGACGCCGC
>JAEXPS010000095.1 GCA_023438885.1 Actinomycetes bacterium
CAGCCCGGGTGCCCCCGCGGTGACGACGGCGTCGGCGACGCGTCCGCCGCTGCCCGGCAGCGAGACGGCGAGCGCCCGCCCCGCCGGGTCGGCGTCCCAGGCCGCCCGGGTGGCCACGCACCCGGGACACCTGGCGGTGATGCCGGCGCCGAGGCCCACGGGGCCGTCGTCGGCCACGTAGGCGTCGCGGGCGTACGGCCAGCCGCCGGCCAGCAGCCAGGCGAGCACGCCCAGGCCGCACAGGATGAGGAGAGTGGTCCCCGGCATCGTTGCCTCCCGCCCGCAGGCACTCCATGACCGCACCGGCTGCCGACCGGTACCGGGGTCGAGGTCGCCCTCGACCACCTGTACCAGTATCGGCACAGAGCACGGTCGACGTGAGCACCCTGGGGAAAAGACACGGTACTGACCGCTTCAAAACCGCGCCACGATGTGAGCGAGCGCATCCCAATTGCACAAAGGTCAGGGCATACGGGCTAAACGGGACAGGTCGACCGCCCCCAGAGTCAGGAGACGTCGACCTCTCCAAGGCCGTTCAGTTCGGCCGGACGCAGCCGCTGCGGCTTCCCGGCCGCGGCAGCACGCGGCCGGCGGTGCACGACGGCGCCGATCTGCATCCGCTCGGGGTTCACCCACACGTCGGAGTACTCGATCGGACGACCGCCGACGAGGTAGGTGATCTGCTCGAGGTAAAGGATCGGACTGTGGACCGCCACGTTGAGGCGGGATCCGATGAGGTCGGTGGCCGCGATCGCGGTGAACGTACGTCGGCCGTACTCGATGTCGAGCTGGCAGTCGACCTCGAGGAACGCGAAGAGCGACCTGCTGGTGAAGTCGACGCTCTCGAGGCCGGCCAGGCCATCGATCCGCAGGTAGTTGACCAGATAGGCGATCGGGCCCTTGTCGTCGGAGCGCAGCCGCTCCAGTCGAAGGATGGTCTCTCCCGCGCGGAGGTCCAGCAGTGCCGCGATCGGCGCCGATGCCGGCTGGAGGTCCTGAGCGAGCACAGCCGTGGTGAACGTGCTCCCGCCGCGGCCCAGCTCATCGGAGATCGTGCTGAGCTCGGAGGCGAACGGGGCCTCGAACCTGCGTGACATGACGTACGTGCCACGGCCGTGAACGCGCCGAAGCAGGCCCTCACCGGTGAGCAGGTCGAGCGACTTGCGCAACGTGCCACGGGAGACCCCGAGGCGCCGTGCGAGATCGGGCTCGGACTGCAGCCGGTAGTGCTCGGGCCACTCCCCCGTCTCGACACGGTCGCGCAGCACGGCGGCAACCTGCAGGTACATGGGGACGTGGTTGTCCGGGTCCAGTCCAGGGTTGTCTAGTGGCGCCATGTGCGTGAGTGTACCGGCTAGCCCCCTCTTCCTGTGAACTTGCGGTCCGCGACCTCTTGACACCGCATCAACGGTTGTTCATAGTTGTCTACAGTCGTTCATGCGCGCCAAGGGAGGAAGCATGCATGTGACTGTCGTCGGCGGCTACGGCCGCGGCATCTCGTTCTTCGTCGATCAAGCCCCCCACGGGGGCGAGACCCGCAGCCACGCGCGTCTTCTGGAGACGCACGGTGGCAAGGGGTCCAACCAGGCGGTAGGCACGGCACGGCTCGGTGCGCCGGTGTACCTGGTCACCGCGATCGCCGATGACGCCGGCGGCACCATGGGACGCGAGCTGTGGCGCACCGAGCACGTCGATGCCACTGGGGTGCGCGTGCTGGAGGGCAGCACCATGACCGGCGCCATCATCACGGACGCCAGTGCGGAGAACCGGATCGTGATCGCTGACGGGGTCCTCGGCGAGATCTCCCCGGCCGACATCGATGCCGTCGCGGACGTCTTCACCGGGGCCACGGTGGTCCTGGTGTCCTGCGAGATCGCCGCCCCTGCGGCAGGACGCGCCCTGCGCCTCGGGCACGATGCCGGCGCACTGACCATCCTGAACCCGGCCCCCGTGCCCGACCTCGAGCACATCGACTTCACGTGCGTCGGCGTCCTGACCCCCAACCAGAGCGAGGCCGCACTCCTGCTGGGCCTCGCCCCGGACGACATGGGCAGGCCGGAGGAGGTCGTCGACGCTCTCCGCGCCCGCTACGACGTCACCGTCGTGATGACGCTCGGCGACGACGGCGCTGTTGCCGCGCCTCGCGCGGGCGGGATCCTGCGGGTTCCCGCGTACCGCCCGAGCCGGGTCGTCGACACCACCGGTGCCGGCGACTCCTTCAACGCCGGCCTGGCGGTCGGGCTCTTCCACGGGCTCGACCTGCCGGACGCGATGCGCCTCGGGGCTGTCTGTGGCGGTCTTGCGGTGACCGAACGTGGCGTCATACCGGCCCTCCCGAGCCGCTCGGCAGTCGTCGCCGCCCTGCTGGACGCGGGCGAGCACGACCTGGCCGCAGCGCTCCCCGACTGACCTGCAGATCCACCTCACCGAGAAGGAAGACCCATGAACGAACGTCTTGCGCCCGAGCTCATCACCGAGCCACGGCAGCTGGCCCCCTACCTCCAGCACACCCTGATCAGCATCGGCACCACGTGCGAGCAGGCGATCAAGCACGCCGAAGAGACGCTCGAGCACGGCTTCGACGCCGCCATGGTGGCCGGCTCGGTCGTGCCCGTGACCGCGGACGTGCTCCGCGGCACCGGTGTCGGCATCGCCTCGGCGCTCGACTTCCCGACCACCGGGGTGATGACCTCCGCCGGGAAGGCTGCCGAAGCGGCCGAGCTCGTCCGCCTGGGCGCGACCCAGATCGACATCGGCGTCCAGATCGGCTGGCTCAAGGACGGTCGCTACGACGACTTCAGGAACGACATCGCCGGTGTCGTGGCCTGCGGTGTGCCGATCAAGGTCATGCTCGAGCTCCCGCTGCTGACCGAGGCGGAGAAGGAGGCGGCCGTCGAGCTGTCGATCGAGGCCGGTGCCGCATTCCTCAAGAACGCCTCGTCGGGCGCGATCGAGAAGGCTTCGGTCGAGTCGATCTCCTACCTCGTCGCACGCGCCCCCGAAGGAGTGAAGGTCAAGGCCTCCGGCGGGATCTCCACCTTCGAGCACGCACTCAGTCTGATCCGCGCCGGTGCCTCGCTCGCCGGGTCGTCGAACTCCGTGGCGATCGTCACCGGCGACGCCGGATCGGACAGCTACTAGCCCAGCTCGGGGATCTCCCCGCCACACCCATCCATGAAAGGTGCATCAGATGACCCTGCGACTGATCCACGACACCGACACGGCCCAGGATGACGCGTTCGCCCTCATGATCGGCCTGCGGCACCCGAACACACGGGTCGAAGCGGTGACGATCAACTACGGCAACGTCGGCTTCGACCAGATGGTCGAGAACGCGCTCTACACCATCGAGGTCGCCGGCTACGGCGGACAGGTTCCTGTGTACGAGGGCTGCCGCCTCCCGCTGATCGCACCCTTCGATGACTCGTCCTACGTTCACGGGGTCGACGGGTTCGGCGGTGCGAACTTCCCGAAGGCCGCCCAGCGACCCGAGACCGAGAACGCCGTGACGGCGCTGATCCGACTCATCAACGACAACCCGGGTGAGTTCACGATCATCGCTCAGGCACCGCTGACCAACCTCGCCTGCGCCGTTGCCGCCGATCGTTCGATCGCCGGGAAGGTCAAGGACCTCTTCATCATGGGTGGCACGAACAACGCCGTCGGCAACATCACCGCGGCCGCCGAGGCGAACTTCTGGCACGACCCCGAGGCGGCGAAGATCGTCCTGGCGGCCGGCTTCCCCGTCACCCTGGTGACCTGGGACCTGACCATGACGCAGGGCCGGTTCAGCCCCGAGCAGCTGCGCATCATCGAGGAGCTCGACACCCCGCAGTCGCGCTTCTTCACGCGCGCCAACCGGGCCAGCGTCGAGTACGTCGAGAAGACGCACGGCGTGAAGGGCAGCACCCACCCCGACTCGATCGCGGCCGCCATCGCGGTGGAGCCGGCGATCGTCAAGAAGGCCACCGAGTACTACGTCGACGTCGAGACCTCTCCCGGCATCACCCAGGGCTACATGCTCGTGGACGCCGTGCACCGGTCGGGCCATGAGCCCAACGCACGCGTCGTCGAGGAGATCGACCAGGACCTCTTCTTCCGCACGATGGTCAACGCTCTGTCCTGACCTTCCCCCAACGCCAACGATCCTGAACAAGGGAGCTCGATCATGTCTTCGAACGCCGAAATCGAGGCGGGAAAGCCGCCGATGACCCGTGGGCGCACCGTCGCCCTGGTGACCGTCCTGATCCTGGGCGTGCTCTCCTACCAGCTGAACTCGAGCATGCTCAACCCGGCTCTGCCGGACATGGCGGAACGACTCGGGACGAGTGTGGACTCGATCTCGCAGGTCGTGTCCCTGTTCTTCCTCGCCGGCGCCGTCGGCGGTGTGGTCCTTGCGCGGTGGAGCGACTTCATCGGCCGACGCCGGATGTTCCTCATCGTGCTGAGTCTGCTCGCCGTCGGCACGCTGGTCGCCATCGTCGCCACGAGCCTGCCCATGCTGCTGGTGGGACGCGTCCTGCAGGGTGCGACGGCTGCGGCCTTCCCGCTGGCGTACATCATCCTCAACGAGAACCTGTCCAGCGCGGCCTTCGGCACAGCGATGGGTGTGATCACCGCGGTCAACGGCGGCGTGGGAGGCGTCGACGCCTACGCGGGCGGACTGCTCTCCGACACGTGGGGCTACCGCTCGATCTTCGTCACGATCTTCGTGTTCGGGCTCATCGGCCTCTTCGCCATCTGGAAGGTCGTCCCCCGCGACGGCGCACCCCGCTCGGTCGGGACGATGGACTGGTGGGGCGCCGTCACGTTCTCGATCGGGCTGATCGGCGTGACGTACTACGTCACCGAGGGCTCCGCGAACGGCTGGCTGGCACCACAGTCGCTGCCCTACCTGGCCCTTGCCGCCGTCGCGTTCGTCGCCTTCTGGCTCGTCGAGAAGCGGGTCTCCTCTCCGCTCGTCACGGTGGAGCACCTGCGCTCACGTCAGGTGTGGCCGGTCATGGCCACCACCGTGCTTGCGCTCTCCGGGATCTTCGCCGTCCTCAACTTCACCCTGATCATCCTCACCCAGGACGAGGGCGCCGGGCTCGGCATGAGCGCGAGCAGGTCGGCTCTCGTCGTGCTGCTGCCCGCGGCCCTGATCGGAGTCGCAGCAGCCCCGGTGGCCGGCTGGCTCGCCGGCCGCTACGGCTGGCTCCGCGTCCTGCGCGTCGGTCTGCTCATCTGCGTCGCAGCCATCGTCGCGATGGCGGCCGTCCCGGCGTCGTTGCCGGTGATCATCCTCGGCGTCGTCCTCTTCGGCATCGCCTACTACGGGCTCACGCTCACCACGATCAACGGGCTCGGCGTCCTGCAGTCCCCGAAGGCTGAACCCGGGATCCTGCCCGGGCTCAACGGCGCCATGTTCGGCATCGGAGCGAGCCTCGGCATCGCGCTGGTCGCTCCCGCCGTCGGCCTGGGAACGCGCGGCGGCTACGTCACGGCGCTCGTGATCTCCGTGACCATCACCGTTCTGGCCTTCGTCGCGAGCCTGTTGATCAAGCCCACCGAGGAGTCCCTCGGTACGGCCAAGGCACCCCAGGTCGCCGTTCCGCAGGCGCACTAGGCACCGATGAGCACGCACGGGAAGAAGGTGAGGACGTCATGACTCCGTCCGACAACGGTGGCGGCCTGGGCATCCGGCCCGTCTACTACGACTGCGACACCGGGATCGACGACTCGATGGGGCTGGCCTACCTGCTCAGCTCACCGGAGATCCGGCTCGTCGGCGTCGGCACGGTCAGCGGGAACACCGATGCCCGCCAGGCCGCGGAGAACACTCTTCGCCTCCTTGGCCTCGACGGCCGGGCGGACGTCCCCGTAGCGATCGGTGCCACCCACTTCCTGACCCACGAGTACCAGGGCGGGCCCACCGAGATCCACGGCGACAACGGCGTGGGCAACGTCGACCTGCCTCCCGTCGACCTCCGCCCCGTGACGGAGTCCGCCGCGGAGATGATCGTCCGCCTGTCCCGCCACTACGAGGGGCGCCTGGAGATCATCTCGGTCGGCCCGATGACCAACCTCGCGCTGGCCCTGCAGCTCGACCCTGAGCTGCCGGCCCGGGTCATGCAGGTGACGTCGATGGGAGGCGCGGCGCTCGCCCCGGGCAACGCGTCGCCGGTCGGGGAGGCCAACGTGTGGAACGACCCGGAGGCGGCGCGCCCCCGGGGGGGGGCCGCCCGGCCCCCGGCCC
>JAEXPS010000052.1 GCA_023438885.1 Actinomycetes bacterium
GGCCGGAGCACTGGCGGACGCCGGAGCCGTCGTCGTCCACGGACCGGCGGGGCCGCCGGAGGCGCTGCTGGTGGTCGACGACCTCGACGAGGCGGACACGACGCTCGCCGACGAGCTGGCGTCCGCGCTTGCGTCCACGACACCGCCACGCCTGCTGTGCGCCACCACCACGTCCCACGCGGTGTCCGCGTTCCGCGGCCTCGCGCCCGCACTGGTGCGCGCGCGGCGGTTGCTGGTGCTGGACCCGGCCGAGCCCGGCAGCCTCGAGCTCCTCGGGCCGGAGGGCGCGTGGCTGATGGACCCGCGTCACCGCCCGGCGGGCCGCGGCGCGCTCCGAGTCGGCCGGAACGTCACCCCGGTCCAGGTGTGGGCCCCGCCCGATGCCTAGGACTGTGGCGGCGGTAGCGGCATGGTCCACGCGACGGCGCGCGGGGTCAGCAGCGCCACCACCACCGTGACCGCGACGGCCAGCACCAACGGCGGCGCAGGTTGCGGGGTCGTCGACCACCCGGCCACCACCAGTGCCCCGAGCAGGAACTGCACCGTCAGCACCGGGCTGCGCGCCCACCGCCGGTGCCCGGCGACCAGAGCCCGCCCTGCGAGCACGAGCACCGCCGCCAGTCCGGCGGCCATGACCGCCATGGCGACGTTCGCGGCCGGCATCTGCGAGCCGCGTGCCAGGACGACGACGAGGGTGACGGCTCCGGCCAGCGACGCGAGGGCCTCCAGCCAGACGAGCAGCACGGCGACCCACACGGCGGCCGGACGCGTCTGCTTCACGTCCCGGACCCTATGCGGACGCGGGCGTCCCGCGCGTCCACCACGCCCGGCGCCTCCGTCCCACCTTCCGGACAGGCCGGCGCGGAGCCGGCCTCCTGTGGAGGGTGTCGGCCCTGCCCTCCGCGCATTTCCGGGACCTTCGTCCCTGGTACCTGCCTGGGGCCCAGCGGCGCTGGTCAGCGCCCACCATCCCCTGTTCCGCGCCATGACCTGTCCCGTCGCTGGTCGCAGCCGCGACGCGCCTACCGGAGTGTGACGAACGTCTCCCCAGCCATCTGGTTGAAACCTTGTCGTAACCCTTGTGCGGGCGAGTTTCGGATGTGACTCTTGTTGTCAGCACCAAACACCCCACCATTTCCCCGCGCCACCGCTACGCCCTGATCCCGGGCGCCCGGATGTGCGCGTGCCAAGGAGGAGCCCCATGGACTGGCGCCACCGCGCTGCGTGTCTCGACGAAGACCCCGAGCTGTTCTTCCCGATCGGCAACACCGGCCCTGCGCTGCTGCAGATCGAGGACGCGAAGGCCGTGTGCCGCCGTTGCGACGTCGTCGACACCTGCCTCAAGTGGGCGATCGAGACCGGCCAGGACGCCGGCGTCTGGGGCGGTCTGTCCGAGGACGAGCGCCGCGCGCTCAAGCGCCGCACCGCCCGCCAGCGCCGCGCGGGCTGACGCCCTCTCCTTGTAGAAACCCCACAGCACCGCTGTCACCGAACCCGGCAGCTCGTGTCCATCCCGGCAGTCCCAGCTGCCGGGCTCGGCACGAGGTGCCGGGTTCGGCGTTGCTGGGCGACCGTTGAGCTTCCAGGGCTCGGCACGAGGTGCCGGGTTCGGCGTTGCTAGATGACCGTCGACGGATCGCGGTTCACCCGGAGGCGACAGCGCAGGTCCACGCTCGTGCCGCCGCTCTCGCGGGGCCGCCACTCGATGGTGCCCCGCAGCTCGTTGCGCACCAGCGTCGAGACGATCTGGGTGCCCAGCCCGCTGCCCGCTCCGCGGTCGTCGGGCACGCCCGCGCCGTCGTCGGCCACGACCACGTGCAGCTCCTCGCCGGTGCGCTCGACGTCGATCTCGACCACCCCGCTGTCCCGCCCGGCGAAGCCGTGCTCGACGGCGTTCGTCACCAGCTCGGTGAGCACCAGGGCCAGCGCGGTGGCGTCCTCGGCCAGCACCATGCCGAACGAGCCGTCGATGCGCGTGCGCACGTGCCCGCCGGCCTGCATCGCGACGTCGGCGACCAGGCGCAGCGAGCGGCCGATCAGCTCGTCGAACTGCACCGACTCGTCCAGGGTCTGCGAGAGCGTCTCGTGCACCAGCGCGATCGTCGCCACCCGGCGCTCGGCCTCGCCCAGGGCGTCTCGCGCCTCCCGGCTGCTCAGTCGCCGCGACTGGAGCCGCAGCAGCGCGGCCACCGTCTGGAGGTTGTTCTTCACGCGGTGGTGGATCTCGCGAATCGTCGCGTCCTTCGTGATCAGCTCGCGCTCGCGCCGTCGCAGCTCGGACACGTCGCGGCACAGCACCACCGCGCCGATCCGGCTGCCGTCCTCGGTGAGGGGCACCGCACGCAGCGCGAGGGCGACCCCGCGCGCCTCGACGTCCACCCGCCACGCCGCCTTGCCGAGCAGCACCAGCGGCAGCGACTCGTCGGCCGGCTCGTCGATGAGCTCCGGCACCACCTCGCTGAGCGAGCGCGCGACGAGGTCGCCCATCGCGCCCAACCGGTGGAACCCCGACAGGGCGTTCGGCGAGGCGTAGAGCACCTCACCCTCGGCGTTGAGCCGGATCAGGCCGTCGCCGACGCGTGGCGCGCCCCGTTGCCGCCCCGCGGGGGTGTCGGTGGTGGGGAACTCTCCCCTCGACACCATCCCCAGCAGGTCGTCGGCCGCCTCGACGTAGTTCAGCTCGAGGCGCGAGGGCGTGCGCGCTCCCCCGAGGTTGGTCTGGCGCGCCAGCACCGCGATCGCCCGCTCCTTGCGGACCACGGGCACGGCCTCCTCGCGCACCGCGTACTCCCCGAACCACCGGGGCTCGCGGGAGCGCTGGATCCGCTCCGTCTCCAGCGCCTTCTCCAGCTGAGCACGCTGGCCGTCCGGCACGGTCGAGCCCACCACGTCGTCGTAGTGGACCGTCGCGGCGGTCGAAGGGCGCACCTGAGCCACCGCGACGAAGTCGCCGGTGGTGGTCGGCAACCACAGCACCAGGTCGGCGAAGGCCAGGTCCGAGATCATCTGCCAGTCGCCGACGAGCAGGTGCAGCCACTCGAGATCGGCCGGCTCGAGCGCGCCGTGCCGCTCGGCGAGGTTGCTCAGCGTTGACACGCGTCCAGGGTAGGCGTGCAGCGCCGAGGTCACGCTCCCACGCCGGGACTCCCCTGGCGTAGGGTCGTCCCGTCCTGGCACCGGCAAGGAGGAACAATGGCCGACCGAGCGCCGCTCGACGCCGCGGGCCGGCCCGCCGTGCCCACCCTCGAGGAGGTGGCGGCCCGCGCAGGCGTCTCCCGCTCCACGGCGTCCCGCGCCATCAACGGGGGCCTGCGCGTCTCCCCCGAGGCGCTCGTCGCCGTCGAGCGCGCCGTGGCGGAGCTGGGGTACTCCCCTAACCGGGCCGCCCGTTCGCTGGTGACGCGCCGCACCGACTCGGTGGCGCTCGTCGTCCCCGAGCCCGACGAGCGCGTGCTCACCGACCCGTTCTTCGCCGGGACGCTGTCCGGTGTCTCGGCGTCACTGGCCGACTCCGAGATCCAGATGGTGCTGGTGATCGCCCGGCCCGGCGAGAGCGAGCGCACCGTCCGGTACCTGCGCAACGGCCACGTCGACGGTGTGATCGTCGTCTCCCACCACCGCGACGACCACCTCGACCGCGCCCTGGTGGAGCTGCGCCTCCCCAGCGTCTTCGTCGGACGCCCCATCGCCGCCAGCGGCACCGACCTGGGGCTGCAGTACGTCGACACGGACAACGTCGAGGGCGGGCGCCTGGCGGCCCAGCACCTGATCGAGCGCGGGCGCCGCCGCATCGCGACGATCGCCGGCCCGCAGGACATGGCGGTGGGCGTCGACCGCCTCGCCGGCTGGCGCGCGGCCGTCCAGGAGGCCGGGCTTCCGGACGACGCCGTGGTCCACGGCGACTTCACCAGCGCGTCCGGAGCCGCCGGCATCCGCGCGCTCCTCGAGCAGCACCCGGACATCGACGGCGTCTTCGTCGCATCCGACCTCATGGCGTCCGGCACGCTGCCCGCGCTCGCGGAGCTCGGCCGCACGGTGCCGGACGAGATCGCCGTGGTCGGCTACGACAACAGCCCGCTCGCCGCCACGACGACGCCGCCGCTGACCTCCGTGGTGCAGCCGGTGGTCGCGATGGCCAGGGCAGCCGGCCTGCGGCTGCTCGACCAGCTCCAGGGAGCTTCCGCCAGCGAGCCGCTGATCTTCGCGCCCGAGCTCGTGGTCCGCGCTTCGTCCTGACGGCCGGCCCGCCGGGGTGCAGAGTGGCCCCATGACGGACCCCTCCCCGCTCGCGACGGCGCGGGCGCAGCTGGCCACGGCGATCGAGATCCTCGGCTACGACGACGGCATGCACGCGATGCTCGCGACCCCGCGTCGCGAGATCCACGTGGCGGTGCCGCTGCGGCGTGACGACGGCACGGTCGAGCTGCGCCACGGATACCGCGTCCAGCACAACATCTCGCGGGGCCCCGGCAAGGGCGGGCTGCGCTACGCGCCCTCGGTCGACATCGACGAGGTGCGCGCGCTCGCGATGCTGATGACCTGGAAGTGCGCCGTGGTGGACGTGCCCTACGGCGGGGCCAAGGGTGGCGTCGCGGTGGACCCGCACGCCTGCTCGCGGGGAGAGCTGGAGCGGCTCACCCGCCGCTACACCAGCGAGATCATGCCGATGATCGGGCCCGAGCGGGACATCATGGCGCCGGACGTCGGCACCGACGAGCAGGTGATGGCCTGGGTGATGGACACCTACTCCGTCAACCAGGGCTACACGATCCCCGCGGTGACCACCGGCAAGCCGCTCGCGGTGGGCGGTTCGCTGGGGCGCGCCACGGCGACCAGCCGCGGCGTGCTGCACGTGGCGGCGGCCACCCTGGCGGACGCCGGCGTCGACCTCGCCGAGATCAGCGCGGCCGTGCAGGGCTTCGGCAAGGTGGGCTCCCACCTGGCGCGATTCCTCCACGAGTCAGGTTCGCGCGTGGTCGCGGTGTCCGACGCGTTCGGGGGCGTCCGCGCCGCGGACGGCCTCGACGTGCCGGCGCTGGCCGCGCACGTGGCGGTCACCGGCAGCGTCGTCGGCTTCCCCGGCGCCGACGCGATCGACAATGCCGAGCTCCTGGCGCTGGACGTCGACCTGCTCGTGCCGGCGGCCGTGGAGGGAGTGCTCGACGAGGAGGCGGCGGCCCGGGTCAAGGCCCGCTGGGTCGTGGAGGCCGCGAACGGCCCGACGACCACGCAGGGCGACGCCGTGCTCGCCGAGCGGGGCGTCGTCGTGGTGCCGGACATCCTCGCCAACGCCGGCGGGGTCGTCGTCTCCTACTTCGAATGGGTGCAGGCCAACCAGGCGTACTGGTGGACCGAGGCCGAGATCGAGGACCGGTTGGAGCAGCGGATGAAGGTGGCGTACGGCGCGGTGGCGCAGCACGCGCGGGCCGAGGGGCTGTCGCTGCGCGACGCCGCCCTGGTCATCGGTGTGCGCCGCGTGGCCGAGGCGCACCGCACCCGAGGGCTGTACCCCTGAGGTCCGGCTAGGACCCCTCGGCCTCGGCGAGGACGAGCAGCGCCTCCGAGCCGTCCTCGCCGACGAGCCGCAGCCCGCCGTCGTCGATCGTCGCCGCCATCGGCCGCCCGAGCAGTGTGAGCAGCCTGCGCTCGGTCGCCATGGCCGGCTCCGGGCCGGCCATCATCGTCGAGACCACGGGCCCGAGCACCAGCTCGTCCTCGTCGACGGTCCACGTCGAGCGCATCCGGTTGACGCCCGCCATGCCGTAGACCACGCCGTCGCCGTCGAAGGTCAGGACGACGGGACCGCGCGTCTCGCCCGCCGGCGGCTCGCCGTCGAGCAGCACGAGGCGCCAGGTGCCGGTGGGGTCGCTCATGGGGGAATCCTGACCTGGAGCCGGCCACCGCGCGAGGCGAGCGAGCAGCTAGCCCTTGACCGCTCCGCCCAGCGCACCGTTCGAGAGGAACATGCGCTGGAAGACGAGGAAGAGCACCACCGGCAGCAGCGTCGCGATCGCCAGGGCCGCCATCATCACGCCCATGTCGGTGGTCGCCTGCAGCGACGGCAGCCGCACGGACAGCGGCTGGAGGTCGGGCTCCCGCAGCACCAGCAGGGGCCAGAGGAAGTCCTTCCAGGACGCGATGATCGCGAATACCGAGGTGACGCCGATGATCGGCTTGCTCATCGGGAGCACCACGGACCAGAACACCCGCACGGGCCCCGCGCCGTCGACCTTCGCCGCCTCGAAGATCTCGCGGGGCAGGTTGTCGAAGAAGCGCGTCATCAGCACCACGTTGAACGCGCTGGCGCCCGCCGGCAGCCACACGCCCCAGAAGGTGTTCACCAGGGAGTGGCCGATCAGCGGCGGGTCGAGGGCCACGAGGTACAGCGGCACCAGGAGCACCACGGCCGGTACGAACAGCGTGCAGAGGATCGCGGCGTTCAGGTACCTGGACCAGCGCGGCCGCAGCACCGACAGCACGTACCCGGCGCTGGTCGCCACCACCATCTGGCTCGCCCATGCGCCGGCCGCCATGATCAGTGAGTTGGCGAAGTAGCGGCTGATCTCGATGTCGTTCCACGCCTCGGAGAGGTTGCTCCAGGCCACGCCGTTGGGGAACAACGCGAGCGGCGTGGACAGGATGTCCTGGGTCGGTGTGATCGCGAACTTGGCCAGCAGCAGCAGCGGGCCCACGCAGGCGACGACGAGGATCACGAGCAGCAGGCCGTGCATCACGCGCCACGGGCGTCGCACCTGCGGGCGCGCCCACTCGATCTCGGAGATCGCGGAGCGGGCCGTGCTGTCGACGAGGGCCGCCTTGCGGCGAGTCCGGGAGTGCCGCACCGCCGGGTCGGCGAGCGTGTCGGGGCGGGGAATCGTCGTGGTCACGACATGCTCCAGCGGCGAGTGAGTCGGAAGTAGACGATCGACATCAGGGCGAGGAACACGGCGAGCATCAGCGAGAGCGCCGTCGCCTCGCCGTACTGGCCGCCCAGGCTGTTGCCGAAGGCGTAGCGGTAGATGAGCAGGAGCACGGTCACCGTGGCGTTGTTCGGGCCACCGCCGGTGAACAGGTAGGGCTCGAGGAACACCTGGGCCGTCGCGATGATCTGCAGGATCAGCGTGACGTACAGCACGCCGCGCAGGTGCGGCAGCGTCACGTGCCAGACCTTGCGCCACACGGAGGTGCCGTCCATCTCGGCGGCGTCGTACAGCTCGGGCGGCACGGAGGTCAGTGCGGCGAGGTAGATGATCACGGTCCCGCCGGCCGCTGCCCAGGTCGCCTCGAGGACGAGGGCGGGCATCGCGATCTGCGCGTCCTGGAGCCAGGGAACCGGGCCGAGGCCCACCCAGCCGAGGATCGTGTTGAAGACGCCGGACGGCCGCGGGTCGTAGAAGAACTTCCACAGCAGCACGGAGACCACCGGCGGGATCACCACCGGCAGGTAGGCGAGTGCGGAGAACAAGCCCTTGCGCTTGCGGACCTCGTTCATCAGCACGGCGGCGATCAGCGGCAGCGGGAAGCCGAACACCAGGGCCAGGAACGCGAACCAGGCCGTGTTGCGCACGGCGATCGGCAGCACCGGGTCGGCGAGCACGTTCTGGAAGTTGTCCCAGCCCACCCAGGTGGTGACGATCAGGTTCGTCTTCTGAAAGCTCATGACCACGGCCCGCACGATCGGCAGCCACGAGAACCAGCCGAAGACGAACAGGGCCGGGACGGCGAACACCAGCGCGGACAGGCCGCCCCGGCGCACCCACGTCACGGGAGAGCGCCGGACGTTCCGGCTGGGCGGACGCAGCACCGACCGCCCCTTGGCGGGCAGCACCTGCGTGGGGACGGCATCGTCGGCGGCCATGCTGACCTTCCTTCGTGCTGACGGGACGGACCCCGGCCGGGCGGACGCGCCGCCCGGCCGGGGTGCTCACCTGCTCAGGACTCGGCGTTGGTGTCGATCTTGACCTGGCCCTGCTCGTCCGCGGCGGCCACGAGGGCGTCGATGTCCGCGTTCTTGTCCGTGAGCACAGCCTGCACCAGCGGGAAGAGCAGACCGTAGAGCGGCTGGGTGCCCCGCGCGGGCTCCGGGAACAGCGGCTGGGAGAACATGACGTCCGTGTACGGCTTCATGTCCTCGAGCGGGACGTTGATGTAGTCCTTGACCCACTCCAGCGACTGCTCGTAGAGGTCCTGACCGAAGATGGGGAGCACCGGGACGCCGATCGGCTGACCGTTGGCGACGTTCGCCTCGGCGTCGGCCACGGCCTGCTCCTGGTCGCGCAGCTTGGCGAGATACCAGAAGTCGATCCACTTGACCGCGGCGTCCTTCTCGGCGTCGGTCGCGTCGGCCCGCACGCCGGCGAGGGTGCCGCCGCCGAGGGTGCCACCGTCGTCGCTCGTCGGGAGCGGTGCCAGCCCGTAACCCCAGTCGGGCGTCAGAGCCTGGTTCTGCACCAGCGCGGTGTAGACGTCGGAGCCCGAGGTGTACATCGCGATCTGGCCGCCGCCGAACGCCTGGTTGATCTCGGCCCAGCCCAGCGTGGTGTCGGGGTAGATCGAGTCGTCCTCCCAGCGCAGCGCGCTGAGCCACTCGAGGTGCTCCTTGATCGCCGGGTCGTCGAGCGTCGCGGAGTAGGTGCCGTCGCCGTTGTCGACCTCGGCGACGCCGCCACGGGAGTTGGCGGCCGCGGTCAGCTGCCAGCCGCCCGCGTTGTCGAGCGCCATCATCCCGTAGCCGTAGACGCCGGTCTTGTCCTTGATCTGCTTGGCGTACTCGCGGACCTCGTCCCACGTCGTCGGCGGCTGGTCGGGGTCGAGCCCGGCCTGCTCGAAGAGGTTGCGGTTGTAGTGCAGCGCCACCGCGTAGAACGACTTGGCCGGCAGGGCGTAGAAGTGCCCGTCCTCGCCGATCCCGTTCGCCGCGACGACCTCGTTGAACTCGTCCGCGTACGGCATGTTGGCCGCGACCGCGTCGTTCAGGTCGGCGAGCTGCTGGTTCTCGATCATCGTCTTGGCGTCCGTCACCGGGATCTCGAAGACGGTCGGCAGCGTGCCGCCCGCGAGTGCGGCGGTGAAGGTCGAGGCGAGCCACTGGTACTCCTGCGCCTCGACCGTGATGTTCGGGTACTTGGCCTCGAACTCCTCGATGCGCTTCTCGAGCGCGTCGACGGCAGCCTGCTCGGCGCCGGGAAGCAGCCCGGCAACGGTGATGCTCACCTCTTCGGCGCCCGAGGTGGGCTCGGCGCCGTCCGTGGTCTCGTCCGCCGTGCCACCGCCCGAGCTGCAGGCGGCCAGCAGGCCGATCGCGAGCGCGCCGGCGATGCCGGACGCGACCGTGCGTGAGGACCTCATCGTCACTCCTCCTCCTTGGTGGTCCCTGGGGTCGGGATCTGTTCGGTTGACTGCTTGGTGTCACTGTTCTGCAAGGTGCGCAGCCACACCGCGGTGTCGCGGGGCAGCCGACCTGCCTCGAGCGGGGCGCTCATCAGCAGGACGTCGTGGTGGGGCGGCAGGTCGACGGGCTCGGTCCCGAGGTTGACCACGCAACGGATGTCGCCCCTGGTGAAGGCCAGGACACCGTCGCCGGCGCCGTCCAGCCAGTGCAGCGGCGCGTCGCCGAGATGCGCACGGCGCACCTCGATCACGCGCCGGTAGAGGTTGAGCATCGAGGTGTCGTCGGACCGCTCGGCCTCGACCGTCAGCGGCGCCCAGCCTGCGGGCTGCGGCAGCCAGGTGGTGGCGGCGGCGTCGGAGCTGAATCCGTACGGCGCCACGTCGCCCGACCACGGCAGCGGCACGCGGCAGCCGTCACGGCCCGGGTCGGTGCCGCCGGAACGGTAGTGCATCGGGTCCTCGAGCAGCTCGAGGGGCAGGTCCTCCACCTCCGGCAGGCCCAGCTCCTCGCCCTGGTACACGTACCAGCACCCCGGCAGCGCAGCGGTCAGCACGGCCGCGGCCCGCGCCCGGCGGGTGCCGAGGGCGATGTCGCTCGGGGTGCCGAAGCGCTTGCTGGCGAAGGAGAACGACGAGTCCTCCCGCCCGTACCGCGTGACGGGGCGGGTGACGTCGTGGTTCGACAGCACCCACGTCGGCGGTGCGCCGACCGGGGCATGGGCCGCCAGCGTCTGGTCGATCGACTCACGCAGAGCCTTTGCGTCCCACGGCCGGGCCATGAAGTCGAAGTTGAAGGCCGTGTGCATCTCGTCGGGCCGCAGGTACCGGGCGAACCTCTCGCGGTCCTCCAACCACACCTCGCCGACGAGGACACGCGTGTCCGGGTACTCGTCGGCGACTGCGCGCCAGCCGCGGTAGATGTCGTGCAGCTCGTCGCGGTCCACGTGCGGGTGCTCTCCGGGGCCCGGATGCGCCGGAACCTCGGGAAGTGCCGGATCCTTCGCCAGGAGCGCGGCGGAGTCGATCCGGATGCCTGCCGCACCGCGGTCGAACCAGAAGCGCAAGATGTCCAGGTGCTCGGCGATGACGTCCGGGTGGTTCCAGTTGAGGTCGGGCTGCTCCGGCGAGAACAGGTGCAGGTACCACTCCCCCGGCGTGCCGTCGGCGTTGCGGGTGCGCGTCCAGGTGGGGCCCGCGAAGTCGCTGCGCCAGCGGGTCGGGATGCCGGAACCGCGCGGGCCCTTGCCGCGGTGGAACCAGAAGCGCGCCCGCTCCGGCGAGCCCGGGCCGGCGGCCAGCGCGGCGGTGAACCACGGATGCAGCGCGGAGACGTGGTTGGGCACCACGTCGACGATGGTCCGGATGCCCAGCTCCCGGGCCTCGGCGATGACGAGCTCGGCCTCCTCCAGCGTGCCGAACACGGGGTCGATCGCCCGGTAGTCCGCGACGTCGTAGCCGCCGTCGGCCATCGGCGAGGAGTACCACGGCGTCACCCAGATCGCGTCGACCCCGAGGTCGGCGAGGTAACCGAGCCGCGACCTCAGACCGGAGAGATCACCGATCCCGTCACCGTTCCCGTCCGCGAAGCTGCGCGGGTACACCTGGTAGATGACCGCGTTCCGCCACCACAGCGGATCGGACTGCGCCTGCGCCAACGAGGGCCCCATCTCGACGTGCTCCCGGCGTGCCGGGGCTGACTGCTCTGTCTCGGGGCGAGACACTAAAGGACGCGACTGGATCAACGCAAGAACTTGACACCGCGTTATCGAAACGTGATCACATGACGTCGGTTTTCGTCTAGGTCATCGGATGACTCGAGGATGCGGGCGGGGCGCGCCGGCGGACCTCAGGCCGTGGCCTCCGCCGGCGGCCGCACCACCCCGCCGGACGCCACGGGTGCCGTCGAACCGCGCACCACCAGCTCCGGCTCGAACAGCAGCTCGTCGGACGTCGTCCCGTTGCCGGCGATCTGGGCCACGAGCAGGTTGATCGCCGCTCGCCCCATCGCGTCGATCGGCTGGCGCACGGTGGTGAGCGGCGGCTCGGTGCAGTTCATGAACGCGGAGTCGTCGTACCCCACCACCGAGACGTCCTCCGGCACGCGCCGCCCGGCACGGCGGGCCGCCCGGATCGCACCGAGCGCCAGGGGGTCGCTCGCGCACACCAGGCCCGTCGCACCCTCTCGCAGCAGGCGCGTCGCCGACGCCTGGCCGCTCTCGAGGGAGTAGGCGGACCGGGCGACCAGCCGGTCCGGCACACGGATGCCGAGGCGGTCGGAGGCCGCGCGCGCGGCCCCGAGCTTGCGCTCGCTGGGCACGTGGTCCTCCGGCCCCAGCAGCAGCCCGATCTGCGTGTGCCCCAGCGAGGTCAGGTGGCCGAGCGCCTGCTCGACGGCCACCTCGTCGTCGCAGGAGACGCGCGGGAAGGCCAGGTCGTCGATCGACGCGTTGATCAGCACCACCGGCAGGTTCAGGCGGGCGAGCCGCTCGTAGTGCTCGTGCGACGCCGTGCGCTGCGCGTACAGACCGCCGGCGAACACGATGCCCGACACCTGCTGGGTCAGCAGCAGGTCCACGTACTCGGACTCGGTGATACCGCCCGCCGTCTGCGTGCAGAGCACCGGTGTGAAGCCCTGCTGTGCGAGGGCGCCGCCCACCACCTCGGCGAACGCGGGGAAGATCGGGTTCTGCAGCTCGGGGAGCACCAGGCCGACGAGCCGGGCGCGCTCGCCGCGCAGCTTCGTCGGGCGCTCGTAACCGAGCACGTCGAGCGCCGAGAGCACGGCTGCTCGCGTCTGCTCCGACACGCCTGGCTTGTCGTTGAGCACCCGGCTCACCGTCGCCTCGGACACCCCGACCTTGCGGGCCACGTCTGCAAGTCGCCTCGACATGGGCTCATCGTAGAGCAAGCGAACGCAAGTCGCTTGCAGATCTGCGCAAGTCTTGCGTCGACTCTCGCGACGCGATACGCCGACCCGATGTCCGCGCTTCCGGCTCCCTCGTCGTGGCGTCCGCCGCCACCCGGCACTGCCCCGAGCGCAGAACCCCACCCCGAGCACAGAGCCACCAACGCGAGCGCAGAACCCCTTCGCGAGCGCAGAACCCCACCGCGAGCACAGAACCCCGCCTCGAGCGCAGATCCCCACCGCGAGCGCAAGAACTACTTCGCGAGCGCAGAACTCGTTCGCGAGCGCAGAACTCGTTCGCGAGATGGTGGGTTTCGGCGTGCGAGACCCACCACTTCGGCGATGAGTTCTGCGCTCGTTGCAGAGAGCTGCGCTGGGGTGCGGCACGACGAAGCAGGCGCCGCCGCAGCGCCACGACGGACAGCTCCGCAGCGCCACGCCGGACGGACCCGCAGCGCTACACCGGACGGGTACCCGCCGCTACGCGGGACGGACCCCCCGCCGCTACGCCCACGGATCCGCGCCGCTACGCCCGACGGACCCGCGCCGCTACGACGGACGGACTCCCGCCGCTACGCCGGACGGAACGGCGCCGTTACACCCCGGCGCCGCGGAACTGCCGGGCGTCGGCGTGAGGCCGGGTCGCAAGGTCGTCGGCGACCCCCAGCGCCCAGGCGTGCACGGCGGCCATGTCGCGGTGGTCACCCTCGCGGGCGCGGGCGCCGGCGATGGCGGCGCGCTCGGCGAACGTCAGGATCGAACGATCGAGCCGGCCGCGGAACGCCCGGTGGCCGCGGGCACCGATCTGCTCGCGCACGGCGAGCAGCTCGTGCGGCGAGTTCGCCGACGCCGCCGGCTGGGTGGCCAGGCCGGAGGAGAACATCCACACCGGAACCCGCCGCAGGTCGTCGGCGAACCGCTCGACGAAGTCGCGTGCCGTGGAGATCCAGTGGGCGAGATACACGGCGGAGCCGAGCACCACGGCGTCGTAGTCGTCGAGGGACTCGACGTCCTCAGGCGCGCTCTGGTCGACGACGTGCCCGCGCGACGCCACGGCGGCGGCGACGACCTCGCCGATCTCCCATGTCGATCCGTGGCGCGACGCCACCACAACCAGAACCCTCATCAACCCTCCCCTGCTGCTCGCCGGTGGTGCCATGGTGCATTGAGCCACCCCCTCAGCCGTGGGCCGGAGGTCCCGCGATGTCCCGACGCGAGGGACTTCGCTGCACGTCACAGGCTCGCGCGGGACACCCGTCCCAGGTGCGACATTCCAGACTAGAGCGGGATGCCGCGCGACCGCTCTCGGAGCCGGTCCAGGAGCTCGCGCAGCGTCGCCAGCTCGCCGGCGTCGAGCGCCTCTCCCACCACGCGGTCGATCGACCGCACGTGCCGGGCGCCCACCAGGCGCTGCAGCCGAAGCCCCTCGTCGGTGAGCGTCACCGCGACGCCTCGGGCGTCACCCGGCACCGACCCCCGCCTCACCAGGCCCGCGCCCTCGAGCCGCTCGACCATCCGGGACATGCTGGGCTGCGTCAGCAGGCTCCGCTCCGACAGCTCCCTGATGCGGGCGGTGCGCCCGGGGCTCGAGGCCAGGGCGTAGAGCACGTCGTACTCCCCGAGCGTCAGCTCGCGCCACACGTCGTCGTGCCGGAACCGGCGCAGCAGCTCGACCTGGGTGCGGAAGAGCGACTCCCATGCCTCCGACGCCTCGCGCGCCGTCGCCCGCCGCCCGGGCTCGCCCGTCGCCTTCACGTGCCGCCCTCCGTCCGCCGGGCCCCCGGTGCCGCGATCTAGAGTGTCGCCGTGACGAGGCCCGCGGAACAGTCCACCACGTACGTCGTGGTCGACGGGGAGAACATCGACGCGACGCTCGGCTCGTCGATCCTGGGCGCCCGGCCGTCGCCGGAGCAGCGCCCCCGGTGGGAGCGGGTGCGCACGTTCGCCGAGGACCGGTTCGGCCAGCCGGTCAAGGGCCTGTTCTTCCTCAACGCCTCGAACGGCGTGCTGCCCATGGCCTTCGTCCAGGCCCTGATCGCCATCGGCTTCCGGCCGATCCCGCTGTCGGGCGACTCCTCGGAGAAGGTCGTCGACCTCGGCATCAAGCGGATGCTCGACGCCATCGCGCAGCACGGCGGCAACGTGCTGCTCGCGAGTCACGACGGCGACTTCGCCCCCGAGATCGGCCGCCTCCTGGACGGCGAGCGGCGCGTCGGCCTCATCGCCTTCCGGGAGTACACGTCATCCGCGCTGGCCTCACTGACGGCGCGCGGCCTCGAGACGTTCGACCTCGAGCACGACGTCGAGGCGTTCAACATCCCGTTGCCGCGGCTGCGGATCATCCCGCTCGACGAGTTCGACCCGACGCGTTACCTCTGAGTCCGCACCGGACCCGGGACGTTCTTCGGTGGCACGGCCACCCTGGCGGAGGCACAGTGAACCGCATGGGGGATGTCCTGGTCGCGCTGCTGAGAGCGGTGAACGTCGGCGGCCGTACGGTGCGCTCCGCAGACCTGCGCGCCGCCGCGTCCGAGCTGGGCCACCTCGACGTGGACACGTACGCCGCGAGCGGCAACCTCGTGCTGCGCACCGCCCCTGACGCCGATCCCGCCACCATCGGCCCGCGCCTGTCGCGGGCCCTGGGGCGCCACGTGGGCTTCGCGGTGCCGGTGATCACCCGCACCGCCGAGCAGTGGGACCGCGTCGTGGCCGACGTGCCATGCCCCGACCACGCGAACGACGATCCCTCGCGCCTGACGGTCGTCGTGTGGGACGGAACCCCCGACCCCGAAGCCGTGGCCACCTTCGACCCGGGCCGGTACGGCGAGGAGGAGGTGGTCTGGCACGGCGACGAGGCCTACGTCTTCTACCCCCACGGCATCGGCCGGTCCAGGCTGACGCTCGACGTGCTGTCCCGCGAAGCGGCGGGACTCGTCGGAACGGCCCGGAACTGGCGCACCGTGCTGGCCCTCAAGGCGCTGGCCGACGAGCGACGGCACTAGCGTCGGGCCATGGCCACCCTGTTCACCCGCATCATCGACGGCGAGATCCCGGGGCGCTTCGTCTGGGCCGACGAGACCTGCGTCGCGTTCGCCACCATCGCGCCGATCTCGCAGGGCCACGTGCTCGTGGTGCCGCGCGCGGAGATCGACCGCTTCACGGCCGCGAGCGACGACCTCCTGGCGCACCTGTTCGCGGTCGCCAAGGCGATCGGCGCGGTGCAGGAGGAGGTGTTCGACGCCCCTCGCGCCGCGCTCCTCGTCGCCGGGTTCGAGGTGCCGCACCTGCACGTGCACGTGCTGCCGGCCTGGAACGAGCGCCACCTCTCGTTCGCCGACGCCAAACCCGACACCCCCGGCGAGCAGATCGCGGCGGCGATGGAACGGCTCCGTGAGGGCCTGCGACGGGCCGGGCACCGCGCCCACGTCCCGGCCGCCCTCGACTCCCCGGCACTGTAGGCCGGTGTCCCTCACGCTCCGCCCGCTGCGGGCGGGCGACGAGACTCAGGCCCGCGCGGCGCACGCCGAGCTCGCGGCCGAGGGCTTCGAGTTCCTCCTTGACCTCGGTGACCGCAGGTTCGACGACTACCTCGACCTGCTCGAACGGCAGCGGGAGGGGCGGGACCTCGCGCCTGGACGCGTGCCGGCGACGTTCCTCGTCGCCGTCGTCGCCGACGACCTCGTCGGCCGGGTGTCCCTGCGGCACGAGCTCAACGACCGGCTCGCCCGCGTCGGAGGGCACATCGGCTACGCCGTGCGGCCGGGATTCCGCCAGCGCGGCCACGGCACCGAGATCCTGCGCCAGGCGCTGGGCCGCGCCGCGAGCCTGGGTCTGGAGCGGGCACTAGTGACGTGCGACGACATGAACACGGCGTCGGCAGCGGTCATCGAGGCCTGCGGCGGCGTGCCCGACGGCGTGATCCTGACCGCCGAGGGGACACGCAGTCGCCGGTACTGGATCCCGACGAGCCCCTGACCGCCCTCTGACGCAGCGTCCGAGGTAAGCAGGCCTCTACGGCCGCTTACTCGGACGTTGCGGTGATTGAGGCGGAGTGGGCGGGGGTCAGTCGATCGGGAGCGCGGCCTCGTCGTGCCCCGGCTGGGCGCCGGGGGCGAGCAGCGGCTGGGTGCGCGTGCGCGGCAAGGACTCCGGCTGCTCGCGCGCCACCCAGGCCGCCAGCCCCTCGCGCACGTTGCAGCGCAGCGCCCACAGCGAGGCCGAGTCCCGCGCGGAGACGAGGGCACGCAGCCGCAGCGGGCCGCCCGTGGCGTCGGTGACCTGGAGCACGCCGGTGCGCCCGTCCCACAGCTCGTCGGCGGCGAGCAGGCGGTCGAGCTCGGCACGCATCGCGTCCACGGGCACCCCCCAGTCGACGTCGAGCTCGACGGTGCCGAGCAGCTCGATCGCGCTGTTGTGCGTCCAGTTCTCGAACGGCGTGGTGGTGAACCAGGTCGACGGCAGGATCACGCGGCGGTCGTCCCACAGGCGCACGGCGACGTAGGTCAGCGTCACCTCCTCGACCCGGCCGGTCTTGCCCTCCACCACGACGACGTCGTCGAAACGGATCGCGTCGGTGAACGCCAGCTGGATGCCCGCGAAGACGTTCCCGAGCGTGCTCTGCGCGGCCAGGCCGGCGACGATCGACAGCAGTCCCGCCGAGGCGATGACGCTGGCGCCGACGACGCGGACCTGGGGGAACGTCAGCAAGGCCGCCCCGACGGCCCAGACGGCGATCGCCGCCACGACGATGCGCCGCAGCAGGTGGGCTTGCGTGCTCACCCGCCGCATCTGCTGGTCGCCCGGGGCCCGGCTGGCGTACCGGCGCAGCGCCGCGTCCTCGATGACGTACGCGAGAGCCGCGAGCAGCCAGGCGCCCGCCGCGATCAGGGCGATCGCCAGGACGTGCGACGTGGTGCTGCGCCACGAGGCCTCCGTGGTGCTGACCAGCAGCGCGATCCAGCCGAACAGCACCAGGAGCACGGCGCGCAGGGGTGCGAGGCAGCGGTGCGTCAGGTCGCGGACGAGCTCGGAACGCCCGCCGACCCGCCGCCCGACGACGCCGAGCACGGCGGTGACGAGGACGGCGGCGACCAGCGCGACCAGCACCGACGAGGCGGGCACGAGAACGTCACCGATCTCGACGCCGTCCACGGTGCGCTCCATCGCGCCAGCCTAGGGCCCATCGACGGCACGACGCCCCCCCCACCAGGTGGGCGGGGCGTCAACGGAAGCCGTCTCGCCGGCACGAGGCGTGGCAAGCTCCGAGACCCGTGATCGGGCGGCCCGGCTCTCGCCGGACCCTCAGTGGTGCTTCTGACTGTGCATGTGAGCCGCACCGCATCGGCTCGATCTAGTTCTAGCACGAAATCGTCACGAACACATCCGCTGGACCCCATGGAACTTCATGTCTTCGTCATATCCGCAGGTCAGCACGGCCGCAGAACGTCAAGATTCGGCAATCTGGACCGGCACCGCATCCATCGGGTGACGGCAGCGTCACGAATGGGCAACATCGCCACGCGGCTCCCCCGCCCGCCTCTAGCCTCCGGGCATGACGACGATGGAGCCGACCAGCCGTTCCGCACGGGTCATGCGCCCCCGGCGCGCGGGGGTGCTCGCCGCTCTGGCCGTCGCCGCGCTGCTGACCGCCTGCTCCGCCTCCGGCAGCGGAGCGTCGTCCGCCGTGGGCGACGCCAACGATGCGTCGGCCGCGCGGGGACAGGCCGCACCGGCCGACGAAGCGGCGCTCGTCACCGCCACCGAGCGGCAGGTGGTCAAGAACGGCGAGATTTACGTCACGGTCGAGGACCCGATCGTCGCCGCCGGCCGGGTGGCGGGGCTCGTCGACGAGCTGGATGGCCGGGTCGACAGCCGGGAGCAGGACGCTGGGACCGCTGGTCGGGCGGGCTCGGCGTCGATGACCGTGCGGGTCCCCGCTTCCGCCCTCGACGAGGCCGTCGACGAGATCGGCGCCCTCGGTGACGTGGTCCGCTACACCGAGTCCTCCGAGGACGTCACGGACGTCGTCGTCGACCTCGACGCGCGGATCGAGTCGGCTGAGGCCTCCGTGGACCGGGTCCAGGAGTTCCTGGACCGCGCCGCGGACACGACCGACCTGCTGGCCACCGAACGCGAGCTGGCCACGCGGCAGGCCGAGCTGGAGTCCCTGCGGGGCCAACGCGCCGCCCTGGCCGACCAGGTGTCGATGTCCACGCTCTACGTCTCGCTGACCGCGCCCGGCGACGCCGTGATCGAGAACCCGGGGCCGAAGAGCTTCACCGAGGGGCTCGGCACCGGCTGGGATGCCCTTTGGTCGACGCTGAAGGCCGTCGCGGTCGTCGTCGGCGTGCTGCTGCCGTGGCTGGCCGTCGCCGCCGTGATCACCGTCGGGATCGTCGCCGCGGTCCGGTTCCGCCGCCGGCACACGCCGCCACCTCCGGCTCGGCCGCCGTTCGTCGGCCCGCCGGCGCCGCCCGCGCCCGTACCCGCGCCCGTACCCGCGCCCGTTCCGGCGACGCCGGCGCCGGCACGCGGACCGGCCCAGCCGTAGCGCCAGGCGGCTGTCCGGCGACCGAAGGTCCCACGATTCCCCGGGCCCGCATTCCGTAAGGTCACTGCCGACGGTTCGTCAGGTCAAGGCCCCCGTCTTGACGTTGAATGGGACCGCGTCGCCAGTGCCGGCGCCTGGTTCGGCGGTGGCCGCGGCCGGGCGCAGGCCCAGCCGAAGGAGCTGCCGTGAGCGTCACGTCGACCACGCCGCTGGACAAGGTCAACCTCCCCGAGGCGGTGCGCGCAGCGCTCGATGCCGCGCCCCGCCTGGTCATCCCGGAGTCGCGCGCCGACCTGTACGCCCTCGCGCTCGGCCCGGCCGGCGGGCCGGAGTTCACCGTGGAGTACGAGGTCGACGGCCAGCTGGTCGCCGAGGCAACGGTCACCCGGAGCCGCAACGGCGTCGCGGTGAACTACCTCGAGGACTACATGCGCCGGCGCGACCCCGACTGCATGCGCATCGCCGACGACCTGCCGACCGACAAGCCGCGCTACCGCGACGTGTACGGCGAGGACTTCGCGCCGGTCAAGCAGAAGACCCTCGACTGGCTCGGCACCCAGGAGCTCGTCGTCGTCCCGTTCAAGGCCGGCGGGCCGGTGTTCGGCTACCCGTCGCTGGCGATCGTCCCCGCCAACTCCGCCTTCTTCGCCCTCGTCCTGGTCGACCTGCAGGGCTGGGTGACGTTCGACGAGATCGGGCCCTTCACCCCGCGCTCCATCCTCTACGTCGCGCCGCCGTTCCGGCACACGCAGTTCGCGGGGCGGCAGGTGGTGGTCCACGACCGCACCGAGACGCTCCACGAGGTGTTCGCCTACAACCTCTACCCGGGGCCGAGCGCCAAGAAGGGCGTGTTCTCGGTGCTGCTGGACATCGGCCAGCAGGAGGGCTGGGTCACCACCCACGCCTCGAGCGTGCTGGTCACCACGCCGTACGACAACGAGACCGTGATCATGCACGAGGGCGCCTCGGGCGGCGGCAAGTCCGAGATGACTCAGGAGATCCGGCGCGAGGACGACGGCCGCATCCTCGTCGGCACGAACGTCGTCACCGGCGACCCGTACCACATCACCCTCGGCGAGACGAGCGCGCTGGCGCCGGTCACCGACGACATGACGCTGTGCCACCCGTCGATCCAGACGGGCAACCACAAGCTCGTCGTCGCCGACGCGGAGGCCGGCTGGTTCGTCCGCGTCGACGGGATGAAGCAGTACGGCGACGACCCGATCTTCGAGCGAGCCGTGATCCACCCGGAGGAGCCGCTGGTGTTCCTCTCCCTGGACGGCGTGCCCGACTCGACCACCCTGCCGTGGGAGCACACCCTCGACTCGAACGGCAAGCGCTGCCCCAACCCGCGCGTCGTGATCCCCCGGGGCTTCATCCGCCACGTGGTCTCCGAGCCGAAGGAGGTCGACGTGCGCACGTTCGGCGTCCGGATGCCGGCCTCGACCCGGGAGCACCCGAACTACGGCGTCATGGGGATGATGCACATCATCCCGCCGTCGCTGGCGTGGGTCTGGCGGCTCATCGCACCGCGCGGCGACAAGAACCCCTCCATCGGCGAGAGCGCCAAGGAGGCGTCGACCATCGCCCACGGCGGGCTCGTCGCCGAGGGCGTCGGCTCGTACTGGCCGTTCTCGACGAACACGAAGGTCGGGTCGGCGAACCTGCTGCTGACGCAGATCGTCGAGAACGAGCGCACGCGGTACGTGCTGGTGCCCAACCAGCACATCGGCGCCTACAAGGTCGGCTTCGCCGCCGAGTGGCTGACGCGCGAGTACCTCGCCCGCCGCGGCGGTGGCCGGATCCGGCGCGAGGAGCTCGTCCCGGCGCGTTGCTCGCTGTTCGGCTACCGCCCGCGCGAGGTGAAGATCGACGGCCAGCAGATCCGCCCGACCCTGCTGCAGCCCGAGAACCAGTCGCAAGTGGGCGTCGAGGCGTACGACGAGGGCGCGGCGATCCTCATGGGCTTCTTCAAGTCGGAGCTCCAGGAGTTCCTCACCGACGAGCTCGACCCGCTGGGCCGCCAGATCATCCAGGCCGTGCTCGACGACGCCACCGTGGCGGACTACGAGGCTCTGACCCCGCTGTACATCTGACCCCGCCTGGCGCACTGCCCGGACAGCAGCCAGTCTTGGTGCTGTCCGGGCAGCCGTGCCTGGGGGCGGGGGTTCCATGAGCGCAACGAGCGCCGAGAACCGGACCGTGGCCGTGTTCGCGCAGAGCGCGGACCACGTGCTGTCGGCACTCGGCACCGACGCGCGGGGCCTGTCGAGCGACGAGGCGGCGCGCCGGCTCGCCGAGTACGGGCCCAACAAGCTGCCGGAGCCACCCAGCCGGCCCGCGATCCTGCGGTTCCTCGCCCACTTCGACGACGTGCTGATCTACATCCTGCTCGTCGCCGCCCTGCTCAAGGCGCTGCTCGGCGACTGGGTGGACTTCGCGATCATCCTCGCCGTCGCGGTCGCGAACGCCGTGGTGAGCTTCGTGCAGGAGGGCCGGGCGGCCAGCGCGCTCGCCGGGATCGCGACGCTGTTGTCCCTGGACGCCCAGACGCGCCGCGACGACCACTGGCAGCACCTGGCCGCCGAGGACCTGGTGCCCGGCGACGTGGTGCGCGTGCGCTCCGGGGACAAGGTGCCCGCCGACCTGCGCCTGATCGAGGCCACGGGCCTGCACGTCGACGAGTCGGCGCTGACCGGCGAGTCCGTGCCGGCGACGAAGGACGTCGCTCCCGTCGCCGCCGACGCCGGCGTGGGTGACCGCACGTCGATGCTGTTCTCCGGCACGATCGTCGCGTCGGGCCGGGGCCTGGGCGTGGTCACCGCCACCGGCGCGGACACGGAGATCGGGCGGATCCAGACCCTCGTCTCCGAGGTGGACCCCCTGGACACACCGCTGACCCGGCAGCTGGCCCACCTGGGCAAGCAGCTGGCGTGGGCGATCCTCGGCATGGCGCTCGTGATGCTCGTCGTCGGGCGGGTGGTCCACCACTTCGCCGTCGACGAGCTGATCTCCGCCGCCATCGGGTTCGCCGTCGCCGCCGTCCCCGAGGGCCTGCCCGCGCTCGTGACGATCACCCTGGCGCTGGGCGTCCAGCAGATGGCACGCCGCAACGCGATCACGCGCACGCTGCCGTCCGTCGAGGGCCTGGGCTCGGTGACGACGGTGTGCTCGGACAAGACCGGCACCCTGACGAAGAACGAGATGACCGCGCGAAGCGTGGTCACCGCCGTCGGCCGCTACGACGTCGACGGCATCGGGTACGCCCCCGTGGGCGCGGTCCTCGCCGACGGGCTCCCGGTCGACCTCGCCGAGCACGACGACCTCGCGGCGCTGCTGCGCACGGCGAGGGCCTGCAACGACGCGCGGGTGGTCGAGGAGGCGGGCGCCTGGCGCGTCGTCGGCCAACCGACGGAGGGCGCGCTGACCGCGCTGGCGCAGAAGGCCGGGATCAGCCTGGTGGGCATGACCCGGCTGGCCCAGGTGCCGTTCGAGTCCGAGAACAAGTTCTCCGCCACGCTCGACGACGTCGAGGGTGAGCACTGGGTGCACGTGGTGGGAGCGCCCGACCGGTTGCTCGACCGCTGTGCCGACGGCCTCGACCGCGCTCGTTGGGAGGCGGAGATCGACCGGCTCGGGCGTCAGGGGCTGCGGGTGCTCGCCGCGGCGCGGCGCCCCGGAGGGTCGCTGACCACGCTCGGCGTCGACGACGTCACCGACCTGGACTTCCTGGGCCTCGTCGGGATCGTCGACCCACCGCGTCCCGAGGTGACGGCCGCGATCGCGCAGTGCCATCGCGCGGGCATCGCGGTGAAGATGATCACCGGCGACCACGCAGGCACGGCCACCGCGATCGCTCGCGAGCTCGGCATCGTCGCGACCGACGACGTGACGGTGCTGACGGGCACGGACCTCGAGGCGATGAGCAACGAGCGGCTGCGCCAGGTGGTGCGGCAGGTCGACGTGTACGCCCGCACGTCGCCGGAGCACAAGATCCGCATCGTGCGGGCGCTCCAGGCGTGCGGCGAGGTGGTCGCCATGACCGGCGACGGCGTGAACGACGCCCCCGCGCTCACCCGCGCGGACGTCGGCGTCGCGATGGGGATCAAGGGCACGGAGGCGACGAAGGAGGCCGCGGACATCGTCCTGGCCGACGACAACTTCGCGACGATCGAACGCGCCGTCGAGGAGGGGCGGCGGATCTACGACAACATCCGCAAGTCCGTCGTCTTCCTGCTGCCGACCAACGGCGCGCAGTCCCTGGTCATCCTCGTCGCCGTGCTGCTCGGCCTGCAGCTCCCGCTGACTCCGGTGCAGATCCTGTGGGTCAACCTGGTCACCGCCGTGACGCTCTCGCTCTCGCTGTCGGGGGAGCCCGCCGAGCCCGGGCTGATGGACCGCCCGCCACGCTCCCCCAAGGCGCACGTCCTCACCCGGCAGGGGCTGTGGGTGATCGCCGCAGCGTCCCTGCTGATCGGCGCGGCGACGTTCGTGGCCTACATCCTCGAGGACCGGGGAGGCGTCGGCCACGGGCGGGCCCAGACCACGGCCGTGTGCGTGCTGGCGGCCGGGCAGATGGCGTACCTGTTCTCCTGCCGCTTCCTCTCCCGCTCCAGCCTCACCTGGTCGGTGCTGCGGGGCAACCGGCTCGTGTGGGTGGCGTGCGCCGCGCTGGCGGCGCTCCAGCTGGTGTTCGTCTACGCGCCGTTCATGCACGCATGGTTCGGTTCGGTGCCCATCACGGCCAAGGACTGGGCCATGGTGCTCGCCGCCGCGGTGCTGGTGTTCCTGGGCGCCGAGGCCGCCAAGGCGGCCGTCCGCAGGTGGGCTCCGGCCTGACCCTGAGGGGGACCCTGAGGGGGTGGCGTCGGCGCTGTTCAGCGCCGCGCGTGCGCTGGGCCGTAGGTCATGCGCCGTGCTGACAACCCCCTCCTAGCGTGGAGCCGTCAGCAAAGTCGCTTACACCCTGGGATCGGACCGTGATTACACAGATCGCGTCACTCTCGAGCCTCCTACCTGCCGCGGGTGACGCCCACGGCGGGGAGGCCAGCCTCGTCCTGCCGGACATGTCGGTCGTCGAAGTAGCCGGCGGCATCTCCGGCCGCGTGCTCCTGGTCGTAGGGCTCGTGCTCTGCGTTCTCGGTCTCGGCTTCGGCGTCATGGTCTTCACGCAGCTCAGCCGGCTGCCCGTGCACACCTCGATGCGCGAGATCTCCGAGCTGATCTACGGGACCTGCAAGGCCTACCTGTTCAAGCAGGGCAAGTTCCTGCTGACCCTGTGGGTGTTCATCGCGACGGTGATCGTCGTCTACTACAAGGCTTTGGTGGACTTCAGCTGGGCCAGGGTGGCGATCATCATCCTGTTCAGCCTCGTCGGCATGGCCGGCTCGTACGCCGTGGCCTGGTTCGGCATCCGGGTGAACACCTTCGCCAACTCCCGCACGGCGTTCGCCGCGCTCGGGGGCAAGCCGCTGCCGGTGCACCGCATCCCGATGAAGTCCGGGATGAGCGTCGGCATGGTGCTGATCAGCACCGAGCTGCTGATGATGCTCGTCATCCTGCTGTTCCTGCCCGCCGACATCGCCGGCGCCTGCTTCATCGGCTTCGCGATCGGTGAGTCCCTCGGCGCCTCGGCGCTGCGCATCGCGGGCGGCATCTTCACCAAGATCGCCGACATCGGCTCCGACCTGATGAAGATCGTCTTCAAGATCAAGGAGGACGACGCCCGCAACCCCGGCGTGATCGCCGACTGCACGGGCGACAACGCGGGCGACTCGGTCGGCCCGTCGGCCGACGGCTTCGAGACCTACGGCGTCACGGGCGTCGCGCTGGTGACGTTCATCCTGCTCGGCGTCGCCGACCCGGCCATCCAGGCCACGCTGCTCGTCTGGATCTTCGCGGTCCGCGCCGTGATGCTCGTCGCCTCGGCGGTCTCCTACCTGGCCAACGACGCGATCACGGTGGCCCGCTACGGCAAGGCCGACCGGATGAACTTCGAGACCCCGCTGACGACGCTCGTGTGGCTGACCTCGATCGTGTCCGTGGTGCTCACCTACGCCACTACCTGGCTGGTGCTGGGCCACCTCGAGGGCGACGGCGCGGGCCTGTGGTGGAAGCTGGCCACGATCATCTCCTGCGGCACGCTGGCCGGCGCGGTGATCCCCGAGCTGGTCAAGGTGTTCACCTCGACCAAGAGCAAGCACGTCCACGAGGTCGTCAAGAGCAGCCGCGAGGGCGGTCCGTCGCTCAACATCCTGTCCGGCCTCGTCGCGGGCAACTTCTCCGGCTACTGGCTGGGCATCGCGATCGTCGGGCTCATGGGCGGCGCCTTCCTCATCAGCGAGCAGGGCCTCGACGCGATCATGGTCGCGCCCGCCGTGTTCGCCTTCGGCCTCGTGGCCTTCGGCTTCCTCGGCATGGGCCCGGTGACGATCGCGGTCGACTCCTACGGGCCGGTCACCGACAACGCCCAGTCGGTCTACGAGCTGTCGCTGATCGAGGAGATCGACGGCATCGACGCCGAGCTGGAGAAGGACTTCGGCGTCGAGCCCAAGTGGGACGCCGCCAAGCAGATGCTCGAGGAGAACGACGGCGCCGGGAACACGTTCAAGGCGACCGCCAAGCCGGTGCTGATCGGCACCGCCGTCGTCGGCGCCACCACGATGATCTTCTCGCTCATCATGGCGCTCACCGCGGGCCTCACGGAGAGCGTCGAGAACCTCTCGCTGCTGCACCCGCCGTTCCTGCTCGGCCTCGTCGCCGGTGGCGCGATCATCTACTGGTTCACCGGTGCCTCGATCCAGGCGGTCACCACCGGCTCGTACCGCGCGGTGGAGTTCATCAAGGAGCACATCAAGCTCGACGGCGTCACCAAGGCCAGCGAGAAGGACTCCCGGCGGGTCGTGGAGCTCTGCACGCAGTACGCGCAGCAGGGCATGCTCAACATGTTCCTCGCGGTGTTCTTCGCCACCTTGTCGTTCGCGTTCCTCGAGCCGTTCTTCTTCATCGGCTACCTGGTCTCGATCGCGGTCTTCGGCCTGTACCAGGCGATCTTCATGGCCAACGCCGGTGGCGCCTGGGACAACGCGAAGAAGGTCGTCGAGGTCGACCTGCACGCCAAGGGCACGGCCCTGCACGACGCGACGATCGTCGGCGACACCGTCGGCGACCCGTACAAGGACACCTCGTCCGTCGCGCTCAACCCGGTCATCAAGTTCACCACCCTGTTCGGCCTGCTGGCCGTGGAGCTCGCGGTGAGCGTGACCAACGACGGCAACGGCGCGCTCGTCAAGGTGCTCGCCGGGGTCTTCTTCCTGGTGTCGTCGTACTTCGTCTGGCGCTCGTTCTACGGGATGCGGATCAAGTCCTCGCTCGAGGACGCGTCCGACGAGCCCGGGTCCGTCGTCAGCGGCGGGCCGACCGGCGCCGAGCGGGACACCCCGGCTAGCGTGGTGACGCCGGCCGACTCCCCGGCCGACATCGCCGAAGACGTCGAAGCGGGTGCCTCGAGATGACCAACCAGCGGATCGCGATCAAGCACGACGCAGCCCTCGTCGATGGCGAAGGCCACGTCGTCGGGCATGACGCCGGCTCGACGCTGGTCCGCCGACTGCTGCGGGTGTTCCCCGGGTCCGAGCTCATCGGACCCGGGCCCCGCCGCTGCGCAGGGTTCGACCTGATCCCGTTGGAGTTCGTCGACCCGGTCACCACGGTGGTCATCAACATGGACGTGCTCGACTCCGTCGAGGTGTGGCGCACGCTGCGCCCCGCCGGAGCCGAGCCGCGCCTGATGAACTTCGTCTGGTGGCCGACGACGACCTACCCGGAGCCCGTGGAGCAGAGCGCGCTGGCGCTGTCGTGCTCGCTGTTCCCGACGTTCGCCAACTCCGAGCGCACCGCCACCGAGGTGCGCGAGGTCGTCGGGCGCTACGCGGTCTCCGAGCTGGCCGAGAAGGCGAAGATCGCCTGGGTCAACCTCGGGTTCCGGCTCGACCACGTGCGGCCGCGCCAGGACCCGCACGTGCCCCTGGTGCTCTACCCCGCCATCTACGTCTCGGAGCGCAAGCAGCCGCGGCTGTTCCTCGAGGTGGTCGAGCGTGTGCACGAGCGCACGCCGATCCGCGTCGAGGCGCGACTGCACGAGTCGCACCTGGTGTCCGAGCTGGCGATGCGGATGTCCAACCGCGACTGGATGTGGGTGGGACCGCTCACCGCGACCCGGGACTCCTACTGGGAAGCCCTCTCGCGGACCACGGCGTTCCTCGCGACCGCCACCGAGGAGTCGTACGGCCTGGAGTACGTCGAGGCCCTCGCCGCCGGCGCGGTCGGGGTGTTCCCCGAGCTGCCGTGGGCGCAGGCGCTGCTGCCCGAGACGTACCCCTTCTTCTACCGCACGCCGACAGAGGCGGAGGACCTGCTCTTCCGCGCGGTCACCGACCCGTCCGGGTGCTGGAAGGAGATCGACGAGGCCGCCGGCGGCAGCCTCGCGAAGTGGTTGCGCGACAAGCACTCCGACGACCTGTTCGACAAGGCGATCGTCTCGCGCGTGCAGGAGTGGTTCGGCGTGTAGCCGGCGACCTGACGGCGAACCGCAGCACGAGCACTCTCGACGGAAGGCCCCGCCACCCGCCCGGCCATACCTGCAAGTGCGCGAGGTCGCGGCCGCCGGGCATTCCTCCAGGGTTGACGACGATATGTCATCGATATATCGTTAGGGCGTCCGGTCGAGGGAAACCTCCCGGCCGGTGCGCACCGTGCGCACCCGCCCGCTGCCGCGGGCTCCCAGACAGGAGACACCCATGCACACGCATCACCACCACGATCCCTTCGGCGGCCGACGCCGCCGGTACCGCGACCCGTTCGAGGGTCAGGCGCCACGCCGCGGCCGCCGGGGTTTCCCCGGCGCGGGCGGCCCCGGGTTCGGCCCTGGCGGCCCGGGCTTCGGGCCCCAGGGCGGGCCGGGCTTCGGGCCGGGCTTCGGGCCGCCCTTCGGCCCCGGCTTCGACGGCCCGCACGGCCCCGGACGGGGCCACCGCGGGCGGCGCGCCGGCCGCGGCGACATCCGTGCCGCGATCCTCTTCCTCCTCGCCGAGGAGCCACGGCATGGCTACGACCTGATCCGCGAGATCGCCGAGCGCACCGACGGCACCTGGCGACCGAGCCCGGGAGCCGTCTACCCCGCCCTCCAGCTGCTGGAGGACGAGGGCCTGGTCGCCATCGCGGCCGAGGGTGGACGGCGCAGGGCCAGCCTGACCGAGGAAGGGCGGGCCCACGTGGCCGAGCACGCCGACGAGCTCGGCGATCCCTTCCGCGAGGCGGCCTCCCGCACGCCGCATCCCGCCCGCGCCCTGCGCGCGGCGCTGCACGGCCTGAGCGGCGCCTCCTGGCAGGTGGCCCAGAACGGCGACGAGGCGCAGATGGCCAAGGCCCAGGCGGTCGTCGAGCGCGCGACGAAGGACCTGTACCTGCTGCTCGCCGGCCAGGAGCCGACCCAGCAGTAGCAGCTCAGGCGCTCGGCCGCTGGTGCTCCCGCTCCTCGGCCTCGCGCTCCGCCTGGTACTCGAACTGCTCGGGGTCGATG
>JAEXPS010000060.1 GCA_023438885.1 Actinomycetes bacterium
GCGCTCACCAGCGCGGCGACTCGCTCGGCCGCGTCTCGCACGCCGACCCTGGCCGCGGCCGCCGCCATCCGGCTGCGGGTCGCAGCGGCCGTCGGGCCGGCGAGCAGCGGGACGAGGCGCTCGCGCACCCAGGCTGCGTCGAGCGCGCCGTCCTCGACGAGCAGGCCGCCGCCCGCCTCGACGACACCGGCGGCGTTGAGCCGCTGCTCGCCGTTGCCGAAGGGCAGCGGCACGTACACCGCGGGGATGCCGAGGGCGGCCAGCTCGCTGACCGTGCCGGCGCCGGCGCGGCAGAGCACCAGGTCGGCGACCGCGAGTGCCAGCTCCATGCGGTCGAGGTACTCCAGCACGTGGTACCGCTCCGCGCCGGGCAGGCCCTCGAGGGCGGCCCGTACCGGCTCGGCCTTGCCCGTGCCGGTGAGGTGCACCACCTGGACGCCCGCCGCCAGGAGGTCCGCGGCGGCCCCCGACACCGCGCGGTTCAGGCTGAGCGCGCCGAGCGAGCCCCCGGTGACCAGCAGCGTGGGCAGCGCGGGGTCGAGGCCCAGCTCCACGGCACCCCGCGCCCGGGTCGCCACCGGGTCCGCCGCGCGCTGGGCGACCAGCCGAGAGATCGGAGCCCGCAACGGCAGGCCGGTCAGCTGGGCGTGCCGCAGACGGGTGGACGGGAACGTCACCGCGACCGCGCTGGCCCAGCGCGCGCCGAGCCGGTTGGCCAGGCCGGGCCGGGCGTTCTGCTCGTGGATCACCACCGGCACCTTCCGGCGGCGTGCCGCGAGGTACGCGGGCGTGGACACGTAGCCGCCGAACCCGACCACCGCTGCGGCGCCCGAGTCGTCGATCGCCTGGCCGGCGGCCCGTACGGCCGCCCGCAGCCTGCCCGGCAGGCGCAGCCAGTCCAGCGTGGGCCGGCGCGGCAGGGGCACCCGGGGAACCACGGCGAGCTCGAGTCCGGCTGCCGGCACCAGCCGCGCCTCCAGCCCCTCGACGGTGCCGAGCGCGACGAGGCGGATGCCCGGACGGTCGGCACGCAGCGCCTCGGCCACGGCGAGCAGGGGGTTGACGTGCCCCGCGGTGCCGCCGCCCGCGAGGAGGACCGCCGGTTCAGCCACGGGCCCGGCCCAGCACGGCCAGCGACCGGCGCAGCACCGTCGGACGCGCCTTCAGCGCCTCCGCCGCACCCGGTTCGGTGCGTGCGAAGGCCAGCACCACGCCGAGGGCCGCCATCGTCATGATCAGCGCGGACCCACCGGCCGAGACGAGCGGCAGCGGCACACCGATCACGGGCAGCAGCCCGATGACCACCGCGATGTTCACCAGCCCCTGGCCGACGATCCAGCAGCAGATCGCACCCGTGGTGATCCGCACGAAGGGATCAGGGTGGCGCCGGATCACGCGGATCATGCCGAAGCTGAGCAGACCGAACAGGGCCAGGACCAGAAGCGTGCCGATCAGGCCGAGCTCCTCCCCGATGATCGCGAAGATGAAGTCGTTGTGGGCGGCCGGCAGATAGCTCCACTTCTCGCGGCTCTGTCCCAGCCCCAGGCCGAACCAGCCGCCGGTCGCCAGGCCCCACCGGCCGTGCATCGGCTGGTACAGGCCGCCCGCCTCGTCGCCGGCACCGGTCAGCCAGCTCATGATGCGCCCGAGGCGGTTCTCGTTGAGCAGTGCCAGCGGCACGGCGACCGCCGCCGCCGCCGCGACCGGAAGAGCGAAGATGCGGAACTTCACCCCGGCGACCCACAGGGCCCCGATCACCAGGAGGATCAGCACGAGTGCGGTGCCGAGGTCGTGACCGAGCAGCACGATCCCCACGGCGGCCGCGGCGACGGGCAGGGCGGGGATCAGTGCGTGCTTCGCCTGGCCGAGCAACGGAAGCTTCTTCGCCAGCACCGCCCCGAGCCACAGCGCCAGGGTCAGCTTGATCACCTCTGACGGCTGCACCGAGATGCCCGCCAGGTGGAGCCAGTTCCGGTTGCCGCCCGAGCCGCGGCCGAGCGGGGTGAACACGACGAGCGCCTGGAGCGCGAAGGCCGCGATCAGTCCGGGCCACGCCAGCGCGCGCAGCTTGCTCACCGGCATGCGGGCCAGCACGACGAGGACGGGCAGCCCGATCAGCGCGTACTTCGTCTGGTCGAGGAACTTCGTGTAGGGCGACTCGCCGTCGGCCAGCGAGTCGACGCTCGAGCTGGACAGCACCATCACGAGTCCCAGCACCAGCAGCAGCGCCGTGGTGCCCACGAGCACGTAGTAGCTCGTCACGGCGCTGTTCCACTGACCCAGCGCGGACCGGGCGCGTACGGGCGCGTCGATCGCCGGCCGGGTGGCCGCCACCGGCATCACGCGCCCTCGGTCAGGCCCCGGACCGCCGCGGCGAACCGGTCGCCCCGGTCCGCGTACGAGACGAACTGGTCCATCGAGGCGCAGGCGGGTGCGAGCAGCACGGTCGCCGGCCGGTCGGCACCGACGGCGAGCCGTCGGGCGGCGGTCACGGCGAGAGTCATCACGTCGCCAGTCTCGCCGGGCTCGACCTCGATCACGGGCACCTGCGGCGCGTGTCGGGCCAGCGCCTCCCGCAGCGGCCTCCGGTCCACACCGATGAGCACCACCCCCAGCAGCCGGTCGGAGCGCGCCTGCACCAGCTCGTCGAACTGCGCGCCCTTCGCCAGCCCGCCGGCGATCCACACCACCGAGCCGGCGGGGAACGCCGCCAGCGAGGCGGCCGCGGCATGGGCGTTCGTCGCCTTCGAGTCGTCGACGTAGGCGACGCCGTCGACCTCCTCGACCGTGGAGATGCGGTGCGCACCCGGGCCGAACGCCCGCAGGCCGTCGCGGACGGCGGCGGGCGGCACACCGTGCGCCAGCGCCAGCGCGGCGGCCGCGAGGGCGTCGGCCACCACGTGCGGCGGCACGTTCCCGTCCGGGCCGGCCAGCTGCGCCAGGTCGTCGAGCGTGCCCAGCTCCGCTGCGTGCGTATGACGCAGCGCCGCGAACCCGCGGTCGACGAGCACGTCCTCGACGAGTCCCACCTGCCCCACCGACGGCGTGCCGAGCGTGAAGCCCACGGCGACCGCGCCGTCGACCACGTCGGCCTCCTCGACCAGGCGCCGCGTGGCCGGGTCGGCGACGTTGTAGATGCAGGCGACCTGCGCCCGCTCGAAGATCTTGCCCTTGTCCGCGGCATAGGCCGACAGCGAGCCGTGCCAGTCGATGTGGTCGGGCGCCACGTTGAGCACGGCGGCGGCCTCCATCGACACCGAGTGCGTGTAGTGCAGCTGGAAGCTCGACAGCTCGACGGCCAGCACGTCCATCGCCGGGTCGGTCGCGGCCAGCACCAGCGGCGACCCGACGTTCCCCACGGCCGCGGTGCGCTCGCCGTGGGCGGCCAGGATCGAGGCGAGCATGCCGACCGTCGTCGTCTTGCCGTTGGTCCCGGTCACCGCGAGCCAGGGCGCCGGCCCGCCGCCGGCGGCACGGTCGACCCGCAGCCGCCACGCCAGCTCTACCTCGCTGAGGACCTCGATGCCGCGCTCGTCGGCCGCGACCAGCACCGGATGGGTGGGCTGCAGCCCCGGTGAGGTGACGACGGCGTCCACCTCGGCGAGGCCGTCGCGCGCGAGGAAGGCAGCGGCGTCGTGCTCGTCCGCCTCGGGCGCGTTGTCGTCGAAGGTGCGCACCACCGCGCCACGTGCCCGCAGCACCTCGGCCGCCGCTCGGCCGGAGATGCCCAGCCCGGCCACCAGCACCCGGGCGCCGTTCACGTCCACCTAGCCCGCCACCCACTCCGCGTAGAAGATCCCCATCCCGAGCATGACGAACAGACCCGCCAACAGCCAGAAGCGAATGACGATGGTCACCTCGCCCCACCCGCTGAGCTCGAAGTGGTGGTGCAGCGGCGCCATCTTGAACACGCGGCGTCTCGTCAGCTTGAAGAAGCCGATCTGGATGACGTCCGAGAGCACCTCGAGCACGAACAGCCCGCCGATGATCGCGGCGAGGACCTCGGTGCGCGAGAGGATCGACAGCCCGGCCAGCGCCCCACCGAGAGCGAGGGAGCCGGTGTCGCCCATGAAGATCTTCGCCGGGCTGGCGTTCCACCACAGGAAGCCGAACAGTGCACCCGTCAGCGAGGCGGCGACGATCGCCAGCGACAGCGGGTCGCGCGTCTCGTAGCAGCGGGGTCCCACCGACGACAGCACCTGGCAGGACTGGTTGAACTGCCACACGCCGACGAGCACGTACGCGCCGAACACGAAGAGCGAGACGCCGGCCGCCAGGCCGTCGAGGCCGTCGGTGAGGTTGACCGCGTTCGACCAGGCCGTGATGAGGAAGTTCGCCCAGATGACGAAGAGCACCAGCCCGACCGTCGCACCGGCGAACGCCAGGTCGAGGTTCGTGTCGCGGATGAAGGAGATCCGCGTCGACGCCGGGGTGCGGAACCGCTCGTTGGGGAACTGCAGCGCCGCCACCGCGAAGGTGACGCCGATCAGGCCCTGCCCGACGATCTTCGCCAGCGGGGACAGCCCGAGGCTGCGCTGCCGGGAGATCTTGATGAAGTCGTCGAGGAACCCGACGAGTCCGAGCCCCGTCATGAGGAAGAGCACCAGCACCGCCGAGGCGCTCGGCTGGGACGAGGTCAGCACCATGCCGCCGATCCAGCCGACCAGGGTCGCGGCGATGATGACGACGCCCCCCATCGTCGGGGTCCCGCGCTTGGTGAAGTGCGCGGTGGGTCCGTCCTGACGGATGAACTGCCCGTACTGCCGCTTGACGAGGAACCGGATGAACAGGGGCGTCCCCAGCAGCGAGACCATCAGCGCCAGGCCCCCGGAGATCAGCAGCGCCTTCACGCGCCCACCTCCGTCAGGACGTCGCCGAGCCGCCACAGGCCCGAGCCGTACGACGACTTGACGAGCACCACGTCGCCGGGGCGCAGCTCGCCGGCGAGGTACGTGGCGGCGGCGTCGACGTCGTCGACCAGCACCACCTCGTCGCCCCACGAGCCTTCGTGCGCCGCGCCGTCGGCGATGGCGCGGGCACCCTCGCCCACCACGACGGTCAGGTCGATGTCGAGGCGCACCGCCAGCCGTCCGATGGCGTCGTGCGCCTCACGCGAGGCGGGGCCGAGCTCGAGCATCTCCCCCAGCACGGCGATCGAGCGCCGCTGCCGGCCCGCGAGGGCGGCGAGCGCCTTGAGCGCGGCGCGCATCGAGTCCGGGTTCGCGTTGTACGAGTCGTCGACCACCGTGACGCCGTCCGGCCGGTCGACCACCTGCATCCGGTGCGGGGAGAGCGCGCCGGCGCCCGCCAGATCCGCGGCGACGGTGTCCAGGTCGAGCCCGACGACCAGCGCGGCCGCCGCGGCGGCGAGCGCGTTGTGCACGTGGTGCTCGCCGACCAGACGCAGCGTCACCGGCGCCTCGCGGCGCGCGCCCCGGCCGTCGACGAGCGTCAGGGCCGGGCGACCGCCGTCCTCGAGCCGCACGTCGAGGGCGCGCACCTGCGCTGCCTGCGACAGCCCGAACGTCACGACCTCCCCCGGAGCCAGCGTCGCCATCGCTGCGACCCGCGGGTCGTCGGCGTTGAGCACCGCGACGCCGTCCGGCACCAGGCCGGTCACGAGCTCGGACTTCGCACGTGCGGTCGCCTCGATCCCGCCGAACTCGCCGACGTGGGCCGTGCCGACCACGAGCACGACGGCGACGTCCGGGGGCGCGATGGCCGTGAGGTAGTCCAGGTGCCCGATGCCGCTCGCGCCCATCTCGAGCACCAGGAAGCGGGTTCCCTCGTCGGCCCGCAGCACGGTGAGCGGCAGCCCGATCTCGTTGTTGAACGAGCGCACTGGCGCGACCGTCGGGCCCGCCGCCCCGAGCACCTGCGCCAGCAGGTCCTTCGTCGTCGTCTTCCCGACCGAACCCGTGACGGCGACGACCTTGAGCCCGGCGCCGCCCGGCTCGGCGGAGGCCTCCCGCAGGCGGCACAGCACTTCACGGGCGAGCGCACCGAGCGCCTCGACGACGTCGGGCACCACGATCGACGGCAGCTCGGCCCCACCGGCGCCCGGCACCACGTGGCTGACCAGCACCGCGACGGCACCGGCCGCGACGGCACCGGCGGCGAAGGCGTGGCCGTCCGCATGCTCCCCGGCGATCGCGGCGAACAGCGCGCCGGGGGCCACCTCTCGGGAGTCGGTGACGACCGGGCCGGTGATCACCGCCGACGGTGCCAGGGCGTGCAGCGTGCCTCCGGTGGCAGCGGCCACCTCGGCCGCGGTGAGCGCGATCACCGCCGGCCTTCGTCGCGGGCGGCCCGGAACACGTCGCGGTCGTTGTAGCGGTGGAACACGCCTGCGATCTCCTGGGTCGGTTCGTGGCCCTTGCCGGTGACGATCACCGTGTCGCGGTCGCCCGCGAGCGTCAGGGCGTGTCGGATGGCGTCGGCGCGCGGAGTGACCTCGACGACGTCGCGGCCGTCCGGGCGCACCTCGCGGGCGCCCGCGAGGATCGCTGCGCGGATGCTGCCCGGGTCCTCCGAGCGCGGGTTCTCGTCGGTGACGACGAGCACGTCCGCCAGCTCGGCCGCGATCGCCCCCATGATCGGGCGCTTGCCCTGGTCGCGGTCGCCGTCCGAGCCGAACACGATGATCAGCCGGCCCGGGGTGATCGGACGCACGGCCTGCAGCGCGAGCACCAGGGCATCGGGGGTGTGGGCGTAGTCGACGAGGCACAGCGGGAAGCCGTCCCCGCGCTCGACCACGCGCTCCATCCGGCCCGGGATCTCGTGAGCGTGGGCGACGGCGTCGATCGCGACGTCCAGGTCCACCCCGGCGGCGTGCGCCAGCACGATCGCCGCCGCGGCGTTGGACACGTTGACCAGGCCCGGCAGCGGGCTGGCCGCCTCGTGCCGCACGCCGTCGGGTCCGCGCAGCACGAAGCTGGACCCGACGCCGTCCAGCCCGATCTGCGCCTCGGTCACCGACCAGTCCGCGGGGTGCGGATCGTCGGCGTGCGTCGAGACGGTCTCCACCGGGATCGGCGCCTGCGCCGCCAGCCGGCGGCCCCACTCGTCGTCGACGACCACGACACCGCGTCGCGCCCGCTCGGCGTCGAAGAGCGTCGCCTTCGCCGCGAAGTAGCCGGGCATGTCCCCGTGGAAGTCCAGGTGGTCGCGCTGGAGGTTGGTGAAGCCGACCACGTCGAAGGTCATGCCGCCCAGCCGCCCGAGGGCCAGGCCGTGGGACGACACCTCGGTGGTCAGCGCCGTCGCGCCACGCTCGAGCGCCAGCGCGCAGATGCCCTGGAGCACCGGCGACTCGACCGTGGTGCGCGGGCTCTCCATCGCGTCGTCGCCGATGCGCAGCTCCACCGTGCCGAGCACGGCGGTCAACCGATGCTGGGCGCGCAGGGCGGCATCGACGAAGTACGCCGTCGTCGTCTTGCCGTTGGTGCCCGTGATGCCCACCGTGACCAGGCGCGTGGCGGGCTCGCCGTACACCCAGGCGGCGACGGGCCCCGCCAGGGCCCGCGGATCGTCCGCCACCAGCACCGGAACGCCCGCCGAGGCCGCCGGCTCCCGGCCGGCGGCGTCGGTCAGCACGGCGACCGCTCCGGCGGCCACCGCCTCGGCGGCGTAGCCGGCACCGTGCACCTTCAGCCCTGGAACGGCGACGAACAGGTCACCGGGCCTGGCCTGGCCCGAGGCGACGGTGACTCCGGTCACCGTCAGGCCCGGCGGCACCTCGGCGGCATCGAGCCCGAAGGCCTCCGCGAGGTCGACCACCGCCCGGGCCGCGGGATGCTGGGGACGCATCCGGCCCAGGGGGTCATCAGCGTCGGCCATGGCGACGAATCTACCCGGACCGGCCCCGGCGCCTCGCACGCGGTGCCGGCCCTCGGCACCGGCACCGGCACCGGCATCGGTGACGAGTCTCACCAGGTGGTGGGGAACAGGGTGGGCGGCACCCCCGAGGGTGCGACGCCCAGCTCGGACAACGCGAACCCGGCGACGTCGGCGAACACCGGGGCGGCCACCGAACCGCCGTAGATCGACGTCTTCGGGTCACGGACGAAGACGCCGACGACGACCCGCGGCGCGTCGGCCGGCACGACCCCGACGAACGACGCCGTGACGCCGCCGGTGCCAAGCTCCTGCGCCGTGCCCGTCTTGCCCGCCACGCGGTAGCCGGCGATCTGGGCCTTGCCTCCGGTGCCGTCGTCCACCGCGCTCTCCAGCATGGACAGCACGGTGCTCGCGGTCTGAGGCGAGACCACCGCGGTGCCTGCCGGCGGCGTCGCCGCCGTGTAGGTGCCGTCCGCGTCGGTCCAGCCCGCCAGCAGGTGCGGCGGCACGCGCACGCCGCCGTTGGCGATGGTCTGGTAGACGCTGGCCGCCTGGAGCGCCGTCACGGACAGGCCCTGGCCGAACAGCACGTTGTACTTGGTGCGCCCGTCCCACTCGTCGGCCGGGTGCAGGATGCCGCGGCTCTCGCCCGGCATCTCGATGCCGGTGCGCGAGCCGAACCCGAACGCGGCCAGGTAGTCGTAGCGCTGCTGGGTGGTCAGCCGCTGGCCCACGGTGACCGTCCCGACGTTCGACGACTCCGCGAGAATCCCGGTGGTGGTCAGCCGCATCACGCCGTGGTCGTGGGAGTCCTTGACCACGCCCGCGCCGTTCGGCAGCTCGAGGCGGTCGGGCACCTCGAAGCCCTCCGTGGGCGTGGTCAGCCCCTCCTGGAGCAGCGCCGACATCGTGATGATCTTGCCGGTGGACCCGGGCTCGAACACGTCGGACACCGAACGCGAGAGCGCACCGCCGCCGGCCTCGCCCGGGTCGTTCGGGTCGATCGACCCGGAGTCGGCCAGCGCGAGGACCTCGCCCGTGCGCGCGTCGAGGACGACGATCGCGACCGACGCGGCTCCGGTGGCCGCCTGCTGCGCGTCGGCCGCCTCCTGCGCCTTCCACTGGACGTCGGCGAGCAGCGTCAGGCGGGCCGCGTCCCCCGTGGTGGCCGGGGTCTGCTCGCTGTAGCCGCCGGGGATCTGCTGTCCCCCGAGCCCGTGCTCGTAGGTCAGGGAGCCGGCGGCGCCGGCGAGGTGCTCGTCGAGGACGTACTCCAGGCCCTGCAGGCCCTGACCGTCCGAGTTGACGAAGCCGAGGACGTTGCCCGCGAGCGTGCCCTTCGGGTACACGCGGTCGGCCACCTTGTCGATGTTGACGCCGTTGATCCGCAACGCCCTGATCTCGCGCGCCACCGCGGGCTCCACGCCCTTGACCAGGTACTTGAACGACGAGTCGCCCACCAGGTCGCCGCCCAGCTCGGCGACGTTCATGCCGAGCAGTGGCGCGAGCAGCGTGGCGACCCCCGCCGGGCCGTCGGGCACGCCGTCCTTGCCGCGGAATTTCGCGACGATCTTCTGGTTGACGGAGATGTCGTACCGCTCGACCGAGACGGCCAGGGGCACACCGGTCGCATCCGTGATCTGGCCACGCTGACCCAGCAGCGAGACCGTCCACAGCCGGCTGTCGAGCGCCTCGGCCGCGATCGCCGGCCCCGCGATGCCCTGGATCCAGACGAGCCGGCCGGTGAACGCGGCCAGCACCAGCGCGATCACCACCACCATCACCGTCACCCGGCGGCGCGAGCCGGCCTCCGGCGGCGGTGCCACCAGCCGGCGCGCGGCCGGCGGGCGCCCGGCGGGTACGACCACCTGGCGCGGCCGAGGAGGCGCGGCGACCGGCGGCGTCATCCCCCGGCCCCCGCCGGGGTCGGGGAGCCCTGCACGCTGCCGTCGGCGAGTCTGAGCCAGCCGGTGCCGTTGGCGGGGACCATCCCGATCGCCCGGGCGGCGGCGGCAAGGTTGGCGGGAGACGAGCGCGCGTCGAGCTGCGCCTGCAGGTCGAGCTGGTCCTGCTGGAGGCGGGCCAACTGGTTGGTCAGCGTGTACCGCTCGAATGCGTGCCCCGCCGTGGAGGTGTTGAGCAGCAGCGCGGTGAGGAGCGCGGCGGCGAGCACCGCCATGCACGCCAGCACGAAGGGCACCCGGGTGCGCGCCTGCGCAGGGGCCGCGACGACCCGCAGCCGCGGCGGGGCCTGCTGCTCGGCAGGCCGCCGGACCGGGCGGGGAGCGGCGGCGCGTGCGGTGGCGGTGGCGCTCATGCTGCCCTCCTGGCCAGGACGTGGGGCGGGGTGGGACGGAGCCGTTCGGCGGCCCGCAGGCGCACGGACTGCGCCCGGGGGTTGGCGGCCACCTCGTCGGGTCCCGCCTTCTCCGCACCGTGCGTCAGCAGGCGCAGGTACGGCGCGTGGTCGGCCGGCTCGACGGGCAGGTCCGGCGGCGCGCTGGAGGTGGCACCGGCCGCCAACGTGCGCTTGACCAGGCGGTCCTCGAGCGACTGGTAGGCCTCGACGACGATCCGGCCGCCGACTGCCAGCGCCTCGACCGCTTCCGGCAGGGCGTTCGCCAGGGCGTCGAGCTCGCCGTTCACCTCGATGCGCAACGCCTGGAAGGTGCGCTTGGCCGGGTGCCCGCCCGTGTTCCGCGCCGCTGCCGGAACCGACGCGCGGACGATCTCGACGAGCTCCCCCGTGCGGGTCAGCGGGTGCTCGGCGCGGGCGCGCACCACCGCGCGGGCGATCCGGGGCGCGAACCGTTCCTCGCCGTACGTGGACAGCACCCTGGCGAGTGCCCGCTCGTCGTAGGTGTTGAGCACCTGGGCGGCGGTGAGCTCGGTACCGGGATCCATCCGCATGTCCAGCGGCGCGTCGTGCGCGTAGGAGAAGCCGCGCTCCGGCTCGTCGAGCTGGAGGGAGGACACCCCGAGGTCCATCAGCACGCCCTGCACCAGCGGGATGCCGAGCGTGTCGAGCACCTGGCGGATCTCGTCGTACACCGCATGGACCCCGACGAACCGGGTGCCGTAGCCCGCCAGTCGCCGGCCCGCCAGCTCCAGGGCCTGCGGGTCGCGGTCGAGGCCCACCACCGTGGCGTTGGGGAACGCCCCGAGCACGCCTTCGGTGTGGCCGCCCATGCCCAGGGTGCAGTCGACCATCACGGAGCCGGGTGCCTGCAGCGCAGGGCCGAGCAGGTCGAGGCAGCGACGCAGCAGCACCGGCACGTGCCGGTCGGCGGCGTCGAGCGACGGCTCGGCCATGGGCTGGGCGCTCCTCTCCGGGAGTTGGTGGTCGGAACGGTCCCTCCTCCGTCCGACCAGATCCCCCACCGGCGTCTGGCGCCGGGGAAGTGCGTCAGCTCCGGGGGGAGGTCTCGTCGGGCGGGCGGGTGTCGGGACGGGTCGGGGCGGGTGTCAGAAGGGCCCGTTCGGGAAGACCTCCTCCGCGGTGTCGGCGTAGCCGGACTCGGTCTGCTCCAGGTAGGCCTCCCACGCGGCGAGGTCCCAGACCTCGACGCGGGTCCCGGCCCCGATGACGGCCACGTCTCGGTCGAGCCCCGCGTAGCGGCGCAGCATCGGGGGGATGGAGATGCGCCCCTGCTTGTCGGGCTGCTCGTCGCTGGCGCCGGAGAGGAACACGCGCAGGTAGTCACGGGCCTGCTTGCTGGTGATGGGCGCGCTCGACAGACGCTCGTGCATCCGCCGGAACTCCTCGACCGGGAGCAGGAACAGGCAGCGCTCCTGGCCGCGGGTCATGACGAGACCGGGCGCGAAAGCGGCCCGGAACTTCGCCGGGAGGATCAGCCGCCCCTTCTCGTCGAGCCGCGGGGTGTGGGTGCCCAGGAACGGCGCGACGGCGCCGAGGACGCCGCTCGTCGTCGTCGCCTCCATCCCGCCTCCCTCGCCGCCCGAGACTCCTCGATGCTCCAATGTGCCCCACCGTACTCCACTTCCCTCCACTCGCAACGGATCCGAGTGCGCAAATCACCCTCCTGGGCAGCATCCGCGCACGTCATCGCGCGTGGAGCGGAGTGGAGGGCCGCAGCGTGCCGCGGGCATCGCCGGAGGTGAGGAGGTGGCCGGCGGCGCCCGTTTCGCCAGGAATGGCTGCGATAGCGCCTCTCGGCCGCCCGAAGCCCGGCGCCCGCGGCCGCCCGGGTGGAGCGAAGTGGAGGTCCGGAACCTCCTCACGGGACAGCCGCAGCACGTACGCTCGCCTAGTCGAAGCGAAGGGGGTTCTGATGCTGGCTGTCGTCCCGACGGAGGACGAGCTCGGGGACGTGGTGGACGTCACGGCTCGGATGCGCGAGGGGATCGAGTCGGTGATGACCGGGCGCCCCGACCTGGTGCGGGTCAGCCTGGCGGTGCTGCTGGCCGAGGGCCACCTGCTCCTCGAGGACGTCCCGGGTGTGGGCAAGACGACGCTGGCCAAGGCGATCGCACGCACGATCGACTGCCCCGCCGGCCGCATCCAGTTCACGCCGGACCTGCTGCCCAGTGACCTGACCGGCGTCAACATCTACCGGAGCCAGACGCACGAGTTCGAGTTCCGGCCCGGTCCGGTGTTCGCGCACGTGGTCATCGGTGACGAGATCAACCGCGCCTCCCCCAAGACCCAGTCCGCGCTGCTGGAGTGCATGCAGGAGGCGCAGGCGACCGTCGACGGCCGCTCCTACCCCTTGCCCCGGCCCTTCCTGGTCATCGCCACCCAGAACCCGGTGGAGATGGAAGGCACGTACCCGCTGCCCGAGGCCCAGCGCGACCGGTTCATGGCGCGGCTGACGGTGGGGTACCCCAGCGCCGCCGCGGAGGTCGAGATGCTCGACCGCCAGGAGACGTCCGACCCGCTGCTCGACCTCGAGCCGGTCACCGACGCCCGGCGCATCGCGACGATGGCGGACGTGGTGCGGCGGCTCTACGCCTCGCCGTCGGTCAAGCGGTACGTCGTCGCGCTCGTCGGAGCCACGCGTGACGACCCCGGGCTGCGGCTCGGCGCCTCGCCGCGCGCGGCGATCCAGCTGCTGCGGGCCGCCAAGTCGATGGCGGCCATGGCGGGCCGCGACCACGTGCTGCCCGACGACGTGCAGGAGCTCGCCGAACCCGTGCTGGCGCACCGGCTGCTCCCGAGCACCGAGGCCCGGCTGTCCGGCCGCACCACGTCGGACATCGTCGCCGATGCCGTCGCACGTGTGCCGCTGCCCGAGCCTGTGACGGCGCGCTCCCGGCGGGCGACGGGCTGATGCTCCCCCGCCCGACCGTACGCGGCTGGGCGCTGTCGGTCGGCGGCGCCCTGCTCGTCGTGCTGGGCGGCCTGGTCGGCTCGGTCGACCTGGTGCGTATCGGCCTCGTCGTCCTTCTGCTCGTCCTCGGCGCCGGCGTGCTCGTCGCGTGGCGGGCGCCCGCACGCAGCCGGCACCGCATCGACGTGCGCCGCACGGTGAAGCCCAACCCCGTGCACGTCGGCGAGACGGCGCAGGTCGCCATCCATGTGGCGGCAGCCGACGCCGCCGCCCGGGGCCGGCTCGCCGGCCTGCGGTTCGCCGAGCAGGCGGCGAGCGAGCTGTCCGGCGGACGAGCGCTGAGGGCGCGGGTGGAGCGCGGAACCGCCTCCGTCGACGTCCACTACCAGGTGCGCGCGGCCCACCGTGGGCGCTGGACGCTCGGCCCGCTCGTCGTCACGCGCAGCGACCTGTTCGGCGTGGTGCGGGCGCCCGCCAACCTCGGCGGCGTCGCCGAGGTGGCGGTGTGGCCGTCGATCGTCGCCCTGCCTGTGCCGACGGAGGCGCTGGTCGGGGAGCCGGACCGCGTCGCCCTGGGCGCCCGCTCCCCCTCCACCGCCGACGCCTCCCAGCGCGACTACCGCGAGGGCGACGACCTGCGCCGGGTGCACTGGCGCTCGAGCGCCCGGCGCGGCTCGCTGCTGGTCCGATCGGACGAGCGGGCCGGCATGCGCCCGGTGACCGTGCTGCTCGACCAGCCGGCCCGGCCCGCCGCGGTCGAGTGGTCCATCTCGCTGGCGGCCTCGATGGCCGTCGCGATGCTGGAGGCCGGCCACCCGGTGCGGTTCCTCGGAGCCACCGCGATGCACGCCGGCGACTCCATCCCCGGATTCCTCTACTCGCGGTCCGGGCCGACCGCCCGCGCCGCGCTGCTCGACCCGCTCATCGACCTCGTGGGGCCCCGCACCGAGGCGGAGGCCGAGCAGCGGCTGCTCACTGCCGTGCGGATGCTGCAGGCGTCGATCGGTGGGGACGACATCGTGCTGGCGGTGCTCGGGCCGCTGTCCCCGGCGACCCGCACGGTGCTCGCCCGGGTGAGCGACTCGGCGCACGGCTGGGCCGTGGTCCGGGGCGACTCACGGCAGCCGGGCGAGGCGGCGTCCACCGAGAACACGCTGCGCTCGCTGCGTCGCGCCGGCTGGCACGCCGCGCGCGTGACGACCGGCGAGCCGATGCCGGATGCCTGGCTGCGCCTGCTCGGGAGCTTCCGATGACCCCCGCCCGCCAGGAGCAGGGCCTGGGACGCGGACCCCGCTCGTTGCTCGGCTCGGCGCTGGCGGCCGCGGCGGTCTGCGGCAGCCTGCTGGCGCTCGACGACCTGATCGAACCCGGCGACTGGAAGTCCTCGGCCGTCATGGCGGTACTCCTGCTCGCGGCGCTCACCGCGGGCATCCGCGCGGCGGGCCGGGCGGCGTGGGTGCCGAGCGCCGTCGCGGCGGTCACCGGGGTGGCCGGTCTCGTCATGCTCTACGGCGGGTCCGGTCCGGGCGTGCCGACGTTCCCCACGCCCGAGGCGATCGGACGCACCTGGCAGATGGCAGGTGACGGCGTACGGCTGGTCCAGGAGTCACTGGTGCCGATGCCGGCCGAGCGACCCGGGGAGCTGCTGGTCGTCGCGGCGGCGATGTCCGTGTTCCTCCTCGTGGACGCGCTCGCCCTCGGCTCCGACGCACCCGCCCTGGCCGCACTGCCGCTCATCACGTTCTGGCTCCCGGCCGTCTTCCTGGGGTTCCCCACGAACGGCTGGGCGCTGTTCTGGACCGGCCTGGCGTACCTGCTGCTGCTGGCGCTCAGCGTGGCGCCCTCCGTCGGAGACTCCGCGCGGACGCGCCAGCTCGGCGCGGTGGTCGGTGGCGCCGTCGCAGCTCTCGTGCTGGCGATCGTCGCCGGCCCCGTGCTCTCGTCGCTGCCGGCCTGGGCGGCGGTCTCCTTGCCCGACCTCGGTCCTGGCGCGGTCGGTCCGCTGCAGCTGTCCGGCGACCTGGACCTGCGCGACAGCCTCGGCACCCGCTCGGGGCAGACCGTGCTGACCTACACCGTCTCCCAGGTTCCCGGTGCTCCCGAGCAGGAACCGGCTCCCGCGGAGAGCGGTGGTCCGGCACCGACGGCGAGCGCCGGTACGACGAGCCGGGCCGTCTCCACCGATGCGCGCACCGTCGGCCCGCTGCGCGCCTTCACGGTCGACGCGTTCGACGGCCGCAGCTGGCACCGCACACCCAGCGCCGAGGGTGACGGCTGGGATCAGAGCCTGGTCCTCGGCAGCGGTCGCGCCGCCGGTCGCCCGGTGGATCCCGCCGACCCGCGGGCCGTGGGGGTGCAGGTGCACGTCGAGGGTCTCGAGCAGGCGGACCTGCCCATCAGCACCTTCCCACGGGCCGTGCAGGTCGCCGGGCCGTGGGCCTACGACCAGGTGCGCGACGAGGTCGTCGGCAGCCGTCCCACCACCAGCGGCCTGGAGTACTCCATGCAGGTGCTGGTACCCGAGCTGACGGCGGATGCCCTGCGCGACGCTCGCGTGGGCACCCCACCCGGCGACGTCGACTATCTCGCGGTGCCCGACTCGGAGCACATCGACGACGTGACGGCACTGGCGGCCGAGCTCACCGCGGAGGCGCAGACGCCCTACGCCAAGGCGATGGCCCTCCAGAGCTTCCTGCGCTCGACGGCGAACTTCGAGTACGACACCCGGGTGCCGCCGGCGACGAGCGAGGACGCGGTGTGGGACTTCCTCCAGGACCGCCGCGGCTACTGCGTCCAGTTCGCGACCGCGATGGCGATCATGGCCCGCACCCTGGACATTCCCACGCGGGTCGCCATCGGCTTCCTCCCCGGCGAGGCGGTGGAGAGCGACGGGACGTTCACCTACGTCGTCACGGGCAAGCAGGCGCACGCCTGGCCGGAGCTCTACTTCGAGGGCTTCGGATGGGTTCGGTTCGAGCCGACACCGGCCGAGCAGACCGGACTGCCGCCGCTGTGGAGCGACCCGCTCGCCGGTCTGCCCGCGGGCGGCCCGACGACGCCCGACTTCCTCGACCCAGCGCAGGCGGGCGCGGATCCCGGCCAGCAGCCGGCCAACCCCGTGATCGGTCCCGGCGTGACGGCCGGCTCCGACCTGTGGCTGCCGCTCGGGCTCGGTGTCGCAGTGCTTGCGCTGCTGACCGGCGCCGTGGTGCTGCTGATCCGGCGGGCTCGCCGGCCCGTCGAGCTGACGTGCGAGCACGCGTGGCACCAGCTGCGCCGGGCCCTGGCCCGCCACGCCTCGATCAGCTGGTCCGACGCGACGACGCCCCGCGCGGCGGTGCGCACGGTCCGCCAGCGCGTCGCCGAGCTGAGCGGCTCCGAGCTGGACTCGGCGGCCGCGGACGCACTCGACCGGCTGGCGCGGGCGGTAGAGCAGGAGCGCTACGCGCCGTCGCCCGCCAGCCCCTCGTCAGGCGAGCTGCACCACTGGATGGTGACGGTCCGGCACACGGTGGAGAAGCAGGTCAGCGACCGCTCTCGCCGCGGCGGCGGTCCCAGCGCTCTTCCAAGCGAGTCATGAAGCCGCGCTTCGTGCGCTGCTTGCGACCCGTACGACGCACGGCACCCTCGCCGTCCACGACTCCTTGCGGGCCTGAGTGGCGGCTGCGCGGCGCTGCGAAGACATAGGCGGCCGAGGCGAACATCAGCACGAACCCGAGGACCCCGAGAAGCGGCTGATCGGACGCCGCTCCCAGCACCAGGAGCAGCAGGCCGATGGCCGCGCCCGTCCCGGCGAGCACGTACCGCAGCACCGGCCGGCGGCCCCGCTGCGTCAGTGTGTTCGCCAGCCGCGGGTCGTCGGACGCGAGCTGGCGCTCCATCTGCTCGAGGACGCGCTGCTCGTACTCGGAGAGAGGCATCGTCGACCTCCGTCCACCCACTCGATCCCGCTCGGCGGTTTCAGGATAGATCGGCCGGAACGAAGGTGGTAGTCGACCGGTCGTGAGAATGCGGCGCGGCGGCCGCCGGACGGATCGCCGCGCTGCCGAATCGGCGCCTGACCTCGTCCATCGCGAGCTCGGCGTCCCGCCGGTTCGGCGTCGGCTCGGCCACTGCCTCGTCGAGCGTCGGCTGGCGGACGGCCTCCGAGGCCGGGGAGAGTCCCTCGGCGCGCACACCCACCAGCCGCACCGGCAGCCCACCGAGGTCCACCGCGGCCAGCAGGTCACGCGCCGCCAGGTAGATCTCCCGCCCGACGTCCGTCGGTGTGGCGAGAGTCCGCGCGCGCGACAGGGTGCGGAAGTCGCTCGAGCGCACCTTGACGGCCACGGTCCTGGCGACCAGCCCGTGCGTCCGCAGGCGCGCCGCACAGCGGTCGGCCAGCTCGAGCGCCTTGGCCTGCACCACGGCGGGATCGGCGACGTCCACGGCGAACGTCTCCTCGGCCCCGATCGACTTCTCCTCACGGCCGGGCTGGACCGGCCGTGGATCGCGACCCCATGCCAGGTCGTACAGGTGGGCCCCGGCGACCTTGCCCACCGCACGCTGCACCGTGGCCACCTCGCTGTCGGCCAGCTGCGCCACCGTGGTGATGCCCCACCGCTCCAGGGCCGCCTCGGTGCGTTCGCCGACGCCCCACAGGGCCCCCACCGGCAGCATGCGCAGGAAGTCGACGGTGGCGTCGCGCGGGATCAGGAGCACACCGTCCGGCTTGGCATGGCCGGACGCGAGCTTGGCGACGAACTTCGTGGAGGCGATGCCCACCGAGCACGTGATGCCGTATCGCTCGCGGACCTGCCGCCGGATCTGCTCGGCGATCGACGTGGGCAGCCCGGACCGGCGCCGCGCGCCGGCGACGTCGAGGAAGGCTTCGTCCACGCTGACCTGCTCGACGAGCGCTGTGACGTCACGCAGGATGCCCATCACGCCCTCGGACACGTCGTGGTACAGGTGATGGTCCGGAGGGACGACCACCGCCTGCGGAGCCAGGCGCAGCGCCTGGGCCATCGGCATCGCCGAGTGGACACCGAACGCCCGCGCCTCGTACGTGGCTGCGAGCACGACGCCCCGCTGGGCGCCCCCCACGATCACCGGCAGCCCGCGCAACTGCGGGCGGCGGGCCAGCTCCACCGATGCGAAGAACGCGTCCATGTCGACGTGGAGGATCGAGCACCCGGTCTCGTCCGACCCCCAGTCGCGCCGGGCCTCGGCCGAGCGCGGCCCGCGGCTCACGAGGCCCTCACCGCCAGCATCCGCGGCGCCGGCGCGGGACGGTCCTCGGGCTCCGTGGCGATCGACCGTGCGACGTCGACGAAGTCCTCGGCGTCGCACAGCGCCTGCTCGGCCCGCTGTGGTGTCACCTCGTCGAACCACCCGGCGTCGATCGCCGACCGCAGCCTGGCCCCGTCGGCGAACAGGGCCGACCACCGGGCCAGCTGCGGCGCGACCTCGGCGAGCATGCCCCACACCGTCGCGGGGGCACCCCTCCGCGTCGGCCGCCCGCGGGCGGCGACCACGGCGGCCGCGGCGCGCAACGCCGCCAGGTGGGCGTGCGAGAACCGCTCCCAGGCCTCCGACGAGTACTGCGCCGCCAGCAACTCCGCGTCGGCCCGAGCCAGTAGCTGCGCCTGCGCGATGGTCATGTGCTCACCTCCCGCCACCATGATCGAACATCTGTTCGATGCCGTCAACACCTAGCCTGTCAACACCTAGCCTGGTGGTCGATGTCCCCTCGAGCCTCCCATCCGCCACCCACATCGCCGTGGCCGGACGGGCCGGTGCCGATCGCGACCGGCACGGTCGAGCTGCGCCGCGAGCGTGACGACCCCACGGGCGTGACGGTGCTCGTCAACGGCGTGCCGAGCTCTCACCTCGACCTTGCGGACCCGCAGCGGCTCGAGTTCGAGTACATGCAGCAGATGGCGGCGGTCGTCGAGCTCCTGCCCGCCGGCCCGGTGCGAGCCGTGCACCTCGGCGGAGCGGGCTGCGCTCTGGCGCGCGCACTGGACGCCGCCCGGCCCGGCTCGCGTCAGCTCGCGGTCGAGATCGACCCGGTGCTCGCCGAGCTCGTGCGGCGCTGGTTCGACCTGCCGCGCTCCCCCGCCCTGCGCATCCGGGTCGGCGACGCCCGCGCGGAACTGGCGTCGCTGGCCGACGCCAGCGCCGACGTCGTGGTGCGCGACGCGTTCGCCGATGACGGGACGCCCTCGCACCTGGCCACGCGCGAGTTCACCGCGCAGGTCGCTCGCGTGCTGCGCCCGGGAGGCGTGTACCTCGCCAACTGCGCCGACCGGCCGCCGCTCGCTCTCGCCCGCAGCGAGGCGGCCACGATCGCGGACGTCTTCGAGCGCGTCGCGGTGATCGCCGAGCCCGGCATGCTCCGCGGGCGCCGCTACGGCAACGTGGTCCTCGCCGCAACGCGCGACGAGCAGCTCCTCGGCTCGCCCGCGCTCGCGCGTGCGCTGCGCACCCAGCCGGTCCCGGCGCGCATCCTCCTGGACGACGAGGTCCTGGCCTTCGTCGGCCATGCGGCGGTGCGCCGTGACCCGCCGCCGGACTGACACGCACAGGCGATGGGCCGCCCCCGCTGCTGCGGGGACGGCCCTACGTGCGTCGCGACGGCCTCGTGGACCGCCGCGGTGAATCAGATCGGCTTGACGTGCTCGGCCTGCGGGCCCTTGGCGCCCTGCGTGATCTCGAACTCGACACGCTGGCCCTCGTCGAGGGAGCGGTAGCCCTGCGAGTCGATCGCGGAGTAGTGGACGAAGACGTCGGGACCGCCGCCCTCCTGCGCGATGAACCCGTAGCCCTTCTCGGCGTTGAACCACTTGACAGCACCCTGTGCCATGTCCTGCTTCCTTCTGCCCGGTGACGGACCAGGCCGATGCCTGCTCCGCTGCCGCAATGCCTCACGTCCTGCGCCGGTGGCAAGCCAGGTATCCGGTCGAGCGTCCGCACGTCACTGCAACGTTGGCATCTTCGCATGAGGACCAGCGCAGCCGCCATCGTTTGCGAAGGTGCGAAGGTCCTGTCAGACAACGATCCGATAAAGGCGGCAACGATTCGATCAGGAATGCCCCGCCCAAATGGCGGGCGGTCAGCCTTCGTCCGGCGCCTGCTCGGCAAGGAAACGCTCGAACTCCGCCCCGAGCTCGTCCGCCGTCGGCAGATCGGTCGAGGCGAGCAGGCCGGCGCGGCCGATGCCGCGAGTGAAGGCGTCGTACTGCTCCTCCAGCGCCTGGACCAGTGCGGCGATCTCGGTGGATTCCGCCACCTGGTCGGCGATCTGGCGGGACGCCTCGCGCGCGGGGCCTTCCAGCTCGCCGACGCCAAGCTGCAGTCCGGCGGCGGCCTCCAGCCGGTGCAGCGCTGCGATGGCCGCCTGCGGGTACGTCGACTGGGCGAGGTAGTGCGGCACGTGGACCGCGAAGCCGATCGCGTCGTGGCCCGCCTGGCCCAGCCGGTACTCGAGCAGCGTCTGCGCCGAGGCGGGCACCCGCACGGTGCCGAACCACGACGGGAACTGCGCCACGAGCTCGGGCCTGGTGCCGTGGGCAGTCAGCGACACCGGCCGGGTGTGCGGTACGCCCATCGGCACGCCGTGGATGCCGATGGTCAGCGGCACGCGGAAGCGCTCGACGAGCTGGCGCACCGCCGCGACGTACCGCTCCCACTGCACGTCCGGCTCCGTGCCGTGCAGCAGCAGGAACGGTGTGCCGTGGGCGTCCTCGACCAGGTCGACGACGAGCTCGGGCTCGTCGTAGTCACGCCAGGTCGTGGCGTCGAAGGTCATCATCGGCCGGCGTGATCGGTAGTCGAGCAGCTCGTCGACGTCGAAGGTGACCAGCCGGCGCGACGGCAGCTCGTCCACCAGGTGCTCCGCGGCGATCTGGCCCGCGTTCCCGGCGTCCACGAACCCGCGCACGGCGTGGACCAGCACCGGCCCGTCGCCGCCGGCGATCCGCTCCTCGAGCCGCGCCTCGGCGTCGGCGTCCACCTCGTAGATCTCGCGGGGGTCCCGCATCTGTCCCTGCCCTTCGTCGTGCTCACCTGACGCAACCGCTCGGGAGGGCCGTCTCTTCCCGCCACGGCACGAGTGCGGACCACGTCGCGACAGGCGGATAATGGACGGCCCGCCGCGCGCCCGCGGCGGCTGCGCGGATCCGGCGGCGAACGAGGTGCACCAGGTGGCTGGACGGCAGGAGGAGATCGCCGACGAGCAGAAGGTGGTCGACGAGCTCTACGCCCGCCTGGACACCCTGCGCGCGCAGACCCGCCGCCGGCTGGCGGACGTGCGGCGCGCGGGCCCTTCCGGCTCGCCCCAGAACCGTAGCGAGCGCGACGCCTTCGCCACCCTCTACGAGGACCGGCTCGCCCAGCTCGAGGCCGTCGAGGAGCGTCTGGCGTTCGGTCGCCTCGAGCTCGACGACGGAGAGCGCCGGTACGTCGGCCGGATCGGCCTGACGGACGCCGAGCAGACCCCCCTGCTCACCGACTGGCGCGCCCCGGCAGCCCAGCCGTTCTACCGTGCGACGGCCGCGCACCCGGACGGCGTGGCGCGTCGGCGGCACCTGGTGACCACTCGGCGCACCGTCACCGGCATCGAGGACGAGGTGCTGGACCTCGGCCGGCTGGACGGCGACACCGATGCCGTGGAGCACCTCTCCGGCGAGGGAGCGCTCCTGGCGGCGCTGGCCGCGCGGCGCACCGGCCGGATGGGCGACATCGTCGCGACGATCCAGGCGGAGCAGGACGCCGTCATCCGCTCCGAGCTGTCCGGCGCGCTCGTGGTGCAGGGCGGCCCGGGCACGGGCAAGACCGCGGTCGCGCTGCACCGGGCGGCCTACCTCCTGTACGCGCACCGCCGCCTGCTGGACCGCTCCGGGGTGCTGCTCGTCGGCCCCAGCCGCACGTTCCTGCGCTACATCGACCAGGTGCTGCCCTCGCTCGGCGAGAACGGCGTGGTCACCACGACCCTCGCCGAGCTGTATCCCGCGGTCGTCGCACGGGGCACGGAGCCCGACGAGGTGGCGGAGATCAAGGGCCGCGCGGGCATGGCCCAGGTGATCGCCCGGGCGGTGCGGGCGCGCGAGCGGGTACCGGCCGAGCCGGTCGAGGCGCGCGTCGACGGGCGGACCGTGGTCATCACCCCCGAGGACGTCGCGTCGGCCATCGGCCGCGCGCGGCGCCAGCACCGGCCGCACAACCTGGCCCGGGCGTCCTTCGTGCGCGACATGCTCGGGCGGCTCGCCGACCAGTACCTGGAGGACCTCGGGTTCGGCGTGTCGAGCGAGGACCGCAGCGAGGTGATGGAGGAGCTGCGCACCACGCGTGCGGTGCGGGTGGCCCTCAACCTCGCCTGGCTGCCCCTGACGCCCGAGGGGCTGGTCGGCGACCTGTGGGCGAAGCCGCACCGGCTGGCGGAGGCGGCACCGGAGCTGTCGGAGCGCGAGCGCGAGCTCCTGGCGCGGCCCCTCGGCGCCGAGTGGACGCCGGCCGACGTCCCGCTGCTCGACGAAGCGGCGGAGCTGCTCGGCGAGGACGACCAGGCCGCCCGGGCGCAGGCCCGCGCCGACGCCGAGCGCCGAGCCGCCGAGGTGGAGTTCGCCCGCCAGGTGCTCGAGAGCACCGGGGCCGGTGCGATGGTCTCGGCGGACACGCTCGCCGACCGGTTCGCCGGCGGCGGCCCGAGCCTGACCACCGCCGAACGCGCGGCCACCGACCGCACCTGGGCCTACGGGCACGTCGTCGTCGACGAGGCGCAGGAGCTCTCCGCGATGGCCTGGCGAGCGCTGCTGCGGCGCGTGCCGACCCGCTCGCTGACGATCGTCGGCGACGTCGCCCAGACCTCCACGGCCGCCGGCGCGCGGTCGTGGAACGAGGTGCTCGACCCCGTGCTGCGCGGCTCGTGGCGCCTGGCCGAGCTGACGATCAACTACCGGACGCCCGCGGCGGTGGCCGATGCCGCGCTGCGCATGGCGACCGCCGCCGGACTGCCGGTGTCACCGCTGACCTCTGCGCGCGACGTTCCCGACTCGCTGGTGATCGACGAGGTGCCGCCGGGCAGCCTCGCGGCCGGGGCGGTCAGGGCCGCCCTGGCGGCCGCGGCGCGGACGGTCGACGAG
>JAEXPS010000200.1 GCA_023438885.1 Actinomycetes bacterium
GTGGTGGCTCTAGCCACCACTTCCTCGGACGCTGCGCTGAGGGCCGTCGCGTCGGGGAGGTACCGTGCGGGGCATGCCCCGCTCCCTGGACCCCGGCTGGCTGGCGTACACCGTCGACGTGGCACTCGACGAGGACCTGGGCCCGGCGCCCGGCCGCGACGTGACGACGCAGGCGACCGTTCCGGCCGGCGAGGTGGGCACTGCCCGCCTCGTCGCGCGCGCCGAGGGCGTGATCGCGGGGCTCGTCGTCGTCCCGACGGTCCTGGAGCGCACCGCCGCACGCCTGGGGCTACCGGCTCCGGCGATCCGCCTGCTGACGACGGACGGCGCCCGGGTGGCGCGTGGCGACGTCCTCGCCGAGCTCGTCGGGCGCGTGCAGGTGCTCCTGGTCGCGGAGCGCACCCTGCTCAACCTCGTCTCACGGGCCTCCGGCGTCGCGACCCACACGCGCCTGTTCGCCGACGCGCTCGCGGGCACCGGGGCCACGGTGCTCGACACCCGCAAGACGACCCCGGGCCTGCGCGCGCTCGAGAAGTACGCCGTGCGCTGCGGCGGCGGCACCAACAAGCGGATGGGCCTGTACGACGTCGCGATGGTCAAGGACAACCACGTCGCCGCGGCCGGCGGTTCGGTGAGCGCGGCGGTGGCGGCGGTGCACGAGCGGTTCCCCGACGTGGCGATCCAGGTCGAGGCCGACACCCTGGACCAGACGATGGAGGCGATCGACGCCGGCGCCCGGTTCCTGCTGCTGGACAACATGCCCACGCCGCTGCTGCGCGAGGTCGTCGGCGCCGTGCGCGCCCGCGAGGCGGACGTGGGCCGCGTCGAGCTCGAGGCCACGGGCAACCTCACGCTGGAGCGCGCGGCGGAGGTCGCCTCGACGGGCGTCGACTACCTCTCGGTCGGCGCGCTGACCCACTCGTCGCCCATCCTGGACGTCGCTCTCGACCTGGAGCCGATCGGCGCCGCCCGTAGGATTTCGGGGTGACCGCGCCCCTCGAGACCCCCGACGACGTCCCCGAGCAGATCGCCATCCGGCGGGCCAAGCGCGAGCGCCTGCTGGCGGCGGGGGTCGCGCCCTACCCGGTGAGCCTGCCGCGCACGCACACCATCCCGGCGGTCCGTGCGGCGTACCCGGACCTGGCGCCCGGCGAGGAGACGGACGACGAGGTCGGCGTGGCCGGCCGGGTCGTCTTCCTGCGCAACACCGGGAAGCTGTGCTTCGTCACGCTCCAGGACGGCGCCGGAGCGCGGCTGCAGGGCATGCTCTCCGAGGACCGCGTCGGCGCCGAGTCGCTCGCGGCGTTCAAGGCCGACGTGGACCTCGGCGACCACCTGTTCGTCCACGGGCGCGTCATCGCCTCGCGCCGCGGCGAGCTGTCGGTGCAGGCCGACGAGTGGCGGCTGGCGGCGAAGGCCATCCGCCCGCTGCCGAACCTCTACGAGGGCGCCGAGCTGTCCGACGAGGCGCGGGTGCGCCAGCGGTACGTCGACCTCATCGTGCGGCAGGGCTCGCGCGACATGGTGCGGGCGCGCGCCGCCGTGGTCCGCTCCCTGCGCGAGAACCTCTGGCGTCGGGACTTCGTCGAGGTCGAGACGCCGATGCTCCAGGTGCGCCCCGAGGGCGCGGCGGCGCGGCAGTTCGAGACGCACATGAACGCGTTCGACATCCCGCTGTTCCTGCGCATCGCGCCGGAGCTGTTCCTCAAGCGCGCGGCCGTGGGTGGCGTCGAGCGGGTGTTCGAGATCAACCGGAACTTCCGCAACGAAGGCGTCGACTCCACGCACGCGCCGGAGTTCGCCATGCTCGAGGCGTACGAGGCCTATGGCGACTACGACACGATGGCCGCCCTCACGCAGGACCTGGTGCAGCAGGCAGCGCGCGACGCATTCGGCTCCACCGTGGTGACGCTCGACGACGGCACGGAGTACGACGTCGGCGGGCAGTGGACGCACCTGCCGATGTACGAGTCCTTGTCGAGCGCACTCGGTGAACAGATCACGCACGACACGCCCGACGAAACCCTTGCCAAGCTGCTGGAGAGGGCCGGAATCGAGCTCGCCCCCGCGCAGGTCAACCACGGGAAGATGGTCGAGGTTCTATGGGAGCACCATGTCGGCGAGCACCTCGTCGCGCCCACGTTCGTCCGCGATTTCCCGGTGGAGACGTCGCCCCTGACGCGTGACCATCGCAGCAAGCCCGGACTCGTCGAGAAGTGGGACCTCTACGTGCGCGGCATGGAGCTGGCCACGGCCTACTCCGAGCTCGTCGACCCGGTGATCCAGCGGCAGCGTTTCGAGGCGCAGGCGCTGCTCGCGGCGCGTGGGGACGACGAGGCGATGCGGATCGACGAGGACTTCCTGACGGCGATGGAGCACGCCATGCCACCCTCGGGCGGCATGGGGATGGGCATCGACCGCCTGCTCATCGCGCTGACGGGCCTCGGAATCCGGGACACCATCCTGTTCCCGCTGACCAAGCCGTTGTGAGGAGCGCCCGATGACCGGATGGCAGGCCGTTGTCGCCGCCGTGGTGCCGTCGGTCTGCGTCGGTCTGCTGTTCTGGTTCGCGCTGCGCGCAATGTTGAATGCCGACGCCAAGGAGCGGCGCGAAGCGGCGAAATTGGATGCGGCCGAGCGTGCCGCACGAGGGGAAAACAAGCCGACCGGTACGGCGTAGCGTTTGACGCCCTTTGCCGCCGATGGCATCCTGACCGGACAACACAAGCCGAGGATTTCCACCGGGAGAATGAAATGGCTCAGAAGGTTCAGGTGCTGCTGGTCGACGACGTCGACGGCGGCACGGCTGACGAGACGGTGACTTTCGGTCTCGATGGCATCGGCTACGAGATCGACCTCACCACGGCCAATGCCGCCAAGCTGCGCGACGCACTCGCGCCGTGGGTCGGCCACGCCCGCAAGGTCGGCGGCCGCAGCACCGCACGTGCGGCGTCGCGGTCCCGTGCGCCGCGCGGTGAGGCGCAGGCGATCCGCGACTGGGCGAAGGCGCACGGTCACTCCGTGTCCGAGCGCGGCCGCATCTCCGCCGAGGTCAAGGCCGCCTACGAGGCAGCCCACTGATCTGACAGGACGGCCGAGGGAGGCCGGCC
>JAEXPS010000211.1 GCA_023438885.1 Actinomycetes bacterium
CTCCTCATGGCCGACCGCGACGGCGGGCCGCCCCACCGACTCGACGGTCAGCGCGTGCACGGCCCGCTGCTGGCGCGCCCCACGGAGCACCTGGCTCGCCCCGGTCCACAGGAAGCTGCCGATCAGCACCGCCCAGAGGATGAGGAACAGGTCCGGGTCCTGGCCGCGCGAGAACGGCACGAGGACGGCCCAGCCGACCACCAGCACCGCGACCAACCGGCCCGACCAGGCTGCGACCACGGTGCCGCGCATCCGGTCCTTGGTCGCGGCCCACACGGCCGACTCCAGCAGCTGCCCGCCGTCCAGCGGCAGCCCGGGCAGCAGGTTGAACAGGCCGACGAAGCCGTTCGAGAGGGCACCGGAGAACATCAGCCACTGACCCAGCGACCGGTCGGGGATCAGCTCCGACAGCCCGAAGAACACACCCGCGAGCAGAAGGTTCGCCACCGGGCCCACGACGGCGACGATCGCGGCACGGCCCGGACCCGCGGCGGCGTTCCGGAACGACGTGTGCCCGCCCCACAGCGTCAGCACGAAGGCGGTGGGGCTCTGCCCGAAGCGTCGCCCGGCGAGCCCGTGCGCCAGCTCGTGGCACAGCACCGAGCCGAACAGGAGCACCACGAACGCCAGCGCCAGCACGTACGCGCCGGTGCCGAGGCCGGTGGAGGCGCGCACCGACGGCGCGAACGCGGCCGTCAGGAGCACGGCGGCGAGCAGCCAACTCGGCGTCAGCACCACGGGCGCGCCCGCGACCTTGCCGATCACCCACCCGCGGGGGGCGCCGGGCTGCTGCGTGCTCACCTGCCAAGAGTAGGGGGCGCGCGCGTCGGCGCCCGTCCCCGTCGGTGGCCCCTCCTACGCTCGGAGGGTGAGCACCGAGTGCACGGACACGACGGAGGAGCTGCTCCTGGCGGAGGCGCCGGCGCAGACCAGGCCGGGGCTGTCGCCCTCGCGCGCCAACGACTTCGCCCAGTGCCCGCTGCTGTTCCGGTTCCGCAGCATCGACAAGCTCGACGAGCCGACGAGCGAGGCGGCGGCGCGCGGCACCCTGGTGCACGCGGTGCTGGAGCACCTGTTCGCGCTGCCGGCCGCTGCCCGGACGCACGCGGCCGCGCTCGACCTGCTGCCGGGCCAGTGGGCGAGCCTGCGCGAACGTGAACCGGTGTACGCCGAGCTCTTCGCCGAGCCGGCCGACGAGGCCGCGTGGCTCGCCGGCGCGGAGCAGGCGTTGGCCACGTACTTCACCCTCGAGGATCCGACGAGGCTCGAGCCGGAGGCTCGCGAGCTCTACGTCACCTACGACCTGCCCGACGGTCCCCAGATGCGCGGCATCATCGACCGGCTGGACGTGGCGCCCAACGGCTGGGTGCGCATCGTCGACTACAAGACCGGGCGCTCGCCACGGGCGGGCTTCGAGGGCCACGCCCTCTTCCAGATGCGCTTCTACGCCTACGTGATCTGGCGAACCCGGGGCACCCTGCCGAAGGCGATCCAGCTCGAGTACCTCGGCAACGGCGAGGTGATCCGGCACGAGCCCAGCGAGGCCGAGATGGCGACGCTCGAGGCCCGCATCCGCGCCCTGTGGTCCGCGGTCCTGGACGCCGCCCGCTCGGGGACCTGGGCGCCGCGGACCTCGGCGCTGTGCGAGTGGTGCTCGTTCCGCGACCTGTGCCCGGCCTGGGGCGGCACGGCACCGGCGCTCGACCCCGACGCGGTCGAGCGGGCCACGGGCGTCAGACCGCAGTGAGGTCCAGCACCTCGCCCGCCGCGAGGCGGGCGAGGTCGTCGAGCGTCACGGTTGCCAGGGTGTCCGTCAGCGAGAGCCGCGGATCGTCGGGCAGCTCGACCTGCGAGCGGACCGCGAGGGTGTGCGCACCGCTGGCCAGGCCGGCCGCGACGCCCTTCGTCGAGTCCTCCACCACGACGCACCGCCCGATCGGCACACCGAGGCTCGCGGCGGCGGTCAGGTAGGGCTCGGGGTCGGGCTTGGTCCGTGCCACCTCGTCGCCGGGCACCACCACGGCGAACGCCCCGCCCGTCGCCGCGATCACCGGCGCGGTGAGGGCGCGGTACGACGAGGTCACCAGCGCCTGGGGCACTCCGGCCTCACGCAGCGCCTGGACCAGTTCCAGGGCACCGGGCTGCCACGGCGGGCCGTCGGCCTGCCACGCGAGGATCGTCGCCACCATCCGGTCGAGGATCGCCTCCACCGTCAGCGTCACGCCGTGCTGCTGGAGCACCGCCGCGTAGTCCGGCAGCGCCGTTCCCACGAGGGCGAGGCCGTCTGCCTCGTCCCACGTCCCGCCGAACGCCGCGACGAGGTCGGCCTCGGCGCGCCGCCAGAACGGCTCGGTGTCGACGAGCGTGCCGTCCAGGTCCCAGAGGACGGCCGCCGGCGGCGGGACGGGGGGCATGGGCGAACCTCCGGGGGTTGGGGGGACGTCCCCGAGGGTACCGCCCGGTGCCCGACGGCTCCGGACCCCTACGGCCTAGGCTTGCCGGGTGACCGAGCTCGACCTGCCCGCCGGCGAGACCGTGCTGGTGGCCGCTTTCGAGGGGTGGAACGACGCCGGGAGCGCCGCCACCCAGGCGGTCGCCTACCTGAGCGAGGTCTGGGAGGCGGAACAGGTCGACGAGCTGGACCCCGAGGAGTATCACGACTTCCAGGTGAACCGGCCGGTGGTGTCGCTCGCCCCGGACGGCACCCGGGAGATCGAGTGGCCCAGCACGTCCGTGTCCGTGGCCACCGCACCGACGAGCGGGCGCACGGTGGTGCTGGTGCAGGGCATCGAGCCGTCGATGCGCTGGCGTCGGTACTGCACCGAGCTCCTGGACATCGCGGCGGGGTTGCGCGTCCAGTGGGTCGTCACCATCGGCGCGCTGCTGGCCGACGTGCCGCACACGCGCCCGATCCCCGTCTCCGCCTCCAGCGACGACGTCGAGATCGCCCACCGGCTCGGGCTGGAGCGCAGCACCTACGAGGGGCCCACCGGGATCGTCGGTGTGCTGGCGCACGAAGCCGCCGCCCGGGGTCTGCGCTCGCTGTCCCTGTGGGCTGCGGTGCCCCACTACGTCGCCCAGCCGCCGTCGCCGAAGGCGACGCTGGCGATCCTGCATCGCGTCGAGCAGCTGCTCGGCGAGCCGATCGCGCTCGGCGAGCTGCCGGACGACGCCGCCGCCTGGCAGGCCGGGGTCGACGAGCTGGCGAGCGAGGACTCCGAGATCGGCGAGTACGTGCGCCATCTCGAGCAGGCCAAGGACACGGCCGACCTCCCCGAGGCCAGCGGCGAGGCGATCGCCCAGGAGTTCGAGCGCTACCTGCGCCGCCGCGACAAGGGAACGGGCAGCTAGATCCGCACCCCCAGCAGGGCGTCCAGGGCGCGCGCGACGATGCCGGGTGCGCCCTCGTCGTACTCCCCCGCCCCGGCGAGCGACGCCTCGGCCCACGCATCGACGGCGGCGAGCGCACGAGGTGTGTCGAGGTCGTCGGCCAGCGCCTCGCGGATGTCGGCGAGCACGGGATCAGCGCTGGGCCCGCCGACACCCGACAGCGCCTCGCGCCAGCGGGCCAGGCGCTCCTCGGCCTCCCGGAGCCCGGGCTCGGTCCACTCCCAGTCGTCGCGGTAACGGTGCGCGAGGATCGCCAGGCGGATGGCGCGCGGGTCCACGCCACCGGCCCGCAGCGTCGAGACGAGCACCAGGTTGCCCTTGGACTTGCTCATCTTGTCGCCGTCCAGCCCCACCATCCCGGCGTGCACGTGGGCACCGGCCGCGGCGTCCGGCCCCGCCAGCACCCGGATGTGCGAGCAGCTCATCTCGTGGTGCGGGAACACGAGGTCGGACCCGCCGCCCAGCACGCTGACCCCGGTGCCGAGCCCGTCACGCGCGATGACCACGCACTCGATGTGCCAGCCGGGCCGACCCGGGCCGAGCGAGCCGCCGTCCCAGGCCGGCTCGCCCGGCCGCTCGCGGCGCCACAGCAGGGGGTCGAGCTCGTGGCGCTTGCCGGGGCGTTCGGGGTCACCCCCGCGCTCGGCGAACACCGCGCGCGCGGCCGCACCGGTCAGGTGCGACACCTCACCGAACGCCGGGTCGACCGAGAGGTCCGCGTACACGTCCCCGTCGGCGTCGTCGTAGCCGGGTGTGGGCACGCGGTACGCCGCGCCGGCGGCCAGCATCGCCTCGACGGCGAGCACGACGTCCGGCACCGCCTCGACGGCGGACACGTAGACGTCCGGCGGGATCACCTGGAGCGCGGCCATGTCCTCGGCGTAGAGCGCCGCCTGCGTGGCTGCGAGCTCGCGCCAGTCGACCCCTGTCGCGGTCGCCCTCTCCAGCAGGGGGTCGTCGACGTCGGTGACGTTGGACGCGTGACGCACCATGAGCCCCGCGTCGCGCCAGGCGCGGCCGAGCACGTCGAAGGCGATCGCCGTGGCGGCGTGGCCGATGTGCGTGGCGTCGTAGGGCGTGACGCCGCAGACGTAGAGCGTCGCGACCTCGCCTCGCACGGGGTCCAGAGCCGTGCCGGTCGCGGTGTCGAGGACGCGGACGCGGGGGCCGCGTCCGGGGAGCTGGGGCAGGTGGGGCGCGGGCCAGGTCAGCACCAGGCGAGCCTAGTTCCGCCTCGGCACCTGGCCCGCCATAGCGGGACAATGCCCTGGTGTCTGCGCCGACCACACCCACTCCGCCGTTCGTCGTGCACTCCTCGGTGCGGGGGTGGGTGACCGACGACTCGGTCCCTGGACGGCGGCGCCCCTCGGCGACGTGGGTCGCGGCCGCCGGTCTCGACGATCTGGTGGAGGCAGCGCGCTCGGCCGGGCTGGCGCAGGACACCGTCGAGCTGGTGGAGCGGCGGGTGCAACGCCTGCACGATGCGGAGGGCGGGCGGACGGCGTTCAGCCACGTCGACCGGTCGCCCACCGGCGACCTGCTGCTGTCCACCCCCACCATCTGGTACGACGAGAAGTCCTTCGCCGTGAACACCGGCACGGTGACGCTGGTCCTCTGCGACTCGATGGTGATCACGGCGGAGGTGGGTGACGCCGGCGTCGTGGACCGCGCGGTCGAGCGGCTGGTCACGGGCGCCCCGACGCCCGACAGCGGCCCACGTGAGGTGCTCGCCGCGTTGGTGTTCACCATCCTGGCGCAAGCCGGCGAGGTGGAGATCAGCCTGGGCGAGGCGGTGGCGACAGCGGAACGGCTCGTGTTCGCGCGCGAACGCCAGGACCCCGTCGAGCGGATCTACCACCTCAAGCGCGAGATCGCGGAGGCCCGCCGGGCGTTCAGCCCGATCATGGCCGCGCTGCCGGAGTTCGAGGCCCAGGCCGACGACGACCGCAAGGGCGGCAAGGACGCCTGGGCCTGGCTGTCGCGGGTGCAGAACACCGTCGACCGCCTGGACCGCCACCTCGTGGGCCACGACGAGCTTCTGGGCGACATGTTGCAGGCGCACCTGGCGCAGGTCTCGGTGCGCCAGAACGAGGACATGCGCAAGATCTCCGCGTGGGCGGCGATGATCACGGTCCCCACGATGATCGCGGGCGTCTACGGCATGAACTTCAAGCACATGCCGGGCGTGGACGGGTTGCTCGGGTTCCCGGTGACGCTCGTCGTGATGGCCGGCGTGTGCTGGTTGCTGTACCGCGCCTTCCGCCGCAGCGGGTGGCTGTAGCTAGCCGGCGGGCACCGGCGCGTTGGCCTCCAGCGCACCCGTGACCAGCAGCAGCACGACGAGCACGGCCAAGCCGATGCGGTACCAGACGAAGAACGTGTACGAGTGGTTCGAGATCAGGCGCAGGAACCCGATGATCACCACGTAGCCCACGACGAACGCGACCAGTGTCGCGAGGAACGTCACCCCGAGGCTCGGGGTGTTGCCCGTGCCGAACTCGTCGAAGCTCGTCGCGAACTCGAACAGACCGGAGCCGAAGACCGCGGGGATCGCCAGGAGGAACGAGTACCGCGCCGCCGCCTCCCGGGTGTAGCCGAGGAAGAGACCGCCGGTGATGGTGCCGCCCGAGCGGGACACGCCGGGGATCAGGGCCAGCGACTGCCACAGGCCGAACCACACCGCGTGGCGAGGCGTCAGCTCCGCGAGCGTGCGGCGGTGGGCACCCACCCGGTCGGCGTAGCCGAGCACCAGGGCGAACGCCGCGAGCACGAACGCCGTGATCCAGAGGTTCCGCAGCGTCGTCTCGATGCTCTCCTTGAAGAGCACCCCGAAGACGACGACCGGGATCGAGCCCAGGGCGATGAACCACGCCATCAGCGCGTCGTGGTCCCAGTCGCGGCCCGCGGGCATGCCCATGCGCGAGCGCCAGTCGGTGCCGAGCGCGCCGCGTAGTGCCCGCCACCAGTGGCCGAGGATGCGGGCGAGGTCGCGCCGGAAGTACAGCAGCACCGCGGTCTCGGTGCCGAGCTGGATCACCGCCGTGAACGCCGCACCGGCGTCGGCACCGGTCAGCAGCTCGCTGACGATGCGGATGTGCGCGGACGACGAGATCGGCAAGAACTCCGTCAACCCCTGCACCAGGCCCAGCAGCAAGGCGCCGCCCACGCCCACAACATCCGTCACGAGGCGCCACCCTATCCACGCGAGCCGTCAAGGCTGGGCAGGGCTCCCCGGCTAGGGTGCCGCCCATGAGCACAGCCATGGAGCACCGGCGGCTGGGACGCACGGGTCTGCAGGTGTCCTGGCTGGGGCTGGGCACCATGACGTGGAGCCGGGACACCGACGAGCACGACGCGCGCGACCTGCTCCGCGACTTCGTCGACGCCGGGGGCACGCTGGTCGACACCTCCGCGTCCTACGCCGAGGGCGGCGCCGAGGAGCTGCTCGGCTCGCTGCTGGGGGACGTCGTCGACCGCCGGGACGTCGTGCTGGTCACCAAGGGCGGCGTGCGGCGCACGGCGGCGGGCCCGGTGGTCGACTCCTCCCGGGGTGCGCTGCTCGATGCGCTGGACGGCTCGCTGGCCCGCCTGGGCACCGACCACGTGGACCTCTGGCTGGTCCAGACGCCCGACCCGCGCACGCCCCTGGAGGAGACCGTCTCCGCGCTGCGGCAGGCCGTCGCCTCCGGCCGGGCGCGCTACGTCGGCCTGTCCAACCACGCCGGCTGGCAGGTGGCTCGCGCCGCATCGCTGCTGGAGCCCGATCCTGGCCTGGCGGCCGTCGAGGCCGAGTACTCGCTGCTGCAGCGGGGGGTGGAGCGGGAGGTGGCGCCTGCCGCCGACGCGCTCGGCGCCGGCCTGGTCGCCTGGTCCGCCCTGGGCCGGGGGGTGCTCACCGGCAAGTACCGCCGCACGGTGCCCGCCGACTCGCGCGCCGCGTCCGCGCATCTGGCCGGGTTCGTCGAGCCCTACCTCACCCGCGACTGCGCCGCGGTGGTCGAGGCGGTCGCCACGGCCGCGCAGGGATTGGAGCGCACCGCGGCGGAGGTGGCGCTGGCCTGGCTGCGCGGCCGGGTGGCCGCCGCGCTCGTCGGGCCACGCACGCCGGCGCAGCTGCGCAGCCTTCTGGCGGCCGACGACCTCGAGCTGCCGGACGAGATCGCCACGGCGCTCGACGACGTCAGCGCTCCCGCGCTCGGCTACCCCGAACGGCTGACGCTCGGCTGACCTCGCACTGCGTCAGGGCTTGACGGGTTGCTCGTCCTCGTCGGCCCAGTCGCCGTCGTCGATCACTTCGATGTCGTCGTCATCGTCGTCGTCGTCGTCATCGTCGTCGTCGTCATCGTCGTCGTCGTCCGATGCGGACTCGTCCTCGCCCTCCTCGTCCTCCTCCTCGCCGAGGTAGAACGGAGTGGCCTCGCCGTAGACGGTGCCGAGTGCGTCGTCGTAGACCTCGAACGCGTCCGCAAGGACGTCGTACGCGTCGTCGACCGCGGGGTCGTCGTCACCGTGACGGGCCTGGACGGCGTTGAAGTGGGCTTCGAGCGCGGCGATGAGCCGGTCCAGGGCGGCGCGCGGGTCGACGGTCATGCCCTGACCGTAGCGCCGCACGGGGCACAATGGCACAGCGTCCGCGCGTCGCGGCGGGCGTGAGGGCGGCGGTCGAGGGTCGAGGTGGTGCATGGACGGGGAGCGTGAGGCGGGCGTCGACGCCCGCCGGTCGAAGCGGTTCCTGCGGATGGGCGGTCAGTACGAGTACCGGATGCTGACGATCCCCCGCTCGACCAGCGGCAACGACGCCCGCACGATGCTCACCGACGAGGCCGAGTACGGCCGCTGGGAGCTGACGCGTACCCGGCTGTACGCCGGCGGCGAGCGGCGCGTCTGGCTGCGCCGCAAGATCATCCGCGTGCAGTCGACCTTCTCCGACGACTGATCAGCAGGTCGCCAACAGGCGGTCGAGCACGCGGCAACCGAACTGCAGCGAGGCCACCGGCACACGCTCGTCGACGCCGTGGAACATCGCGGGGAAGTCGTAGCCCGCCGGCAGCCGCAGCGGCACGAACCCGTAGCCGTTGATGCCCAGGCGCGCCAGGCTCTTGTTGTCCGTGCCCGCCGCGAGCATGTACGGCAGTACCGCGGCGCCCTCGTCCTCGGCAGCCAGCGCCGCGGCCATCGCGTCGACGAGCGGGGCCTCCATCGGTGCGACGGGTCCGATGTCCCGGTGCCGGTCCTCGATGCGGATCCCCTCGCCGGCCAGCGCGCGGATCGTCGCGTCGAACTCCTCCTCGCGGCCGGCGAGGAAGCGGCAGTCGACCGTGGCCTCAGCCCGGCTCGGGATGACGTTGTTCATGTAGCCGGCGTCCAGGCGCGTCGGGTTGGCGCTGTGGCGCAGGGTGGAGCCGACGAAGCGGGCGGCCGGGCCGAGGGCGTCGACGAGGGCGTCGATGCTGCCCTCGTCGTGCTCGTCGAACGGGAGCCCGGTGAGGTCGGCGACGCCCTCGAGGAGCGCGCGGACCGTCGGGGTGAGCACCAGCGGCCAGCGGTAGGCGCCGATCCGGGCGACCGCCTGCGCCAGGTACGTCACCGCGTTGTCCGGGTTGACCTGGCTGCCGTGGCCGGCGCGGCCCTCCGCGACCAGGCGCAGCCAGGCCAGGCCCTTCTCCGCGGTCTGCAGCAGGTACGTGCGCCGTCCGCCCAGCTCCACCGAGTAGCCGCCCACCTCGCTGATCGCCTCGGTGGCGCCCTCGAACAGGTCGGGCCGGTGGTCCACAGCCCAGCTCGCGCCGTAGCTTCCGCCCGCCTCCTCGTCGGCGAACAGGGCGACGACGACGTCACGCGACGGGCGGCGGCCCTCGCGGGCCATCTGCCGCACCACCGCCAGCATCATCGCGTCCATGTCCTTCATGTCGACCGCGCCGCGACCCCACAGCACGCCGTCGATCTCCTCGCCCGCGAACGGCGGCACCGTCCACTCGTCGGCCCGCGCGGGCACCACGTCCGTGTGACCGTGCAGCACCAGGGCGGGCCGGCTCGCGTCCGTCCCTTCCAGGCGCACGACGACGTTCGCCCTGCCGGGAGCCGACTCGAACAGCTCAGGTTCGAGCCCCACGTCGGCGAGCTGCGTCGCCACGTACTCGGCCGCTGCCCGCTCCCCCGGACCTTCGTTCGAGCCGTCGTTCGTGGTGTCGATGCGGATCAGCTCGGCGCAGATCCGCGCGACCTCGTCCTGGGCGGTGGGGTGCGGGGGCATGCCGCCACCGTACCGGCGGCGATCTGTCAGCCGCCCCGGTGCCCGGGGACCTGCGTCAGACGAGCCCGCGCCGGGCCAGCAGCGGGCCGATCTGCGGGTCACGGCCGCGCAGCTGCCGGTAGGCCTCGATCGGGTCCAGCGAGCCGCCCCGCGAGAGCACCTTCGCGCGGAACTCGTCCCCGTTGGCGCGGCGCAGCCCGCCGTGCTCGCGGTACCACTCCACGGTGTCCGCGTCGAGCACCTCGGACCAGATGTAGGCGTAGTAGGCCGCCGAGTAGCCCGAGGAGAAGATGTGGTTGAAGTAGGTGGTGCGGTAGCGCGGCGGCACAGGCGCGAACGCGATGCCGGCGCTCTCGAGGGCGGCCTTCTCGAACGCCTCGACCTGCTCGACGTCGGTCGGCACGTCCTGCGGCGTCAGCCGGTGCCAGGCCTGGTCCAGCAGGGCGGCACCGAGGTACTCGGTGGTCGCGAAGCCCTCGCCGTCCTGGCGGGCGGCCAGCAGTGCGGCCACCCACTCGGCCGGCATCGGCTCACCGGTGACGTGGTGCACGGCGAACGAGCGCAGCACGGCCGGCTCCCACGCCCACATCTCGTTGACCTGGCTCGGGTACTCCACGGCGTCGCGCGGCACGGCCGTGCCCGACTGGGAGGGGTAGCGCACGGCCGAGAACAGCGCGTGCAGCGCGTGGCCGAACTCGTGGAAGAGCGTCTCCACCTCGTCCCACGTCAGCAGCGTGGGCTCACCCTCCGGTGGCTTGGGGATGTTGAGGTTGTTGACGACGACGCACTTCTCGCCGAGCAGCGTCGACTGGTCCACGAGGTTGTTCATCCAGGCACCGCCGCGCTTGGAGTCGCGCGTCCACGGGTCCGAGAGGAACAGGCCGAGGCCCTTGCCGTCGTGGTCGAAGACCTCGAAGACGCGCACGTCCGGGTGGTAGCCCACCAGGTCGTGGCGGTGCGCGAAGGTCAGGCCGTACACCAGGTAGGCAGCGCGGAACACACCCTCCGTCAGCACCCGGTCCAGCTCCAGGTACGGCCGCAGCGCGCTCTCGTCGAGCGAGCGACGCTCGCGGCGCACCTGCTGGGCGTAGAACGCCCAGTCCCAGGGCTGGAGCTCGGCCCCCGGCATCTCGGCCTCCAGTGCCGCCTGCAGCTCGGCGGCCTCGCGCCTGGCGTTGGCCACCGCGGGCCCGACGAGTCCCGCGAGCAGCTCGGCCACCGCGTCCGAGCCCTTGATCGTCAGGTCGGAGGCGACGTAGTCGGCGTGGTGGGCGTAGCCGAGCAGCTGCGCCCGCTCGGCGCGCAGCGCCACCATCTCCAGCACGAGCGGCCGGGTGTCGTGCTCGCCGCGAAGACCGCGCGTCACCGAGGCCTGGTGGATGCGACGGCGCAGGCCGCGGTGGCGCAGCTGCGCCAGCACCGGCTGGTCCGTGGGCAGGATCAGGTCGATCAGCCAGGCGTCCTCGTCGCCGTGGCGCGCAGCGGCGGCCGCGGCGGTCACCCGGGCGTCCTCGGGGAGGCCGTCGAGCTCCTCCTCGTCGGTCACCAGGACGGCCGCGGCATTGCCTGCCGCCAGAAGAGTGCGGCCGAACCGCGCCTCCAAGGAGTTGAGGCGCTCGTTGATCGCCCGCAGCCTGCTCTGTGCCACGTCGTCGAGCCAGGCGCCGGCGCGCTGGTGGCCGACGCGCCGGCGGTGCAGCAGCCACGCGGTGTCCGGCTCGAGGTCGAGCTCGCCCGCCTCGGCCTGCCGCCCGAGCTCCTCGACCCGGGCGGCCAGGGCTCGGTCGAGCCAGATCGCGTCACTGTGCTGCGCCAGCAGCGGCGCCACCTGGTCCTCGAGCGCCTCCAGCGCGGGTGTGGCGTCGGAGCTCAGCTGGTTGTAGAAGGCGTTCGACACCCGGTCCAGGAGGCGGCCGGAGCGCTCGAGCGCGACCAGCGTGTTCTCGACCGTGGGCGCCTGCGGGCTCCCCGCGATCGCCGCCACCTCCGCCCGCTGCTCCGCCATCCCGGCCAGGAACGCCGGCAGGTAGTGCTCCTCGCGGATCGCCGTGTAGTCCGGCAGGCCGTACGGGAGGGTCGAGGGCCGGGCGAAGGGGTTGTCCTGGTCGAGGGCGAAGGTCATGCGGACATCATGGTGGACGGCGCCTCCTCCCATGGACGCCACGGCAGGCCGTGCGCGGCCGCCACCGGCTCGCTGTACAGGGTGCCGGCGTGGGTGGTCAGCCCGGCGGCCAGTGCAGGGTCCGCCACCAGCGCGCCGCCCCAGCCGTGATCGGCCAGCGCGGCGAGGTAGGGCGCGGTGACGTTCGTCAGCGCCACGGTGGACGTCACCGGAACCGCACCCGGCATGTTGCCGACCGCGTAGAACACCGAGCCGTGCACCCGGTACGTCGGCTCGTCGTGCGTCGTCGGGTGGGTGTCCTCGAAGCAGCCGCCCTGGTCCACGGCGACGTCGACGAGCACGGAGCCCGGTCGCATCGCCGCCACCAGCTCGTTCGACACGACGGTGGGCGCCTTGGCGCCCGGCAGCAGCACGCCCCCGATGACCAGGTCGGCGTCGACGAGCTCGTGCTCGATCGCCCACTGGCTGGACGCGAGCGTGCGCACCCGGCCGCCGAACTCGGCGTCCAGCTCGCGGAGCTTCGGCACCGACACGTCGATGACCGTGACAGCCGCGTGCATCCCCAGGGCGATCGCCGCGGCGTGCCGGCCCACGACCCCGCCGCCGATGACGACGACCTTCGCGGGCGGCACACCGGGCACTCCGCCGAGCAGCACGCCGCGACCCCCCTCGTTCTTCATCAGGTGGTAGGCGCCCACCTGGGCGGCCAGCCGGCCGGCGACCTCGCTCATCGGCGCCAGCAGGGGCAGCGAGCCGTCGGCCAGCCGCACGGTCTCGTACGCGATCGAGGTGGTCCCGGCGGCCAGGAGCGCGTCGGTGCACGGCCGGTCGGCGGCGAGGTGCAGGTAGGTGAAGAGGACCAGGTCCTCGCGGAGGAACCCGTACTCGGGCGCGATCGGCTCCTTGACCTTGCAGACGAGGTCTGCCGACCACGCCTCGGCCGCGCTGGGCACCACCCGGGCGCCTGCCGTGCGGTACAGGTCGTCGTCGACCGCCGAGCCCTCGCCTGCGCCGGTTTCCACCAGCACCTCGTGGCCCGCGCTCACGAGCCGGTGGACGCCCGCGGGCGTCACCGAGACGCGGTACTCACGGTTCTTCGTCTCTCGCGGGATGCCGATACGCATGTGGATCGCTCCTCGTCGCACAATGACGCCCTGACGTTGCCTTCAGTCTGAACTTCCCTGGTTTCAGACGCGTGAACCCGGCAGATCATTCGGTAACATCACGCCATGTCCGGTGATCCTTCGCTGACGCCCTATCCCCGATCCTCCGCCCGCAGCCGATTCGGCTCGCTCGACGACGTCGACCGCGACATCCTGCGCGAGCTGGAGCTCGACGGCCGCATCTCCAACAAAGACCTCGCGGACATCGTCGGCATCGCTCCGTCCACCTGCCACGCCCGGGTCCGTGCGCTGCGCGAGTCCGGGGTGATCCGCGGCTTCTCGGCGGACGTCGACCCGCGGGCGCTCGGCCGCGGGCTCCAGGCGATCATCGCCGTGCGGCTGCAGGCCCAGGCGCGAGCCCGCCTCGGCGCCTTCGCCCGCGACCTGGCCGGCCGCCCGGAGGTCCGAGACGTCTACCTGCTCGGCGGGAGCGAGGACGTGATCGCCCACGTCCAGGTGGCCGACAGCGACGCCCTGCGGCAGTTCGTCATCGACCATCTCTCCACGCGCCAGGAGGTGGCGCACACGCAGACGTCACTGGTGTTCGAGCACGTGCACCAGCCGACCTCCATCCCCGCGTACTGATGTTCCGCAAGGCCCGCGCCGGCGCGCCGCCGGGGTTCTTCCGCTGCGAGGCTGCCGGCCTGCAGTGGCTGCGGGCGGCCGGCGGCGCACCCGTGGTCGAGGTACTCGATGTCGGCTCGGACCACCTCGACCTCGTCCGGCTGGACCTCGCGCGCCCGACACCGCAGGCGGCACGCACCTTCGGCCGAGCGCTGGCCGCGACTCACGACGCAGGTGCCCCCGCCTTCGGTGCTCCGCCCGAAGGGTGGCAGGGCGACGGGTTCTTCGGGCCTTTCGACCACCCGCTGCCGATGCCGGCGGGCCACCACACGTCCTGGGGCGAGTTCCTCGCGGTGCGGCGGCTGCGGCCGCTGGCCACGTGGCTTCGTCGTTCCCGCGCCGCCGACGAGCCCACGCTGGCGGCCCTCGAACGCGTGAGCGACCGCCTGGAGTCGGGTGAGCTGGACGACGACGACGCCCCCGCCCGGCTCCATGGCGACCTGTGGAACGGGAACGTCGTCTGGACGCCGGCGGGCGCGACGCTGGTCGACCCGGCCGCCCACGGTGGGCACCGGGAGACCGACCTGGCGATGCTGGCCCTGTTCGGCCTGCCGCACCTCGACGAGGCGCTCGCCGGATACCAGGAGGCACACCCCCTGCGGCCCGGCTGGCGACACCGCGTGGGCCTGCACCAGCTCTACCCCGTGGGCGTGCACGCCCTGCTGTTCGGGGGCGGGTACGTCGCCCAGCTCGCCAGGCTCGCTCGAGATGTCGACTCGCCCCGCCCCGGCGTGCGAGGCTCCCGTCCGTGAGCGGCCCGTGGACCCAGGACCCCGTCTGGTACGGCTCCCCCGCGCCACTGCCACCGG
>JAEXPS010000242.1 GCA_023438885.1 Actinomycetes bacterium
GCCGTGAACGCCCGCCACGCCGCGGGGGCGGCGGCCAGGCCCAGCTCGAGCACCCGAGCGCGGGCGTCGTCCAGCAGCCCGCGGTCCTCGGCCATGAGGGCGTTCGCCTCCAGGATCGCGGCCGCCTCGCCCTTGACCCGCGCCGCCCGTGCCCGCAGCTCGGCGGCGACGGCAGCGGCGGCCGCCGTGATCCGGTCGGCCTCGGCGTCGCGGCCGTCGGCGGGCACGGTCTCACCCGCCGACGGCTCGGAGACCGGGTCGGCCATGCGCACCACCGGCCCCACGCCGCGACCGGGGCTGACCCCGAGCGGCCTGCCCGGCACGGCGGTCTCGGCCTCGGCCGGCGCGGCGGTCGCGGGCCGGGCGGGGCCCGCCGGGCTCGCGGAGACGTCGAGCTCGTCGAACCCGCGGTGCACCAGGTCGGCGATCCGGTTCAGCGCCTCCTGGGCGTCCGCCCCCGACGCGCCGAAGCGCAGCGTGTCGCCGTTGCGGCCGTCGATCGTCAGCAGCGCGGTGGTGCCGGTGACGGCGACCGGCGGGCGGCCGGTGCGGGTGTTCGCCACCGTCACCTCGGCGTCGAGGCCGCCGAGGGCGGCCACCAGCAGCGCGGCGGGGCGCGCGTGCATGCCCACCGGGTTGATCAGCTGCAGGTCGCGCGTCACCTGCGCGGTGCTCGTGGCGGCGAGCGCCGGCTCGTCGTGCGCCTGCTCCTGCTCGAGGTGGGCCGCCTTGGCCGCCAGCGCACCGCGAGCCTCCCGAGCCACGACGTCGAGGCTGGCCCCGCCCGCAGCCGAGACCACCGCGGCCATCAGCCCCTCGACGAACGGCGCCGAGGTCAGCCGCACCGGGATGTCGGGGTCGTCGAGGAACTCCAGCGCCAGCTCGGCCGAGAGCACCGCCGAGCCCAGGTCCATCAGCACCAGCACACCGTCCGGCGAACCGACCTGGCCGATCGCCTCGCTCACCGCGACCGCGTCCGTCCCCGTCACCCCGCCGGGACCTCCCGCGGCGACGGCCACGGGAGGAGGCCCGGAGGGGACCATCTCGAGGGCGAGCGCCACCGCGGCCTGCGCCAGCGCCGGGCTGTGCGACACCACGACGATGCCGACCACGACCTACCCCAGCGTCTCGGCCAGCGCCCGGAACAGCAGCGCGGTCGACGTGGCGCCCGGGTCCAGGTGCCCCGCCGACCGCTCGCCGAGGTAGCTGGCACGGCCCTTGCGGGCGACGAGCGGCTCGGTGGCGTCCCGCCCTGCCTCGGCGGCGGCGAGCGCGGCGTTCGCGGCCTCGCCGGCGCTGCTGCCGGCGGCGACCGCCGCGTCGTAGGCGTCGAGGGCCGGTGCCATCGCGTCGACCATCGTCTTGTCGCCCGCCTCGGCCTTGCCGCGAGCGACGACGCCCTCGAGCCCGGCCCGCAGCGCGGTGCCGAGCTCCGCGGCGTCGAGGCTGTCGGCGGTGCCGGCCGAGCGCCCCATCCGCAGGAAGAACGTGCCGTACAGCGGCCCGCTCGCACCGCCGACGGACGTCACCATCGTCATGCCGACGGCCTTGAACAGGTCGTCGATCGTGGTGAACGGCGTGCCGCCCTCCTGTGCCTCGTGGATCTTGGCGAACACGGCGTCCATGCCGCGGGTCATGTTGATGCCGTGGTCGGCGTCACCGATCGCCGAGTCGAGCTCCGTGAGGTAGGCCCGGTTCTCCGTGACGTGGCCGCGGAACGTGTCGAGCCAGCTGATGAGGGTCTGCAGGTCCACGCTCATCGCGTCAGGCACCCCACCGCAGGCCGGGGGTCACCACGGGCGCGTCCCACAGGCCGACGATCTCGTCGTCCGCCTTGAGGACGGTCACCGAGCAGCCCGCCATCTCCAGCGAGGTGATGTAGTTCCCGACGAGGCTGCGGGCCACGGTGACGCCGGCCTTGGCCAGCAGCGCCTCGACCTCGCCGTACATCAGGTACAGCTCGATCAGCGGCGTGCCACCCATGCCGTTGACCATGACGATCGTGGGGAAGCCCGTGAAGTCCAGGTCGTGGAGGATCGGGTCGACGAGCATCTCGGCGATCTCGTGCGCGCCGGCCAGCGGGACGCGGCGGCGACCGGGCTCGCCGTGGATGCCGATGCCGATCTCCATCTGGTCCTCGGGCAGGTCGAAGGTCGGCTTGCCGGCGGCCGGGACGGTGCAGCTGGTCAGGGCCATGCCCATGGACCGGCCGTTGGCGTTGATCCTGTCCGCCAGGGCGTGCACGGCGGCCAGGTCGTCGCCGCGCTCGGCTGCGGCGCCGACGATCTTCTCCAGCAGCACGGTGGTGCCGACGCCGCGCCGTCCCGCGGTCCACGTCGAGTCCTCGACCGCGACGTCGTCGTTGGTGACGACGCTGGCGACCTCGACGCCGGTGGCCTCCGCGAGCTCGGCGGCCATCTCGAAGTTCATCACGTCGCCCGTGTAGTTCTTGACGATGTGCAGCACCCCCGCGCCGCGGTCGACCTTGGTGGTCGCCGCCTCCATCTGGTCCGGGGTCGGGGAGGTGAAGACCGCCCCGGCACAGGCCGCGTCGAGCATGCCGAAGCCCACGAAGCCGCCGTGCATCGGCTCGTGGCCGGAGCCGCCGCCGGAGATGATCGCGACCTTGCCCTCGTCCTTGGGCGTGGCCCGGTAGATGACGCGGTTCGCCATGTCGACGTCGAGCAGCGGCTCCGCCGCGGCCATGCCGGCCAGGGCCTGCGCGAGGACGTCGTCCGGGTTGTTGATGAGCTTCTTCATACGTCTGCACCTTCTTCAGTCGTGGCTGTGGTCGTGGCCGTGTCCTTGCTGGGTGACAGCCGAGTGGCAGGGCGCGATCGGCGGCGGTGGCCACCGGCGGGCGTCGTCCGGCGCCGGGCCGGACTCCCGTTGACGCCCATGGGTGCTCCCTTGCACGTGGGACGGCATCTACCAGGTGCGGTGCCTGCTGGACAGGACACCATCTTCAACGCGCTCCACGGCGCGCGCCACCGCGGCATCACGGAGCTCGCCGCCCGGGCTTCCGCCCGTACGTGATGGACGAGGCCCCCGCCGGTCCGCTCGTACGCGGGCCCCTGCGCGAGTCGCCGACGACGTCGTCTAGCCGACCGGCTCCGGCACGGGTCGCTTGGGGGAGCGCCCGTCGCCCGACGAGCGCCCGCGCAGCCGGCGGCCCATCCACGGCACCCAGTGCTCGCGGGCCCACCGGGCGTTCTCCCGCGCGCGGTCGAGGCGCGGGGTCGGCGGCAGCGGCGCCAGGGGGTCGTCCCAGTCGGGGGAGTCGGGCTCCAGGCCCAGCCCGACGAGCGCCGCCTGGGCCACCCGCTCGTGGCCGGCCGTCGTGAGGTGGATCCGGTCCTCCGACCACATTCGCCAGTCGCGCAGCGACCGCATGCCCCAGGCGTCCATGACGAACGCACCGTTGCGCCGGGCGATCGACCAGATGTCGGCGTTGTACAGCGCCACCTTGGGGCGGATCCGGCGGATCATCGGGCTGCCCCAGGTGTCGAAGCCGGTGCCCATCAGCACGTCGACGCCCGCTTGGCGGAGCCGCACCACGGCGGTCTCGAGCTGCCGGGCCAGGTGGTCCGGGTGGGCATCCGGTCGCAGCAGGTCGTTGCCGCCGCCGAGCAGGCTGACGAGGTCCGGCTCCATCGCCAGGGCCTCGTCCACCTGCTCGGTGACGATCCGCGCCAGCTTGCGGCCGCGGATCGCGATGTTGGCGTACTCCAGCGGCGGCAGACCGGCGTCGACGCGACGCGCGGACAGGTGCGCCGCCAGCAGGTCGGCCCAGCCGCGCAGGGGGGCTTCGGTGCCGTCCGGGGCGTCCCACAGTCCCTCCGTGAACGAGTCCCCCAGGGCGACGTACCGGGTCCAGCGCGGTGTGCTCACCCTGCCATCATGCCCCCGAGCCACGTCCCCGATCAGGGCAACGACCAGTCGATGGGATCAGCGCCCTGGTGCTCGAGCGAAGCGTTGACCTTCGAGAACGGCCGCGACCCGAAGAACCCCGCATAGGCCGACAGCGGACTGGGGTGCGGCGAGGCGACCACCGGCACGCTGCCGAGGGCCGGTGCCAAGGTCTGCGCGTCGCGACCCCAGAGGACGGCCACCAGGGGCCCGCCCCGCTCGACGAGGGCGGCGATCGCCCGGTCGGTCACCGGCTCCCAGCACTTGCCCCGGTGCGACGCCGACGCGCCGGCCCGCACGGTCAGCACCCTGTTGAGCAGCATCACGCCACGGTCGGCCCACGCCGTCAGGTCGCCGGTGGTCGGTGTCGGCACGCCGAGGTCCGCCTCGAGCTCCTTGAAGATGTTCACCAGCGACCCGGGCAGCGGGCGCACCTGCGGCTGTACGGAGAAGCTCAGCCCCATCGGATGCCCGGGGGTCGGGTAGGGGTCCTGGCCGACGATCAGCACCCGCACCCCCGCCAGCGGGCGCCGGAAGGCGTTGAAGATCGCGTCGCCGGCCGGCAGGTAGGTGCGGCCGGCGGCCACCTCCGCGCGCAAGAAGTCACCGGCGGCCCTGATCTGCGGTTCGACGCTCGCCAGCGCCTCCGCCCAGTCGGGTGCCATCAGCCGGTCCAGCGGCGCGAGACTCACCCGCGGCACGCTACCGCCCCCCGCCCGACCCTCCCTCAGCCCGCTACCGCCGGCGGGGTCGGCACTTTGACGCGAAGTCGACAGTTCGAACTGCCGGGGTGGAGTCAAAGTGTCGACTTCGCGGGCAGCTGGGCGGCCGGAGTGCCCGGTGGGTGGGGCTGGTGGGCGGAGGCGGGGGTGGGCGCGAGGGTGGGGGCGGTGGGCGAATGACAGAGGTGTGATTCGCGGCCTACGATGGTCCGCAGGCAGGGCCCGGCAGCAGCCGGGACGCGGGCCGGCACGGACAGTGAGGGAGGCGAGCCGATGGACGTCGCGACGGTGCAGCAGGCGACCGGGCAGACCACCCTCTCGGAGCGTGACCAGGCGATCCTGGGCTTCGAGCGCCAGTGGTGGAAGTACGCCGGCGCCAAGGAGCAGGCGATCCGCGAGCTCTTCGACATGTCGGCCACGCGGTACTACCAGGTGCTCAACGCGCTGATCGACGACCAGGCCGCCCTCGCGTTCGACCCGATGCTCGTCAAGCGGCTGCGTCGCATGCGCGCGTCGCGCCAGCGTGCCCGCACCGCCCGTCGCCTCGGCGTGGAGCTGTAGCCGGCTTCGTCGCCGCCGCGCCGCTGGGCTGATCTCACCGCCGCACCCACTAGCCTTGCGGCCGTGAGCAAGGCCGCCTATCGCTACCCGCCGGACGAGTTCGACGCGACGCCGGACCCCGACGCCCCGCGCGGCGTGCACCGGGCGCCCCGCTCCGCCTGGAGCCGGTGGTGGCCGTTCCTCCTGGTGCTGATCGTCGTGCCGCTGATCGCCTGGGCCGCGGTCACCTACCTGGCCGACGAAGGCAGGCTGCCGGGCAACGACGCCGAGGAGCCGCTGCCCACGTCAGCGACCACCGCGCCGACGCCCACCTCGACGCAGACCGCCGCCGAGCCCACGCCGACCGTCACCGCCGAGCCCACGCCGACCGTGGCGGCGCCCAACCTCGCCACCCCGGTGAGCGTGCTCAACGGGGCGGGCATCGGCGGGCTGGCGGGCCGCCAGGCCGACGAGCTGCGGACGGCCGGGTTCACCGACGTCACCCCGGGCAACGCGACGTCCGACACGCCCGTCGCCTCCACCGTGTTCTACGGCAGCGAGGACCTGCGCAGCACGGCCGAGCTGGTCGCCTCGACGCTCGGCCTGGACACGCTGGTGCTGTCGCCGATCGACGCGCCTCAGGGCATCACCGTGATCCTGCGCGAGGACCCGGACGCCTGATCCTTCGTGCGCGCCGGCCGGGTCCGGCCGGCGAGCGGCTTGCACTCGGTGGGTGCGAGTGCTAACCATTGACTTAGCACTCTCCCCCGGAGAGTGACAGGAGTACCGGCCGTCGGGTGAGGGTCGTCGGGCGCGGGACGTGACCGCGCGGGGCGGCCCGTCCGTCGCGGGCGCCAGCCGGCCGACCACGCACCCCAGACAAAGGATCGCTAGCCCCATGGCCAAGATCATTGCCTTCGACGAGGAGGCCCGGCGGAGCATGGAGCGCGGGCTGAACGCCCTCGCCGACACCGTCAAGGTCACCCTCGGCCCCAAGGGCCGCAACGTCGTGCTCGACAAGAAGTGGGGCGCGCCGACGATCACCAACGACGGCGTCTCCATCGCCAAGGAGATCGAGCTCGACGACCCGTACGAGAAGATCGGCGCCGAGCTCGTCAAGGAGGTCGCGAAGAAGACCGACGACGTCGCGGGCGACGGCACCACCACGGCCACCGTGCTCGCCCAGGCCCTGGTCAAGGAGGGCCTGCGCAACGTCGCGGCCGGCGCCAACCCGATCGCGCTGAAGCGCGGCATCGAGAAGGCCGTCGAGGCCGTCACCGAGCAGCTCCTGGCCCAGGCCAAGGAGGTCGAGACCAAGGAGGAGATCGCCGCCACGGCCGCCATCTCCGCCGCCGACCAGGCGATCGGCGACCTGATCGCCGAGGCCCTCGACAAGGTCGGCAAGGAGGGCGTCATCACCGTCGAGGAGAGCAACGCCCTGGGCCTCGAGCTCGAGCTCACCGAGGGCATGCGCTTTGACAAGGGCTTCCTCTCGGCCTACTTCGTCACCGACCCGGAGCGCCAGGAGGCCGTCCTCGAGGACGCGTTCATCCTGCTCGTCGAGTCCAAGGTCTCGAACGTCAAGGACCTGCTGCCGCTGCTGGAGAAGGTCATCCAGGCCGGCAAGCCGCTGTTCATCGTCGCCGAGGACGTCGAGGGCGAGGCCCTGGCCACGCTCGTCGTCAACAAGCTCAAGGGCACGTTCAAGTCGATCGCCGTCAAGGCGCCCGGCTTCGGTGACCGCCGCAAGGCGATGCTCCAGGACATGGCCATCCTCACCGGCGGCCAGGTCGTCTCGGAGACCGTCGGCCTCAAGCTCGACTCGGTCGGCCTCGAGGTGCTCGGCCAGGCGCGCAAGGTCGTCGTCACCAAGGACGAGACCACCATCGTCGAGGGCGCCGGCGACGCGGACCAGATCGCGGGCCGGGTCAACCAGATCCGCGCCGAGATCGAGAACTCCGACTCGGACTACGACCGCGAGAAGCTCCAGGAGCGGCTCGCCAAGCTGGCCGGCGGCGTGGCCGTCATCAAGGCCGGCGCCGCCACCGAGGTGGAGCTCAAGGAGCGCAAGCACCGCATCGAGGACGCGGTGCGCAACGCCAAGGCCGCCGTGGAGGAGGGCATCGTCGCCGGTGGTGGCGTCGCCCTGATCCAGGCCGGCAAGACCGCGTTCGAGAAGCTCGAGCTGACGGGCGACGAGGCGACCGGTGCCGCCATCGTCAAGCTCGCCATCGAGGCCCCGCTCAAGCAGATCGCGATCAACGCGGGCTACGAGGGCGGCGTCGTGGCGGAGAAGGTCCGCAACCTCCCCGTCGGCCAGGGCCTCAACGCCGCGACCGACGTGTACGAGGACCTGCTGGCGGCCGGTGTGGCCGACCCGGTCAAGGTCACCCGCTCGGCGCTGCAGAACGCGGCGTCGATCGCGGCGCTGTTCCTCACCACCGAGGCGGTCGTCGCCGACAAGCCGGAGAAGGCCCCGGCGATGCCGGGTGGCGACGGTGGCATGGGCGGTGGGATGGACTTCTGATCCATCCACGTCTGAACCACGGCGGGGCCGGTCACCTTCGGGTGGCCGGCCCGTTCGTCGTCCCCGGCCCC